>NZ_OY781925.1:2137500-2437500 GCF_963677305.1 uncultured Holophaga sp.
GCCATCCGCATCTGGACCATGGTCCTGGAGATCTCGGTGCTCATGGCCCAGTTCCCCAGCGAGACCATCGCCAAGCTGAGCTATGAGTTCCGCACCCTGGGCCTGGGCTACGCCAACCTGGGGGCCATGCTCATGCGCCTGGGCATCCCCTACGACAGCCCCGAGGGCACCCAGTGGTGCGCCGCCCTCACGGCCATCCTGACCGGCGATGCCTATGCCGCCAGTGCCGAGATGGCTGCAGAGCAGGGTCCCTTCCCGGGCTATGAGCGGAACCGCGAGCACATGCTCCGGGTCATCCGGAACCACCGCCGTGCGGCCTACAACGCCGAGGTCTCCGAATACGAGAACCTCTGCATCGCCCCCCAGGGCCTCACCGGTGAAGGGGTGCCCAAGAGCCTGGTCCAGGCCGCCCACCAGTCCTGGGACCGCGCCCTGGAGCTGGGCGAGGCCCACGGCTTCCGCAACGCCCAGGTCTCCGTCCTGGCGCCCACCGGCACCATCGGCCTCCTGATGGACTGCGACACCACGGGGGTCGAGCCCGACTTCGCCCTGGTGAAGTTCAAGAAGCTCGCCGGCGGGGGCTACTTCAAGCTGGTCAACCGGGCCATCCCGGAAGCCCTGGCCCGCCTGGGCTACTCCACCCGCCAGATCCAGGACATCGAGCGCCACGTGGTGGGCTGGCAGGAGATCAGCGACGAGACGCCGGGCATCACCCGCAAGGAGCTGCTGGCCAAGGGCTGGACCCTTGAAGAGCTCACCGCCATCGAGGAGAAGCTGCCCACGGCCTTCGATCCCGCCTTTGCCCTGGATGTGGAGCGTTTGAAGAGGGACTTCAGCGAGTCCGCGGTGGCCACCTTCCTGGAGGCCCTGGCCGGTTCCATGACCGTCGAGGGGGCGCCCCACCTCAAGGTTGAGCACCTGCCCATCTTCGACTGCGCCAACCGCTGCGGCCGCAAGGGGCAGCGCCTCATCGCCCCGCTGGGCCACATCCGCATGATGGGTGCCGCCCAGCCCTTCCTCTCCGGGGCCATCAGCAAGACCATCAACCTCGCCGCCGAGACCTCGATGGAGGAGGTGGGGGACATCTACAAGGCCTCCTGGGAGCTCATGCTCAAGGCCGTGGCCCTCTACCGTGATGGCTCCAAGATGAGCCAGGCCCTGGCCACCAACCTCGAGCAGCTGGATGGGATCGATGTCCTGGAGGACGAGGCCGCCTCCGTGGTGGAGAAGACCCAGGTCATGGCCGAGGCCCTCTCCCATCAGGTGGTCCGCACCTACCGGAAGAAGCTCCCCAACCGCCGCGGCGGCTACACCCAGTCGGCTTCAGTGGGTGGCACCAAGCTCTACCTCCGCACTGGGGAATACGAGGATGGCACCCTCGGCGAGATCTTCCTGGACATCCACAAGGAGGGCGCCGCCTTCCGCTCCCTGCTCAACTCCTTCGCCATCGCCGTGTCCATGGGCCTCCAGTACGGGGTGCCCCTGGAGGAGTTCTGCGAGGCCTTCCTCTTCACCAAGTTCGAGCCCAACGGCATGGTCACCGGCCACGATGCGGTGAAGCTGAGCACCTCCATCATCGACTTCGTCTTCCGGGACCTGGCCATCAGCTACCTCGGCCGCTTCGAGCTGGCCCAGGTGGACCCCGAGCGCCTCATGAACCTGGTGGACAGCCGCCGTCCCGAGAGTCCCGCCCAGGGCTTCCAGCAGCCCAGTGACGGTGCTGTGCCCCTCTTCTCCGCCGCCGAGGTGGCCGGGGTCCCCGCCCCTGAGCCCGCCCTGGCTACCGTGGGCGCCCACCGCCAGGCCAGCGCCGCACAGATCGCCCGGGAAAAGGGCTACACCGGCGATCCCTGCCCCGAGTGCGGCCACCTCACCCTGGTCCGCAACGGCGCCTGCCTGAAGTGCCAGACCTGCGGAGCCACCACCGGCTGCAGCTAAGCGACTGCGCCCTCTGAAGACGCCCCCGGCTTCGGCCCGGGGGCGTTTTGCCTGGAGGCTGCGCGCTCTGCAGCAGACACCTGTGGGGTGGAGAGGGGGGAGCCCCCTGCTGGGGAAAGTCGGGGAGCCGTCCGGGATGGGCCCCGGGGAATCCCACTTCTCATGCCACTGGCTGCCCATTCCAGTGCCATACTCGGGGGCAGCAGCAGTCGGGGCAGACCATGAAGAAGGCTTTCCTGGACCATCTGAAGCAGGAGATCCGGCACCTCAAGGCGCAGGGACTCTACAAGATCGAGCGCACCATCGCCTCGCCCCAGAACCCCTGGGTGAAGGTGCATGGACAGGAGCTGCTCTGCCTCTGCGCCAACAACTACCTGGGTCTGGCCAGCCACCCCGAGCTCCAGAAGGCCGCCCGGGCGGCCCTGCACAGCCGGGGCTTCGGCATGGCCTCTGTGCGCTTCATCTGCGGTACCCAGGATCTGCACCGGGAGCTGGAGGACAAGGTGGCCCACTTCCTGGGCACTGAGGATGCCCAGCTCTATTCCAGCTGCTTCGATGCCAACGGGGCGATCTTCGATGCGCTCTTCGATGAGCGGGACGCCATCATCTCCGACGCCCTCAACCATGCCTCCATCATCGATGGCATCAGGCTCTGCAAGGCCCAGCGCTTCCGTTACGCCAACTCGGACATGGCCGACCTGGAGAGGCAGCTCAAGGCGGCGTCGGGGGCCCGCTTCCGGCTCATCGTCACCGATGGGGTCTTCAGCATGGACGGCTTCATCGCCAGGTTGCCGGAGATCTGCGACCTGGCGGACCGGTACGACGCCATGGTGATGGTGGACGACAGCCATGCTGTGGGCTTCATGGGGGCCCATGGCCGCGGCACCCCGGAGCACTGCGGCGTCGAGGGCAGGGTGGATATCCTCACGGGGACCTTCGGGAAGGCCCTCGGCGGGGGCTGCGGCGGCTATATCGCCGGCAAGCGGGTGGTGATCGAGTGGCTGCGGCAGCGCTCCCGACCCTACCTCTTCTCCAACAGCGTGCCCCCCCCCATCGCCGCGGCCACCCTCAGGGCCTTCGAGCTCCTGGAGCAGGAGCCGGAGCTCATGGAGCAGGTGAAGGCCAACGGTCGCTATTTCCGGACGGCCATGGTGGCGGCGGGCTTCGAGATCCCTCCCGGGGAGCACCCTATTGTGCCCGTCATGCTCCATGATGCGCCCCTGGCCCAGGAGTTCGCCCGGCGTCTGCTGGACGAAGGGGTCTACGTCATCGGCTTCTTCTACCCCGTTGTGCCGAAAGGGAAGGCCAGGATCCGCACCCAGATGTGCGCCGCCCACACTCGGGAGGACCTGGACAGGGCCATCGCGGCCTTCGTCAAGGTGGGCCGGGATCTCTGCGTGGTCCAGTGAAACAGGAGTCTCCATGCGTGCTCTGGTGAAGAAGGAAGCAGGCGTCGGACTGGAACTCATGGAGGTGCCCAGGCCCGAGCCCGGGCCCAACGAGGTCCGCATCCGGATCCACAAGACCGCCATCTGCGGGACCGACATGCACATCTGGAACTGGGATCCCTGGTCCCAGCGGACCATTCCCATCCCCATGCACGTGGGGCACGAGTTCATGGGGGTAGTGGAGGCCGTGGGGTCGGCGGTCACGGCCTACACAGGGGGGGAGCGGGTCACCGGTGAAGGCCACATCGTCTGCGGACATTGCCGGCACTGCCGTGCGGGCATGCGCCATCTCTGCCCGCACACTGTCGGCGTGGGCGTGGACCGTCCCGGGGCCTTCGCGGACTACCTGGTGATCCCGGTCTACAACGTCTTCCCGGTTCCCGACTCCATCCCCGACGAGGTCGTCTCCATCCTGGATCCCTTCGGCAATGCCACCCACACGGCCCTCTCCTTCAACATGGTGGGCGAAGATGTGCTCATTACCGGGGCAGGCCCCATCGGAACCCTGGCGGTGGCCATCGCCAGGCACGTGGGGGCGCGGAACATCGTGATCACGGATGTGAACGACTATCGTCTCGATCTGGCACGGAAGTTCGGGGTGACCCGGGCCGTCAACACCGCCCGGGAGGACCTGAGGACGGTGATGGGGGAACTGGGGATGACCGAGGGGTTTGACATCGGTCTGGAGATGAGTGGGCACCCCGGGGCCTTCCGCCAGCTCCTGGACACCATGGCCCACGGGGGCCGGGTGGCCCTGTTGGGGATCTTCGGGGAGGAGGCCTCCATCGACTGGGGCAAGGTCATCTTCAAGGGCCTCCGCCTCAAGGGCATCTATGGCCGGGAGATGTATGAGACCTGGTACAAGATGACCGCCATGATCCAGAGCGGGCTGGACATCAGCGGCATCATCACCCATCGCTTCCCCGTGACCGATTACCGGCAGGCCTTTGGAGTCATGGGTTCCGGGCGGAGTGGCAAGATCATCCTGGACTGGGTGTGAGTTCCACGATTTCCCTGAAAATCGCTTTTGAACGCTTCAGCTTTGCGGGGCATCAGACGATCTGTAGAGACACAGGGAGGATGCCATGACCACTGGACTCATATTCGCGCTCACCGCTCTGGTCCTGGCCCTCCTCGCCATCGCCTCCTCCACTCCGAGGACCCCGGCTCTGGCCCTCGCCAGGGTCCGCCGTCGCAGGCACTACTGAGGGGAGCCTTCGGCCAGAGCCCTCACATGGCGGGCCACATCCTGGGCCATGCCCAGGATCCGCTGGGAGGTGTCACGGGAGTCCACCTGCTGGCTGCCGACGGCTCGTGTGATGGACTCCTGGGCTTGGTGGAGGGCCTCGGTGAGGCTGCGGAGTTCCTCCACGGTCGCCTCAAGCTGGCTGCCGCTCTGGCGCACGGCCTCGACCTGGACGACGATTTCCTCCGCCGCCCGGCCTGAGGAGAAGGCCAGGGCCTTGATCTCCGAAGCCACTACGGCAAAGCGGGCACCGGCTTCACCGGCATGGGCCGACTCGATGGAGGCGTTGAGGGCCAGGAGGCGGGTCTGCTGGGCAATGTCCCGGATGGAGCCCGTGAACTGGGTGATGGAGCGGCTGGTCTTCATCAACTCCTCCACCGAATGGGTGGCGGACCCCATGGAGGCCACGGCCTGTTCAGCCATGGAGAGGGCCTGACGGGTCCGCTGCTCGATGTCGCTCATGGCTGCGTTGATCCGGGCGAGTTCTGCATCCAGGTCCACCGCACCGAGCATGTGCTCGGCCTCGGCTGCGGCTGCCTCCATCCGCCGGTGCCGGAAGTGGTGGCAGTTCTCGGGGCGGTTGAGTCCGTTGTGGATGGCCACCGCCATCTCCTCGCAGGTGCCGTAGCCGCAGCCCCCGCAGTTGAGTTCATCCCGGGTGTCCACCTTGGCCATCCGTTCGTAGATGGCACGGATCTCCCCTGGGCCGGGCCGGCGGACCCGGTTGTTGCGGCTCCGGTCCACATAGGTCCGCCTGTAGAGTCCCGGCTCCCAGTGGTGCTCAATCAGGGGAAGGAGGGCCTCCTGGATCCGTTCCCGGTCCCCCCGCCCCTCTGCGGTATGGGCTTGGCGGAGCGCCTTGGCCCGACGGGCCACCGACTGTTCCAGTCGATCCGGATGCGCCCCCTGGTTGGGGGTACCAGGACCGCCGTTGCAGCCCAGTTCGCAGCTCAGGCAGTCCACCAGCAGGGGATTCGCCCCTTGGCGGAGGGTCTCCCCCAGGCCGGCCAGGTAGGGGTAGACGCTGTGGGGCCCCTCGATCTTCCGACTCACGCTGTCCACCTCCGGGGCCCAGCGGCGGGCGGTCTCCAGGAGTCCTCCCGGTGTGGAGAAGAGGACGGCCCGCTCGGCGGCAGGGCTGTCGTAGGCCCGTTCGGGGAACTGGTCCAGGCTCCGGTTCTCCCGCTTGAGCCAGCTGATGATGCTGTTGAAGGTCAGGTTGAAGTCCCCCAGGCCCGTCTCATCGAACTCCCGGCGCTTGGCGGCGCAGGGGCTGCAGACCACGACTTTGTGGTTGCGGTATGCCGGGTGGAAGCGCCGGATCATGCGGATGGTGTGCAGCATGGGACTGTCGCAGGGGGCCAGATGAGGCAGCAGCTCCGGGTGGTAGACCTCCATGAAGGTCACCAGGGCGGGGCAGGGCTGGGCGATGATGAGCTTCGGGGTCGTCCGCTCCAGGTGATCCAGGTAGCTCTTGACGGTGAGTTCGGCGCCGAAGCTCACATCGAAGACCGCCTCCACGCCCAGGCTGTGGAGCCAGCCATTGAGCCTGAGCCAGCGGTCGGGGAAGACTGCCGCCACGGCTGGAGCGACCACGGCCACCATGGGCTCATGAGAGGCGCAGGCGGTGGAGAAGGCCAGCACATCATCCTTCGGCCGCCGGGCGTCATGCTTGCAGGCGCTGATGCACTGTCCGCAGCCCAGGCACATGTCGTGGTCGACCACCACGTGCGGACCTGAGCCATCGTTGCAGTGCTTGACCGGGCATACGGCGATGCAGGCGTGGCAGTTGACGCAGTTCTCGGGAATGAGCTCCAGCACAGGAGTCAGTGAAAGGGGGCCCTCCGATCTGTCCATGGATACCTCGATCCTGGACTTATCGTTGGGGAGGTCCGTCTTTCTGAGTTATCGGCGGGGGGTCCTCAGGCGTTCCGCATGATGGTAGAGCTGACGACCTTGCCCACCAGTTCCAGCAGGTCGCAGGTGGCTTCCAGGTGGTCGATGAGCTCCTTCCACTTGATCACCTGGACCGGGTCGCCCACGGTCACGAAGAGCTCGGCCATGGCCTGGTTGTGCAGGATGTCGGCCTGATTCTCGATCTCGGTCATCCGAAGCACCCGGGCCCGCATCTCATCGGTCTGGGCGAAGGTCCGGAGTCCGGCCATGAGGGGAGGGATCTCCTCGGCGGCTTTGACCATCAGGGGACTGATGGAGTGGCTGATCTCAGGGACCGTGTCCACCTTGTAGAGCAGCAGGACCTCACAGAGCCCGTAGAGGCTGTCCACCACATCGTCCAGCACATGGGCCAGGGTGATGATGTCCTCGCGCTCGAGGGGCGTGGCGAAGACCCGGTTGAGCCGGTCCAGAATCTCCACCGTGAGGGCATCCCCCCGGTGCTCCAAGGCCTTCATGTGGTCCCGCATGGGACCCCAGGGGCCCCCCTTCCGGAAGGCCTCCTCGAAGTAGACCGTGGCCTCCAGGAGGTTCGCCGCGGAGCTGTCGAGAAGATCGAAGAATACGGTCTCCCTGGGCTTCACCCGGCGAATCAGGGCATTCAAAGACATGGGCGCTCCCTTCCGCGGTCCAACCCTTCCATCCTAGCGCCCCGGCCGGGGGAGCGGAACCTCCAGGGCGGGATGGGACCCTGTCCCCGACCGGCGTACAGCATGAAGGCACCGGCGCTCGGGGCTCCGGTGCCTTCTTCTGGAAAGGGGGGGTCAGGCGTCCACGCTGCCGAGGCGGTAGCCGACACCGACCACGGTTTCGATGAGATGGGCGGCCTCGCCGAGCTTGGCCCGCACCCGGCGCACATGGGCGTCGATGGTGCGGCTCTCGCCCAGGTATTCCAGGCCCCAGACCTGCTGAAGGATCTTCTCCCGGCTGAGGACGCGGCGGGGGTTCTGGAGGAAGTAGGCCAGGAGCTCGAACTCCCGGCGGGTGAGGTCCATGGGCTCGCCCTGAGTTCGGGCCACATGGGCCTCCAGGTCCACCGTGATGGGGCCGAAGCTGAGCTCCTTCTGCCGATCAGCCTCCTCCATGAAAGAAGCCCGGCGCAGGATGGCCCGGACACGGGCCACCAGCTCCCGGCTGGAGAAGGGCTTGGAGACATAGTCGTCCGCACCGAGCTCCAGGCCCAGGACCCGGTCGATCTCCTCATTTCGGGCGGTCACCAGCATGACCGGAAGCACGCGGAGGCGGTGGTCCGTGCGGATCGCTCTCAGCACCTCCAGGCCGTCGATATCCGGCAGGGTGAGGTCCAGCAGGGCCACATCGGGTCTGGGCTGGCCGGGGGATCCGACTTGGCTCAGGTACCGGAGGGCCTCCTGGCCGGTGCCCAGGGAGGTGACGGTGAAGCCTTCGCGCTTCAGATGCTGCTCAAGGGCGAGCCGGATGTCCGCATCGTCTTCAAGCAGTAGGAGGTGGGGCATGGTGACTCCGCTCTGGTTCAGGACTCTCGCCTCTGGAGATAAGCATGTTTTACATTGACGCCATCCAGGATGAAAAGCACTTCCTCGGCGATGTTGGTGGCCTGATCGGCGATCCGCTCCCAGTTCTTGACCAGGATGATGAGGTGGCTGGCCCGCTCAATGGCCGTGGGGTCCTGGAGCATGATCTGCATCATGTCCTTGGATACCTGCACATAGAGCTCATCCACCCGGTCGTCCTCGGCGATGACCTCCCGGGCGGCGCTGGCGTCGCCGTTCACGAAGGCGTTGATGGCCTTCTTGACCATGGCCTGGGTGATGGCGCTCAGTTCCTCTATCTGGGGGGCGGTGAGGATGTGGGGGTAGGCGCTGATGAACTTCACCCGCCGGGCGACGTTGACGCAGTGGTCACCGATGCGCTCCAGCTCGGGGATGATCTTCAGGGTGGAGGCCAGGAGGCGGAGGTCCGAGGCGTAGGGCGCCCGCAGGGCCAGGAGGTCGATGCAGGTATGGTCGAGGCTCAGTTCCAGCTCGTCCACATTCTGGTCCAGGGCGATGACCTGGTCCGCCCGCGCATCGGAGCGCTCGGTGAAGGCTTTGCGGGAGAGGTCGACCATCTCCTCCACCAGGCCGGCCATGGCGAGGAGGCTGAACTTCAGATCCCTCAGCTCGTTGTCGAAATGCCGCATTAGCCGAACCTCCCGCTGATGTAGTCTTCTGTCATGCGTTCTCTGGGGGTGGTGAAAATCTTCTCCGTGAGGTCCAGCTCAATGAGCTTGCCCATCCAGAAGAAGGCCGTGTAGTCGCTGACCCGGGCAGCCTGCTGCATGTTGTGGGTCACGATGACGATGGTGTAGTCCTTCTTGAGCTCGAAGATGAGCTCCTCCACCCGGCTGGTGGCGATGGGGTCCAGGGCTGAGCAGGGCTCGTCCATGAGGAGCACCTCGGGCTTCACCGCCAGGGCGCGGGCGATGCAGAGCCGCTGCTGCTGGCCGCCGCTCATGCCGCTGGCGCTGTCCTTCAGGCGGTCCTTGACCTCATCCCAGAGAGCGGCCTTGCGGAGGGCGTCCTCCACGATGCCCTCCAGGAGGTCGCGCTTGGTGACGCCGAAGAGTCTGGGACCGAAGGCCACGTTCTCGAAGATGGACTTGGGGAAGGGGTTGGGCTTCTGGAAGACCATGCCGACCCGGCGGCGCAGGTCCACCTGATCGATGCCGCCTTTGTAGATGTCCACATCGTCGATGGTGAGCGAACCCTCGACCCGGACCTCGTTCGAGATCTCGTGGATCCGGTTGAAGCACTTGAGGAAGGTGCTCTTGCCGCAGCCGCTGGGGCCGATGATGGCCGTCACGCGCTCTGCCTGGATGTCCATGGACAGGCCGTCCAGGATCTGCTTGGTGCCGTAATAGAAGCTCATGTCCTTGGCGGCGAGCTTCACCGGCTTGGTTTCATGGGGGATGGTCACAGGCATCAGCGGGTCCGTTTCCGGATGGCGCGGTCCAGGAGCCGGACCAGCAGGTTGAGGATGAGGAGGAGCACGATCATGGTCGCCGCGGTACCAGCGGCGATCTCCCGGGCGTCGGGAAGGGTTCCGTCGGAGGTGACGTACCAGAGGTGCACCGCCAGGGTCTCGCCGGGCACTTTGAGGCTGAAGTCAGGGAACTTCTGGCTGACGTTGGTGCCTGCGGTGAAGACCAGAATGGCGCTCTCGCCGAAGGCGCGCCCGGCGGTCAGGACCAGGCCCGTCAGGATGCCCGTGGCCGCGTAGGGCAAGGCGACCTTCAGGATGGTCTGGAGCTTGGTGCTGCCCAGCCCGTAGCTGGCCTCCACCAACTCCCGGGGCACGGCCCGGAGGCTCTCCTCGGCCACCCGAGTCACCAGGGGGATGTTGAGGAGGGCCAGGGTCACGGCACCGGCCCGGATGGAGAAGCTCCAGCCCATCATCTGGACGAAGATGATCATGCCGAAGAGGGCCAACACGATGGAGGGCGTGGCCGCCAGCGTTTCGATGCAGAGCCGGAAGAAGCGGAGGACCCTCCCCTGGCCGGCGTATTCGGCCATGTAGATGCCCGCTCCCAGGCCGATGGGCAGGGAGATGGCGAGGGAGAGCACCACCATGTAGATGGAGTTGAAGATCTGCGGCATGATGCCGCCGCCCGCATCCATGGTCTGGGGCATGCTGCTGAGGAACTTCAGGTTCAGTACCGACCAGCCCTGCTTGAGGATGCCGAGGATGAAGCCCAGGAGGACCAGGACGAACATCAGCGCAATGGCCCACAGGACCACGTGCATCAGGGTGTTGCAGATTCTGGTGGAGCGGCGGGGCCTGAATACGATGTCTTTGCCTTCGCTCATCACGCGGCCTTCCTCTGGCCCAGGCGGCGGGTGGCCACGATCAGGACCATGGTGATCAGATAGAGCAGGAAACCCAGAGCGAAGAGCACGTTGTTCCAGGTGGAGCCGGCCGCGGTATTGGGCAGCTCCTGGACCAGTTCTGTGGTCAGGGTCGCCGCGGGGGTGAAGAGGAACCTCAGGATCGGGCTCTTGTCCGTGAGCATCTTCATCAGGAGCAGCCATTGGGGGTTGTTGCCGATGACCATCTGGACGGCCATGGCCTCACCGAGGGCCCGCCCCAGCCCCAGCACGATGGCCGTGAGGAGGCGGCCCTTGGCCGCGGGGATGAGGACATGCCAGATGGCCTGCCAAGTGGTGGAGCCCAGGGCCTGGGAGCCCTCGTTGAGGCTGGAGGACAGGCCCTCGAAGGCGTCTGTGGCCAGGCTCACGATGGTGGGGATGATCATGACGGCCAGGATGGCCCCGGCCACGCCGAAGCCAGCTGCCGGTGAATCCTGGAGAAAGGTGTGCCCCACCCAGGGCAGGACGATGGTCAGGCCGAAGATGCCGTAGACCACCGAGGGGATGCCCACCAGGAGATCCATGACCTGGCGCATCACGTTCTTCATCCAGGTGGGAGCCAACTGGGATATGAAGACACCGGTGAGGATGCCCGTGGGGGCGGCCAGGATGAGGGCGAAGACGGTCACCGCCGCAGTGCCGCCGATGAAGGGCAGGACGCCGAACTTGCCCTCGAAGGGGGACCACTGGGTCGAGAGGAAGACATCCTTGAAGGTCACCAGGGTGTCTGTGCCCGTACCGATCCGAACAAAGGCCCCGGCGCCCCGGATGGCGAGGAAATACAGGATGCCGCAGATGAGCAGCACCACGAGCAGACTGCAGAGCAGGAAGACCAGGTGGGCCCAGCGGTCAGCCAGGCGGTGGAGTCTGCTCTGCTTGAATTCGTAGTCCCACGAAGCCCTGGCGGTACGCTCGTCGAGAACGGACGGCACGGTCCGCTGGGCGCCCTGGCCCGCAAGGGACACGGGTGGTGTTTCTGACATTGAGGTTCCTCGTGGTGGGCGCCCCCCGCCGGGAGACGGGGGGCGCCGGTGCATTGCAGCCTAGAGCTTGGTCTTCAGGTTCTTGGTGTAGGAGACGGGCATGTAGCCCAGCTTCAGGACGGTGGTGTCCTGGAAGCGGCTGCTCATCACATACTTCAAGAAGTCCTCGGCCACCTGAAGGGTCTTGCCATCGGTCTTGCCGGGGTTGACGTAGGCGTGGCCGTAGGAGAAGAGAGGATACTTGCCGGAGCTGACGCCGTGCTTGTCGCAGACGGCGCCGTTGTAGGCGATGCCAGCGAGGCGGCCCTGGTTCTTGCTGAGGAAGTCCATCTCGATGAAGGAGACGGCGCCGGGGGTGGTGGCGACCATGTTGGCCACGGCACCCGAGGAATCCTGGATCACCTGGTCGACGCTGAACTCCTTGCCGTGGAGCACGGTGGCCTTCTGGACAGCACGGGTACCGGAGGAAGCGGGGCGGTTCACGCGGACGATCTTCATATTCTTGCCGCCCACCTGGTTCCAGTTGGTCACAGCGCCGGTGAAGACGTTCTCAGCCTGCTGGGCGTTGAGGTTCTTCACGCCCACGCCGGGGTTGGCGATCATGGTGAAGGGCTCCACCACGATGTTGAAGTTGCGGATGCCCTGCTTCTGCTGCTCCTCGGTGGCGAAGATATCGGAGATCCCGATGGTGCAGCCACCGGCCGTAACCTGGTTCAGGCCGGTCATGGAGCCGCCGCCGCTGATGGCGATCTGGACCCCGGGGTGGGACTTCATGTAGTCCTCGGCGGCCTGCTTCATCAGGGGGCCGAGCGCGGTGGAACCCATGACGGTGACCGTCTGGGCGTTCGCGACGGGGATGAGCAACAGGCCGAGCAGGGCCGTCTGTGCGATGGTTTTCATGGTCGGGATCTCCTCTGTAGGAGTCTCCAGGCTAGGGGGCGGATATACCGGGGTGACGACGGGGCTGTGACATTCCTGTAACCCCTGCCCGGGATGTCCTTGCAGTGCCTCTTGCTACCCGTGGCTCTACCTGAGAAAATGACGGGCCTGCCTGGATCAGTTCTGCTGCATCAGACGGGCGAGTGCCCCGGATGACCGGCCCCATCTTCATCAGATCCGATCTTTCTGATTATCCTTCTTAACAATCCATTCATATCTTATGGGAGCTCCCGAGGGAGTCCCGTACCGAGGAGATCCTTCTTGAACAGAAAAGTCATGCTCATCAACGCCACGGATCCCGAAGAAATTCGGGTGGCCACCCTGGTGGACGGCTCCCTTTCCGACTTCGACATCGAGTTCGTCCACAACGAAAAGATCAAGGGCAACATCTACAAGGCCCGGGTCGTCCGGGTCGACACCAGCCTCCAGGCCGCCTTCATCCACTACGGTGGCCAGAAGAACGGCTTCCTGCCCATCGGCGAGCTTCCCCGGGACATGGTGAGTCCGGATGGCCGCCGTGGCCGCATCCAGGACCTGCTCCACAAGGACCAGGAGATCCTGGTGCAGGCCGTGCGGGAGGAACTGGGGGCCAAGGGCGCCATGATGACTGCCCAGATCAGCCTGCCCGGGCGCTACTTGGTCCTGACCCCCGGCAACCCCATGAACGGCATCAGCCGCAAGATCGAGAGCCGGGAGGAGCGGGAGCATTTCAAGAAGCTCATCGACGAGCTGGAGATCCCCAACAACTTCGGCGTCATCGTGCGCACCGCCTCCCTGGGGGTCACCAAGGACGACTTCCAGCGGGATCTGGAGTATCTCCTGGACACCTACAAGGAGGTCCAGCACCGCCACAAGCACCGCCAGGGGGCCGGGCTCGTCTGGCAGGAGGATGATGTGGTCACCCGCACCCTGCGGGACTGCTTCAGCGCAGATATGGAAGAGGTCTACATTGATGATCTGGAGACTTTCCACGCCGCCCAGGGCTTTTTCAAGCGCACCATGCCCCAGCATGCCGGGGTGCTGAAGCACTACGTCGGCAAGAAGCCCCTCTTCGCCAAGTATCAGACCGAGGAGCAGATCGATCGGATCTACAGCCGCAAGGTGAACCTTCCCGCCGGAGGGGCCCTGGTCATCGACCAGACCGAGGCTCTGGTGGCCATCGATGTCAACTCCGGCAAGACCTCCGGCGAGGGTGTGGAAGACATGGCCTTCAAGACCAACATGGAGGCCGCTGAGGAGGCCGCACGCCAGCTGCGCCTGCGGGATCTTGCGGGCCTGGTGGTGATCGACTTCATCGACATGAAGAAGGACACCCACAACCGCGCGGTGCAGGAGCGCCTGGTGGAGTGCCTGCGGGAGGACAAGGCCCGCATGGAGGTGGGCAAGATCAATCGCTTCGGGGTGCTGGTCATGACCCGCCAGCGCATCCGGCCCTCCCTCCAGCATGTCACCCATGAGAACTGCCCCGTCTGCCAGGGGTCCGGCAAGGTCAAGAACCTCGAGTCCCTGGTCCTCAGCGTGGTGCGGCGCCTCAAGTCCATCCTCAGCAAGGAAGGCATCGAAGAGGTCCGGGTGAAGCTGGCCCCCACCATCGCCATGGCGGTGCTGAACCAGAAGCGCAAGGATCTGGCTGAACTGGAGGAGGCCCATGAGGCCCGCATCCTGATCCAGGCCGACCCTGAGCTGGTCTACGGGGAGATGTCTGCGGAGATCGACCGCCGTGAGGAGGAGCCTGCCGAGAAGCCCGCCGCCGACCGGCGTCCGGAGCGGCCCCGTGATAGCGAGGATGAGACCGTGGTCCTGGGCGGCGATGCCCCCATTTCCTTCGAGAAGGCCCTGGCCGAGCCCACCAAGCCTTCCGCCGTCGAGCGGGGTGCCGGGTACAAGTACGATCGTCGGGATGCCCAGAAGGCCGCCCTTGAGGAGCGGGACCGCCTGCGGGCCCTCTTTGAGAGTGCCAAGCCCGAGAACGAGGCCATGGCCGATGCTGAGGCCCCTGCGGCGGAGGCCCCGGGACGTCGGCGCGGGCGCGGACGGAGGTCCGCTGCGGCTGCAGAGTCTGTGGTCGAGGTGGTTGCCGAGGCCGTTGCCGAAGCGGTGACCGCGGCTGCCGCCGAGCCCGCCACTGGGGTGACTCCCGAGCCCGAGGTGGTCGTTCAGGTCTCCGCTCCCGAGCCCCCGGCTGTGGTGCCTGCCCCCATTCCGGTGCTGGATGTGGCCAGCCTGATTACCCCGCTGCCCCGCCCCAAGAAGCTCGGTGCCGCTGAGTCGGTCGCCCCTGTGCAGGGCGCCCCCATGCAGGGCGCCCCCAAGGCCGAGGAGGCCTCTGTCGAGGCTCCCGCCAAGAAGCGCGGCCGTCCCCGGAAGGCTGTTGGCGAAGCGGTCGCGGAGCCAGTGGCTCAGGAAGTCCCTGCCGCCGAGCCTGCCGGCAAGTCTGCCGCCAAGCCGCGCCGCACCACGAAGGCCAAGACGCCGAAGACCGAGGCCAAGCCCGTCGAGGCCGCCGCTGAGCCCGTGGTCGAGACCAAGCCCGCCGCCGCCAAGGCCGCGGCCAAGAAGCCCGCGGCCAGGAAGCCTGCCGCCAAGAGCACCCGCAAGGCCTGAGCTTCCTCATGCATGTCTACTGGTTGGCGCCCATCGCCGCTGTGGCCACCCTCCTCGGAGGGTGGCTTGTCGTCAAGTTCCTGCATGGGAAGGCTGGCCTCATGCGGCACCTTTCGGGGATCGCCGCTGGGTATCTCGTCTCCGTCACCCTGGTCCGGATCATCCCGGAGGCCGTCGAGGCTGGCGGGGAGAGCATGATGTTCTGGGCCCTCGGGGGCTTCTTCCTGGTCCATCTCATCGAACATGGCATCAGCCCCCACTTCCACTACGGTGAGGAGACCCATGTCCATGCCGGCAATGCCATGACTGGTGTACTGGCCCTCATCGGTCTCTCTCTCCACAGCTTCATGGACGGGATGGCCATCAGTGCCGCTCTCCTGCGGGGAGGCGGTCTCGGGGCCCTGGTGTTCATGGGGGTGCTGCTGCACCGGATCCCGGAAGGGGCGACCATCTCCTCCATCTTCCTGGTGAGGGGCTTCGGCAACCGGGGAGCCATCCTGGCGGCCGGTGGCCTTGCCCTGGCTGCGATCCTCGGGGCGCTCTGCCAGGACTTCCTGCGCATCCCCCTGGGCCCGGTCCTCGGACTGGCGGGAGGGTTGGGGCTCTACGTGGCCTGCGCCGATCTCCTGCCCGAGGCTCAGAAGGAGAAGGGGTGGAAGAGCTCTCTGGGGCTGGCCCTCGGGGTGGTGCTCTTCATGGTCACCGCCTACCTGGTGCCCCACTCGCATGAGGTCTGAGGCCCTGATGAGGCCAATCCTCTTCGTCCTGGCCGCCGGGAGCCTGGCCGCCCAGGGCTTGCCCGCCCTCCCTCCGGTCCTGGTGCCCGGCCCCGGCCCCACGGTCGCCGGCCTCACCCCCTACCGTCCATTCAGCGCGGATGCGACCCTCACGAGCCGACTCCCCTTCCGCTGGCGGGGGGATCGGGTCACCGAACAGATGGACTCATGGGACCTGGAGACCGGGGCGGTCCAGACGGACACCCTGCTGCTGGTGGCTGACCACATCCACTACACCCCCTCCAGCGATGTGATCATCGCCGAGGGCAACATCCGCCTGGAGTCCCCAGGGCTGCGTCTGCGCTGCGAGCGCCTCCGCATGGATTGGAAGAAGCAGATTGGTGAAGCCCAGGCCCTGGTGCTGGAGATCATTCCCTCCTGGACCCTGAGTTCCAGCCAGGTGACCTTCACCACCTTGCGCCACTGGGAGTTCCAGGAAGTGGAAGTCTCCCCCTGTCCTCAGGAACGACCGGGCTGGAAGGCCAAAGCCTCCAGCCTGAAGGTCGATCTGGAGGGTTATGCAACCCTCCGCAACCTGTGGCTCTGGGTGAAGGATGTCCCGACGCCATACTTCCTGCCCTGGGTGATGTACCCAGCCAAGTCGGAGCGGACTTCCGGTCTCCTGCCTTCCAACATCTCCTACTCCAGCACCCTGGGCATGTCGGTCAGTGTGCCCTACTACCAGACCTTCGGAGACCGGGTTGACGCCACTTTCGACCCTGAGTATTTCTCCAAGCAGGGCATGCTCTGGGGTGGGGAGCTCCGCTGGAACCTGGAGCCCACCCATCAGGGGAGCCTCCAGGGACGGCAGATCCACCAGCGCAGCGATGGTGAGAACCGCTACAGCTTCTCCCTCAAGGAGCTCTGGCAACGTGAGGATGGCTGGCAGATGTCTGCCGATGTCAACCAGGCCTCGGACACCCTGCTGGATTCCGATTACGGCCACGGCAGCGGCTCCAACGGACAGTCCGATTACAACAGCTCCCTCTTCCTGGGCAAGAACTTCTCCTGGGCCAGCTTCAGTCTCACCGCCTCGGAGCAGAAGAGCTTTTTCACCGAGTCGGATGCCTTCTACAGCGCCTCCTTTCCCAATTCCCTGAAAAAACAGACGCTTCCGCAGGCTCAGATCCGATTTTTCCCGGTCTCCTTCGGGAATTTCTACCTGGATGGTGGTGCCCGGCTGGGGCGCATGACCTACCGTCTTGACCTCGAGGACGGGCAGTCCGAGCCCTCCTATTCCTGGGACCGTGAGGATGCCTTCGCCCGGGTCCAGGGGCGTCTCGGCCAGTATGGCCCCATCCGGGCGGATCTCCAGGTTCTGGGGCGCTACACCCACTACGGGGCCACCCTCCACAATTCGGTCTTTGACACCTCTGCGGACAATGCCGGTTGGCTGGATGCCGCCCAGAGCGCCGCCTTCAATCCCATGTGGGTCGATGGGGATGCCACCAACCGCCTTCTGGGTTCTGGCAGGCTCCAGCTCTCTGGCCCTCCCATCGGAAGAACCTTTGACCAGACCCATTTCATGGGCTACCAAGGCGATCTCAAGCACGTGGTGGAGCCCTATGTGGCCTTCACCCGGACCTCCAGCTTTTCGGAGGCCGGGAAGGTGCCCCGCTTCGATGAGGTGGACTCCGCACCAGGGGTGGCCAGCAGTGCCATGGGAGAGGAGAGCTTCGAGATCGGTCTCAAGCAGCACCTCCTCGCCCGCCCCGGCAAGGGCAGCGACTTCCTGGACCTGATCCGGTGGCGCATCTCCACCAAATACCACTTTGCGCCGATCATCCTCTCCGACGGGCGGATCCTGCAGGGCTGGGGTTCCCTGGACAATGAGCTGGCCTATGAGCCCAGCGATCGCTTCCGCCTCAGCTTCCGGCGCTCCACGTATCTCAATGAGAGCTCGGGAGACAACTCCCTGTCGGCGGAGTTCAGCGGTCGGGACGGCAGCCGCTTCAACCTGGCGCTCTTTTCCACGGCGGCCACTCCCCTCCTGGTCCGTCAGCGGGGCGTCCAGACCGGTGGCCTGCATCGCTTCCTGGACGACCGGCTCCGTCTCGAGTTCACGGGATACTACGACATGAACCTCCACCGCCTCTCCTCCGGTGTGGTAGCCCTGGCTTACGTGACCCCCTGCATCGCTACCACCCTGCAGTTCCGCCGGAGCGCCCTCAACGCCACCAGCTCGGTCAGCCGGGAGAATCGCCTGGAGCTGGGCTTCAACCTCCGCAACCTGGGGGACTTGATCTCATGGAAGACCGGATTCTGAGGCGAGCCTGGGTTGGAGCCTTCCCGGAACCCGGGGACGGCTTCATGGGTACCTGCCTCCGTGCCCTGGACCGACTGGGGCTGGAGGAGACCCTGGCTCCCCTGGTCCTTCGGATGCCTTCCGGCGGCGATCAGGCCTTCCGTGTGGCTCAGGCCTTGATGGTCCTGCGTGCCATTCTGGTCCTGGAGCCCTGGCTTGACCGGGAGTCCTTCCTGGCTCTCCTGGTGGTGCAGTGCCAGGGGATGGCCCGTTTTGCGGGTGAAGTCGCGGTGGATCGACCGGAGGGCAGCTATGGGGAACTGCAGCTCCGGGCAGCACCCGACATGGCTCTGGCGGGTTTCAAGCCCGTGGCCGTCCACCTGCTGGAGGACCTGGAGCGGCGCCTGAACCTGGATCGGGCTCTCCTGCCTCTGGCGCAGACTCTGGTCCGGAAGCTCCCGGAGGACCTTCAGTGGAACCGGCTGGCCCGGCGGCGCCTGGAGGGGAAGCTTCCGGAACCGGTCGAAGGCGACCCCGTGGAGCTGCTCTGCACGGGGAGCCTGCGCCAGGCCCTGGATGCCCTGGGGTGGCGGCTGCGACACAGCGAGTCGGTGTTGGATCTCCTAGTCCGGGCCTCGACCCTCAAACTGGCGGAAGCCGATCTGGAGCTCCAGGGTCGCACGGCCTGGCTCTTCACTTTCATGGCATCCCTGGAATCCGGACGGGTGGAGGGATTCCTGCAGGCTGGAGCCCTGGTGCATCTCTTCCCCTCCGAGGGGGAGCCCCTGGCGTTCTTCCTCGGCGGGGGAGGCGGGGCAGGGGAGCTGGCGGAGGCCATCCTGGACGGAGATCCGAGGGGGGCTCGGAAATCCCTGCAAGGGCTCCCCTCCGGGGTCCCAGTGGAGGAGCTGCTGCAGGCCATCATCCCGGCTGCGGCGGCCAGTGATCCCATGGCTGACACTGGTTTCCGGCTGCTGGCCCTGGCGGGGGTGGTGGAGCTCCTCCCCAGGTTGACCCCAGGGACGGCCCGCCTTGCCGTGGGGATCCTGGCCTGGAGCCTTGCCGTCACCCAGGGGGCAGGGGAGTTGGTGGCAGGCGTTCGGCGCCGCCTGGACACCCGCTGGGCAGAGCCATGACCGTCACCATCCACCTCCTGGACGACCCGCGGATCCGCGAGATCCTCCTGTCTCCTCCCAAACCGCATCGGCATGGGGTCCAGGAGATTGTCCTGCTTACCCAAGGGGGAGGGGAACACCGGATTGACGGGGAGCTTCATGCCGTGGAGGCGCCCGTGGCAGTGATCATCGCCCGGGGCAAGCAACACTGCCTGCTTCCCAGGCCGGATACCCGGGGGTGGGTGATCAACTTCAGTGAGGAAGCCCTGCCTGCCCAGGGCGCCTGGCTCTTCTCCCAGTTCTTTTCCGCTACTCATGTCTCCTTGGGGGCCTCGGCGCCCCCGGACTTGGTCTTTGGCATGGCCACTCTGCTCTCGGGGATTCTCGCGACGCAGGGGGCCAACGGGGAGGTGGCCGCTGCACATCAGCTCCAGGCGATGATCCTGTTGCTTCAGACTGCCTTCCAGCAGGAGGTGACCCACCAGGGGGCGATCTCCTGCGAGGACTTCCGGCTCTTTGTACGTTTCCTGGAGGTCGTGGAGGTGCACTACCAGGCGGAGAAACACGCTGCTTTCTACGCCCGTCAACTCGGCGTTCCGGTGCGGCGTATCCTCCGTTTGGCCCGGAGCTTTCTGGGGAGAACGTTCAAACAAGTGATCGAGGACCGGGCGGTTGCCGAGGCGCGACGGATGCTCCACCTCGGTGATGCGCCCATCAAGGCCATCGTGGCCGACCTGGGCTACCAGGACCCCTCCTACTTCACCAAGGTGTTCCGTCGGGCAACCGGGCTCACGCCCTTGGCCTTCCGCAGGCAGGGGCAGCTCCGCTGAAAACTACCAGGAATGGGCCTGATTCTTCCAGGGTTCAGCCCCGACGGGCATGGTGGTGGGATCATCCTAATGGGTAGACCGGAGTAGCCACTGAGGCTGCGGGTCCAGGAGAATGAGACATGTCCGAACCCAAGATCGTCGACACCAAGCCTGTGGCCGTTGAGCTAGAGCCCGGCGCCTATTACTGGTGCGCCTGCGGCCGCTCCGCCAAGCACCCTTTCTGCGATGGCAGTCACAAGGACACAGGGCTGAGCCCGGTCCCCTTCACGCTGGAGGCTGCTCAGACCGTCCACCTCTGCGCTTGCAAGCAGTCCGGCAAGAAGCCCTTCTGCGACGGGTCTCACCGCAACCTCTGATCTGGAAGAAACGCCACTGCACCAAGCAGAACGGCCAAGGCTCATAAGGCTGCCGTTCAGAGCAGCCCGCGCTCCTGCAGCAGGGCCTCCACCAGGGGCACATCCTCCGGGATGTCCACTCCCAGGCTCAGGTGGGGGGTCCAGGCCACCCCCATGGCCATACCGTGGGCCAGGGCGCGGAGCTGCTCCAGCATCTCGGTGCGCTCCAGGGGGTGGGGCGGGAGCTGCATGAAGGTCTTGAGGGCCTCGGGGCGATAGGCGTAGAGCCCCAGGTGGCGCTTGTAGGTGGCCAGCTGCTCCGGGGGAAGCCAGGGGCGGAAGTCCTGCTCGAAGACGCTGCTGCTGCGGAGGTAGGGGATGGGGCAACGGCTGAAGTAGAGGGCCCGGTTCCGGTCATCCGTCACCACCTTCACGATATTGGGGCTGAAGAGCTCCTCGGCTGAGGTGAAAGGACAGGCCACGGTGCCAAGGGACAGGCCCGGATTCTCGGCCATCAGGCGCACCAGGGCCGCCACGGTGTCGGGGTGCATGGCGGGCTCGTCGCCCTGGATGTTGAGGATCACATCGAAGCTCTCCCCCAGGCTCTCCAGGGCCGCAGCCACCCGGTCGGTCCCGGAGGGCAGGGCAGGGTCGGTCATGACGGCCTCTCCTCCGAAAGCCTGGACGGCCTCGAGGATCCGTGCGTCATCCGTGGCCACGATGACCCGGTCCACGCCCTCGGCGGAGCTGGCGGCCTGCCAGACCCGCTGGATCATGGGTCTTCCCCCTATCCGGGCCAGGGGCTTGCCCGGGAATCGGGTGGAGGGGTAGCGGGAGGGAAGGACGGCCAGGGTGCGCATGGCTCCATCCTACGTCCCCGGGGTGGTTCCCGGCCAATGCCATGAGGATCAGGGGGCTTTCCCTGCCCATGGAAAAGTGGACCGGGATTGTTCACAATCAGGGGTTTGGATTGTCCCTGGAGGTTACCGTGACCCGAAAGTTCGCCATCCCCGTGGGCATCACCGCGACCGGCCAGTATTTCCCCGACCGCATCGTCACCAATGATGAGCTCTCCCGGTTCTGTGAGACCAATGACGAGTGGATCACCACCCGCACGGGGATCAAGGAGCGGCGCTGGGTGGAGAAGGGTGTGGGCTCTTCCGATCTGGGGGTGGAGGCGCTCAACATGGCCCTCCGCAACCGCGGGATCACAGCGGATGGCATTGATGCCATCGTGGCCTGCACCACCACGCCGGACATGTTCTTCCCCGCCACCTCCGCCCTGATCCAGCACAAGGCCGGAGCCTCCAAGTGTTTCGGCTTCGATCTCAATGCGGGCTGTTCGGGCTTCCTCTTCGGTCTCACCACCGGCGCCAGCCTGGTGGCCAGCGGGGGCTGCAAAAGGGTGGCCGTGGTGGGCTGCGATGTGATGAGCTCCATCATGGATCTCTCGGACCGCAACACCGCCGTACTCTTCGGGGATGGGGCCGCAGCCGTCATCCTGGAGCGGGTGGAGGACGGCCTGGGCATCCTGGACTTCGAGCACTACACCGATGGCAGTGGGGGCGCCTTCCTGCGCATGGAGGGAGGCGGCTCGGTCATGCCCGCCACGGTGGAGTCGGTGCAGGCCAAGAAGCACTACATCTACCAGGAGGGCAAGGAGGTGTACAAGCGGGCCGTCCGCGAGATGGCCGAGGCCGCCCGCCTCATGCTGGATCGGAACAGCATTGAACCCACTGACCTGAAGCTCTTCATCCCGCACCAGGCCAACATCCGCATCATGGAGGCCGCCGCCAAGCGTCTGGAGCTGCCCCTGGAGCTCATGGCCAACAACATCCGCCACTATGCCAACACCACCTCGGGCACGATCCCGTCGGCCATGCACCAGTGCTGGGAGGAGGGGCGCATGAAGAAGGGGGATCTTATCGTGCTGGCGGCCTTCGGGGCGGGTTTCACCTGGGGGGGGACGCTGCTCCGGTGGGCGTACTGATGCTGATCTGGGGGGACCGCCCGTTCGCTCGCGCTCACTCTGCGTCCCCCCAGGCCCCCATGCCTCGCGCGGCGGAGCCGCACTCGGCATCGGTGCTGGTGCCGAGCGGCTGTGCGGGGCGGGAATGGGATCGCCCGTTCGCTGGCGCTCACTCTGCGCGGGGGGGGGACTCCCCCGCAGCCCCCATGCCTTGGGCGGAGCTGCAGGGGAGGGCTGCATGAGGATCATCGCAGGCAGACTGAAGGGGAGGCGGCTGGCCTCGCCGGAGCCTGGGGACATGAGGATCCGCCCCACGGCGGACCGGGCCCGGGAGGCCCTCTTCTCCATCCTCCAACGCTGGCCCCAGGGGCCCTTTGCGGACCTCTTCGCCGGTACGGGGGCCGTGGGGGTGGAGGCCTGGTCCAGGGGGTACGGACCCGTCACCTGTGTGGAGTCGGCTCCGGCGGCCTGCGTCCTACTGGATACCAATATCCGGGGCACGGATATCACCGTGATCAGGAAGGATGTGCGGAAGCTGAGCGGTGGGGTGCTGCAGGGGCTCGCAGTCCTCTTCGTTGATCCCCCCTACGCCGAGGTCCCAGCCCTCTGGGAGCTCCTGGCTCCCAGAGCTGCAGGGTGGATGGCCCCGGGAGGGCTCATGGTATGGGAGACAGACGCTGACACGGTGTTGCCCCCCTTGGCGGGGTGGTTGGCAGTGGAAAGCCGTCGGTATGGCGCTGCCTGTTTTCATTTTTTCCAGCTCCCTGACGGTAGAATGACGGATGCTTCGCCTCTCCATCCTGACTAAGCTGGGCATCGCAGCCGCCGTGGTCGTGGCCGGGTCCGCCTTGCTCAGCATCGGGTTCTACCCTCGCTGGGTGAAGCAGAAGTCCCTGGATCGCCGGATGAAGGTGGCGGAGCACCTGATCAGGATGTCGGCCCAGGTGCTGGTTCCTCCTGAGCGGGAGCAGGAGGCTGCCCACTTCCGTCAGCTCCTGGAGGAGATGGATGATGGCCAGGTGGTGGTCTTCAGCGCCATCCTGGGGCCTGGGGGCAGGACGCTTCATGCGGGTCCCCGGACGCCAGGGGACCTGGATCGCCAGTTGGCAGTGCAGGGCCAGCGCACTGTGATGCCCTGGGAAGGGCGGGATCTGCTTCTTGCCCAGGCACCGATGAGTCATGGCCTGACCCTGATCCTGGGGATCAGGACCACCGATGTTGAGCAGATCGCCCGCGGAAGCCGCTTCATGGGGGCGGTCACGAGCCTCCTCATGCTGGTGCTGGCCATCTCCCTCCTCTGCCTGGTGTCGCACTACTACGTGATGCCACTGGTGCTGCTCAAGCGCTCGGCGGGGGAGGTGGCCGAAGGGAACCTGGAGGCACCCCCCATCATCGTCCACAGTGGGGATGAGCTGGGGGACCTGGCCCTCAACTTCAACCAGATGACCCGGGCCTTGAGGTCTGGCCGGGAGCAGATCGAGAACCAGAACCGCCTCCTGGAGTTCCGGGTCCAGGAGCGGACCCGGCAGCTGACGGAGACCATCTGGGAGCTGGAGGAGACCCGGGCGGGGCTGGAGGAGATCGTCCAGGAGCGCACCCGTGGGCTGGAGCAGAGCCGGAGCGAGCTCAAGGCCTGGGCCGAGACCCTGGAGGAGAAGGTGCAGGAGAAGACCCGGGAACTGGTGGCGCTCAACGAGAGCCTTCTGGGAAGCTTTCAGCGCCTGCAGGAGATGGATCGCCTCAAAGATGAGTTCCTGGCCAACATGAGCCATGAACTGCGGACCCCGCTCAATGCCGTGATCGGCTTCTCAGGCCTGCTGCTCCAGGAGAGTGCCGACCGCATCCCTGCGGACATCAAGGAGGATCTGCACATCATCCTGGAGAACGGAAGGACGCTCTTGGGCATGATCGACTCGATCCTGGACATCTCCAAGATCGAGGCAGGCAAGTTCGAGCTGGAGCTGGAGCCGGTGGACCCCGGCTCGGTGCTGGAGGATGTCCGGAACCTCGCCCCGGGGCTGATCCTGGACCGGCCCATCGAGTTCATCTACGAGCCCCTGCCAGAGCCGGTCCGGGTGATGGGGGATCCCGTCCGTCTGCGCCAAGTGGTGACCAACCTCCTGGGCAATGCCATCAAGTTCACTGAGCGCGGACAGGTCGCGTTGAAGGCGTGGAGGGAAGGAGAGTTCGTGGCCATCGCTGTTTCCGATACGGGGATCGGCATGGACACGAAGGATCTGGCCCGCCTCTTCAAGCCCTTCCAGCAGGTGGACGGCAGTATCACCCGACGCTTCGGGGGCACCGGGCTGGGCCTGGCGCTCTCCAAGCGACTGCTGGAGATGATGTCCGGCAGGATCGAAGTCCAGAGCATCAAAGGCGAGGGCAGCACCTTCATCATCCAGATACCGCTCATGCAGGGAGAGAATCCATGATCGCCGAAGGCTCCCAGCGAGTCCTCTGTATCGAGGACAATCCCATCAACTGGCGGCTGGTCCAGCGCCTCCTCAGTCAGGCCGGCTTCGAGGCCCACTGGGCAGAGGACGGGATGAGGGGCTTCGAGATGGCCCTGGAGCTCAAGCCCGATCTGGTGTTGCTGGACATCAACCTGCCCGGGCTCTCGGGTTTTGAAACAGCCACCAAATTCCGTCAGCATGCCGAGCTGCGCGCCACGACCATCGTGGCCCTCACCGCCAAGACCCTCAAGAGCGACCGGGAGACGGCGCTGGTGGCCGGCTGCGACGGCTTCATCCCCAAGCCCATCGACCCCTTCGCCTTCGTGAACCAGGTGAGGGGGTACCTGGGCGGGCAGCGGGAGAGTGTGGACTCCAGACGGGAGGGGCCGATCCTGCGGAACCTCAGCGCTCAGATGGTGGAGCACCTGGAAGCCCAGCTTCGGGCCGCCCAGGAGAGCAACCAGAAGCTCCTGGAGACCCAAAGGGACCTGGAGGAGCGGACCCGCAGCCTGGGGCGCCTGGTCACCCTGAGTCAGGGACTCCTCACGGAGCATGACCCCGGGAACCTGAGTCGCAGGATGCTGGAACAGGTGCATGCCGAGCTGAAGGCCCAGCGCCTTCATACCTACTGGTCCCATCGCAGTCTGGCCTACCTGGAGGGGGGGCGCTGGGACGGCTCGGTCCTGCAGGGATGCCCCATCCTCAAGTCGGACCATCCCTTCCACCGCAGGGCCAGGACTCTGGAACCCGGCGTTCCCCTGGAGACCGGTCAGCTCCGGATGAGTCGCCTCTGGGAAGAGGGTGTTTCCCTGGGTTTCTGGGCCCAGGGCGAGGAGGCCTGCCTGATCCCCCTGGAGGAGGGGCGGGGTCAGGAAGGGCGTTGGGGCTTCTGGTGTCTATCTCGCTCCGAACCCTTCATTCCGAGGGATCTCGAGATGCTCGCCCTATACGCCTCCCTGGCCCAGGTGAGCCGTGAGAACACCGAACTCATCGCCAGCCTCACGGAGAGCAGCCGGGCCCTGGCAGCCAGCTATGAGGGCATGGAGCGGGCCTTTCAGGATCTGCATCTGGCCAAGGCCGCCTTGAGCAAGCAGGAGAAGGCTGTCCTGATGGAGGGACTCTTCCGCAAAATCGTCCAGCGTCTCCAGTCCCCCGTGGCGGGTCTGTGGGAGCACGGCAAGGGGCTGGCCCTTTTATTGACGCCACCGAGCCCTGAGCAGGCGCTTCACATGGAGGTGCTGGCGGAGTCGGTGAGGCAGATCGACCATCTGCTGAAGGCCCTGGCCCGGCGGGTGGATCTCGATGATCCGGGCAAGCCCGAGATCCTCATTCCCCAGGACATCTTCTACCAGGAGCTTGAGCTCCTGACTGCCGATGGGACCATCCCGGCCGGAGTGCGCGTCAACATCGATGACCGGGGCGGTCGTGCGGCCATGTTCGGCGTCTATGCCGACTTCGCCAGGATCATCCAGTACATGGTCCAGCATGCCGTCGGTGGGCCCACGCCGACGGGAACCCTGGCCTTCCGGGCCTGGGTCGAGGAAGGGACCTTCCACTTCGCCCTCCAGGATGAGGGCGGCCCCATTCCGCCCATGGGCCTGGAGGCAGCCTTCGAGCCCTTCTCGACACTTCACCAGGACGCCATCATGGATATCCGCTCCGCCGGCTCCAATCTGCCCTCTGTGGCCCAGATCCTGACGAGCTACCACGGGAGTGTCCGTATCTGCAACGAAGGAGACGGGACCCTCCTTGAGGTCACGATGCCGTTGGCTTGATCCGGACCCAGCCCCACTGACGCTCCCGGAGATCGCCCCCCCGATAACTGAAGAGGGTATCCCGGTCACAGAGGGTGCAGCGGGCGACAGAGGCATCCTTCCGGGGGTCGAGGCCCAGATCCTCTCCCTGGGCACGGAGGAAGGCTGCCAAGTCGAAGTGGGGTCTGCCACGAGGCCCTGGGATGGCCATTCGCTCCGACCAGGCGGGGTCACGGCGGGCGGCCTCCATGACCTCCTCGCCCACCTCAAAGTGGCAGGCCTGGATGGCGGGCCCCAGGGCCCAGACGAGGTCCCCCGGCTCCCCCCCCAGATTCCTGAAGATGGCCAGGCCCACCCTCAGGATGCCGGGGCCGTCGGAGGCACCCACGGCTCCCCGCCACCCCGCATGGAGGGCGGCCACCCAGGGGCCCTCCGGGGTGCACCCCGCCAGGAGAATGGGAGTGCAGTCCGCCACCCGCACACCGATGAGTTGGCCAGGCTCCCGCGTCCAGACCCCATCGGCCTCCTGGATCGCATCCGATGCCTCCACCACCCGGGTCCCATGGACCTGGGCGAGAAGGGGGGTGGGGGAGAAGGATTCCGCGTCCTGGCGGGTGCTGAAGCCCCACTCCAGGGGGAAGGGGGGGGGCAGGGTGGGGTGCAGCATGGGCAGGCCTTCCGGATCCTTCAGCTTAGCCGGCCCGGAGCCGATCAGACTCCTGGCGGGCGTCCCGACCCGGCGCCCGGTCCGCCCGGAGGGCTCTTCCATGTCCCGTCCCATCGCCCTGGTCGCCATTGGTGGCAACGCCCTGATCCCTGAGCGGGAGCGGGGCCTGCAGAGCGAGCAGCTTGCCCACGCCCGGGAGTGCGCCGGCATGTTCGCCGGCATCATCAAAGCAGGATTTGCCCTCTGCGTAGTCCATGGCAACGGCCCCCAGGTGGGCAACCTCCTCGTCCAGCAGGACGCCGTTGCCGAGCGGATCCCCCCCTACGCCCTGGATGTGGCGGATGCCATGACCCAGGGGTCCATGGGCTACATGCTGGAACGGGAACTGCTGAACCGGCTCCGGGCCCTGGGCCTCCGGGTGCCGGTGACGACCCTTCTCACCGAAGTGATCGTGGATGCCGGTGATCCGGCCTTCCAGCATCCCACCAAGCCCGTGGGACCCTTCTACGCCGAGCTCCGGGCCCGGCAGCTCATGCGCCAGAAGGGTTGGCGCATGGTGGAGGACGCCGGAAGGGGCTGGCGCAAGGTCGTGGCCTCTCCCAGGCCCATGGCCGTCGTGCAGCTGGAGGCGATCCGCCACCTGTTGGCTGAGGGCCACTGTGTCATTGCTGGGGGAGGGGGTGGCATCCCGGTGGTGGAGGACGCCTGTGGGCTCCTGGAGGGTGTTGAGGCGGTGATCGACAAGGACCGCCTCTCGGCCCTCCTGGCGGAGAAGTTGAAGGCTGAGACCTATATCATCGTCACCAGTGTGCCCAAGGTGGCCTTGGACTTCGGCCGACCCGGCCAGCGCTGGCTGGACCGCCTCAGCCCAGCTGAGGCTGAGCATTACCTCAGCCAGGGGCAGTTTCCACCGGGCTCCATGGGCCCCAAGATCGAGGCGGCTCTGCGCTTCATCCGTCAGGGCGGTCGGGAGGTGCTCATCACCGATCCCGAATCTCTGGCCAAGGGGGATTTCGAACACATCGGGACCCGGGTGATCGAGTGAAAAGGCGGTTCACCCCCCCAAGGTTCGCGGGGCTCCGAGGCCGCACCAGGCAGGCTGTCTGATCACTCCTTTGGATGCTCGGCTTTCCGCTTGGCTGCCTCCTGCTCCTTGGCGGAGGGGCGGCCCCAGATCACCCGGCTGGGTTTGGCCTTGAGCAGTTCCAGGAGTTCTCCGGCGCTCTTCAGGTCCCGGTTGAGGGTCCGCAGGGCCTCTTCGGCTTCCGGGCCACCCTGTCGGATCAGGGCATCGGAGTGCTCGCTCAGGGTGCGGAGGCTGCGCAGGGTGGCTTCCAGGTTGACGATGATGCTGTCCAGTTCGGTGGAGCGGCGCTCCAGGAGCTCCTGGATGAGGGCCAGGCTCTTCCGGGCACTGGCCAGGTCCCCGTCCGCTTCTTGGAGCGTGGAGCGGCCCTCCCGGGCCAGGGCGTGGTACTCCCCCAGGGTGGCGTCCAGGGTGCCGAGGGGCTTCCGGATGGAGGGGTGATCCAGGAGCAGCCCGGCACCCCGCCGGCTGAACTGGGTTCTCACCTCCATGACACCCTGGTCCAAGTGCTTCACCAGGGACTGGATCTGGTCCAGGAGGGAAGCCAGGGAGGCGGAGCGGTCGGTCTCCAGGACCTGGGAGGGGTCCAGGAGCTGCTTCCGCTCCGCCACCGGGGGCAGCTGCAGCTCCAGGAAGGAACCCCCGACGATCCGGCTGTTGACCACGGCCCGGGTGCCCCTCCAGAGGGCGAGCTCCCGGGGGATGCTCAGGGTGGCGAGGAAGGTGTACTCCACGCCCTGGCGCTCGAGTTCGATGCTGTCCACCTGGCCGACCCGGTAGCCCTGGAGCTGGACTTCGGTGCCCACCAGGACCTCCGAGGCGCTGGCGAGACGCACTTTCAGGCGCGTCTCGCGGGTCGAGATGACCCGGTAGCTCCGGTGGAGGAGCAGCCCCGCAAAGAGGAGGAGGGCCACGATCACCATGAGCCCGATGCGGGCGTCGTCCCGTTCAATCCTCATGCCGGTCCCTCCAGGCCAGTGTACCGTCGCTGAGATGGAGGACATCCAGAGCCTGCACGGCGCTCCAGGGACCAGCCTGGGAGAGGAGCACCGTCGCCTGCGGATCGCCCAGGAGCGGATCGAGAAGGGCACGGGCCCGCTCCAGGCGGGAGCTCTCGATCCCCCCAGGGGGCAGGCCGATGAGCCACAGCTCACCCCTGGCTGCCAGAGCCCGGACCAGGGCGCCGAGCCAGCGCTCCTGCGGGGGGATGGCATGGGGGCGGTGATCCCTGAAAGGCTCCAGGCCCGCTGCGGCCAGATGCTCTCCGGCCCGTTCCATGGCCATGCCCTTCCCCAGGCCATGGACGAATCGCAGAGGCAGGGCCACGTTGGCCTGCAGAGTCTGGTTAGCCAGGAGGCCACCCTCCGGAGGGACCCAGGCTAGGGCGCCCCGGTCTCTGAAGGGGTGGGCATAGCGGTGGGGGGACAGGGGGATGCCATCCAGAACCACCCGGCCTTCAAGGGGATCGATCACCCCGGCACAGAGACGGAGGAAGGCCAGCGAAGCCGCTGCGCTGCCGAGCTCAATCACGGCCTTGGCTCCCCTGGGCAGGGACCAGTCCACCCCCCTCAGGTGCGGGCTCTCCAGGCAGAGCCCCTCCAGGCGCAGCAGCTCAGCCATAGCAGATCACCGACACCAGGGCGCCCCCCACCAGCACCACGCCCAGGGAATACATGGCCGCCCGGGTCACCGCCTGGGGGATCTCGGTGCTGCTGCTCCGGACCCTCAGGCCGCAGTAGGTGCAGATCAGGGGGATCAGGCTGCCGAAGAGCCCTGCTTTGAGGGCGGTGATGGCCAGCTCCCTGGGGCCGATGGCCTGTCCGAGGCTGGCGAAAAAGGCCCCCCAGGTCAGGGGGAGGCTCAGCCAGGCCAGAAGGAAGCCCCCCAGGAGAGCCACGGCACCGAAGTAGACCATGAGGGTGAAGACAGAGATCACGCCCCCCAGGACCCTGGGCAGGAGGAGGGTCTGGATGGGATTCATACCAGAGGACCAGAGCCAGTCCACTTCGCCGCTGACCTTCATGCTCGCCATCTCGGCGGCGATGGCCGTCCCGCTGCGGGCGATGACGATGAAGGCCACCATGAGGGGGCCCAACTCCCGGATGATCAGGCGGGCCATCAGGCGGCTCAGGTAGGTCTCGGCACCGTAGGCCGAGACTTGGCCATAGACCTGGAGCAGGGTGACGCCCCCGATGAGGACGGCGGTGAAGCAGGTGATGGGCAGGGCCTGCAGAGCCGTGAAGCGGACCTGCAGCCGGGTCGTTTCGAGGATGAGTCCCAACTGCTGGTGGCGCAGACGGAGCCCGTGCCAGATGCACTGGTGGATCATCCAGCTCAGGGAGCCCAGGCGGCCCAGACCGATCCTGAGGCCGGCGCCGAGGTGGGCCGGGATTCGCAGATGGCTGCTTTTGCTCACAGGGGCTTGAATGGACACGGGGTTTCCAGCGGGATGCCCGCCCAGTGTAATCCCCGGGGCGGGAAGTGCCGCCCTTCCGTTTGCGGGCTCAGGTCCGGCCGCTCCCGGCGAGGATCCGGGTCAGGTGGGCCAGCGACTGGAGCGGCTTCGCCCGGCCAAGGAGGCGCCGCAGGGGGGCCAGGAGGCCCCGGAACGTCAGTCCCACGCTCAGGGTGCAGCCCATGGGGGTCTCTCCAAGCTGGGCCTCGTAGCGGTTCCCCAGGAAGAGGCCCCCTGTCTCCCAGACCAAGTGCCGGGTAGGTTCACAGAGGCGGACGCGACCCTCCCGGCTTCGCGACTCCAGCCGGGACCAGACGGCACCAGAGGTCTCAGTGGTGCTTACCGTATGGTTCAAGGTGTGGCTCAGTTCCAGTCTCCAGAGTCGTCGCCGCCCCCTCCTGAGTCGCCCCAGTCGCCGCCGGAGTCTTCCCAGCCGGAGTCGCCGCCATCGCCACTGGAGTCCCCCCATCCGCCATCATCTCCGCCACCCTCCGTCCAGCTGTCATCGCCTTGGTGCCGGTGGTGATCGCCGCCCATCATGCTGCCGATCATCATGCCGGTGAGGAGGCCGCCGACGCCGCCCATGCCATCCCCGCCGGGACGGTCCACATAGACGGTCTGCTGGGGGGCTGGGTCCAGCCCCAGGCGCTGGCGGGCAACGGGGGGCAACTCTTCATCCCGGAGCTCCTGCACCTGGGGCGTGCTGCAGTAGCCGCAGGTCCAGGTCACCTTGCGCAGCCCGTCCCACTGTTGGCGCATCTTGTCGGAGCTGGCCCCGCAGCTGGGGCACTTGGTGAAGGGGCAGGCGAAGGTGTGGGAGCCGATGGGACCCTCGCCAGTGCTCCGGGGGGCCGCGGGGGGGAGCGGTGTCTGGGATGTGGCGGTCTGCCGGTCACGCATGGCCTTCTTCACCAGCACGATAATGACCCCCATGATGGCGACCATCACAAAGCAGCCGCAGCCCGGCAGGGGGTTGGAGTCGCCCCGGCGGGCCAGGAGATGGGCGTTGTTGAGGAGCATCGCGAGCATGGTCACCCCGGATAGGCGATTTTCCTGCCTACGGTAACATGGCTCCCATGGGCTTCCCGGCAGATTCCCTCCCTCACCCAGGCCCCTGGCGTGTCCTGGGCCTCATGTCAGGCACCAGCGCCGATGGCGTGGATGCCGTCATGGTCTCCGTGGATCCGGAGGGTTTCCGGGGAGGACGCCCTTTCCTGTCCCTGCTGGGTCACCACCCCCGGCCTTATGCTCCGGAGCTGCGCCGGGAAACACTCCTCGCCGCAGGGGACAGGTCAGCCCCGAGCGGACTCTGCATCCTCCAGCGTCGCTTGGGGGACCACCACGCCGCAGCGGCATCGGAACTGGTGCGACAGCTGGGCCTGACCCCCCATCTGGCCTGCCTCCACGGTCAGACCGTTCAGCACCACCCTGCCCAGGGTGCCACCCTGCAACTGGCGGATCCCTATGTGCTCTCCGAGGCCCTGGGCTGTCCGGTGGTCTGGGACCTCCGGCGCCGGGACACGGCCCTGGGGGGGCAGGGCGCTCCCCTGGTCCCCTTGACCGAGCTCTGGCTCCGCGGACAGGAGCATCCCTGGATCGCCCTGAACCTGGGAGGGATCGCCAATGCCACGGTCTGGGATGGGCAGCAGGTGCGGGCCTGGGACCTGGGACCTGGCATGAGTCTGCTGGATCTGGCCGCTGAGCGCTGGCTGGGCCGCTCCTTCGATCCTGAAGGGGGACAGGCCACGGGGCGGGTCCAGTCGGGTCTTCTGGCCCGCTGGCTGGAGCACCCCTACTTTTCCCTCTCCTGCCCCAAGTCCACGGGCCGGGAGACCTTCGGACAGGCCTGGCTGGAGGTGGAATCCCCGGGGCTGGAAGAGCTTCCGCTCGGCGACCGGCTCGCGACCCTGGCTGCCTTCACGGCAGAAGCCGTGGCCCTGGGATTGCGCAACCTCTGTCCCGAGGGCACGCCCCTCCTGCTCTCGGGGGGCGGGGCGCTCCATGGCCGGGTCCGCCAGGAGCTGGGGGCCCGCTTGCCGGGCCACCCCCTGGAGGAGGATCTGGAACTCCCCAACGGTACCCGGGAGGCGGTGAGCTGGGCCCTCCTGGGGGCGGCCAGCGCCCTGGGGATCCCTGGCAATCTGGTGGAAGTCACTGGGGCTTCGCGTCAGGCTGTGCTCGGCAGCTGGGTCTTCCCCGGCTGATCTGAGGAGGTCACCATGCCCGGCTCGGCTCCGTGGTTCCACTGGGCGCTTCTCTCCGCCGTCTTTGCGGCACTGACCGCGATCTTCGCCAAGGTCGGGGTCCGGGGTGTGGACTCCGATCTGGCCACCTTCGTGCGCACCCTGGTCATCCTGGTGGTCCTGGGCCTCTTCCTCTGGTCCCGGGGGAAGTGGGCCAACCCCTTTGCCCTCTCCTCCCGGACCTGGCTCTTCCTCGGGCTCTCGGGCCTTGCCACCGGGGCCTCCTGGGTCTGCTACTTCAGGGCCCTCCAGGTGGGAGAGGCCTCCCGGGTTGCGCCCATCGACAAGCTGAGCCTGGTCCTGGTGGCCATCTTCGCCGTCATCTTCCTGGGGGAGCGGCCCTCGCCGAAGGACTGGACAGGGATCGCCCTGGTCTCCGCCGGAGTGGTGGTACTGGCCCTGAAGCGCTAAGGTAGGGCTAAGCAAGCCCCCATAGCCTGTCATGGCAAATCCATCAGGGAGTCATCTGCCCTCACGGGCCGAGGGGTTCCGCTGTCCCGGGCGCTGGAGCCCGTCCGGGGCCGAGAAGCTCATTCTGGCTCCAGTTCAGGAGTTCCAGGTGAAGGTTCTCATCCTCGGCGTCAACGGCTTCATCGGTTCCCATCTCACGGACCGCATCCTGGCGGATACGGACTGGGAGATCTACGGCATGGACCTGGGCAGTCACAAGGTCGCCGAGCACCTGGAGCACCCCCGCTTCCACTTTGTGGAGGGCGATATCTCCATCAGTCGCGAGTGGATCGAGTACCACGTCAAGAAGTGTGATGTGGTGCTGCCCCTGGTGGCCATCGCCACGCCCAAGGTCTACGTCACCGATCCCCTGCGGGTCTTCGAGCTGGACTTCGAGGAGAATCTCCGCATCGTCCGCCAGTGTGTGAAGTACAAGAAGCGGGTGGTCTTCCCCTCGACGTCCGAGGTTTACGGGATGTGCGAGGACGCCTCCTTCGACGAGGAGCACTCCAACCTGGTGACGGGTCCCATCCCCATGAACCGCTGGATCTACAGCACCTCCAAGCAGCTGCTGGACCGGGTGATCTGGGCCTACGGCTTCCAGCAGGGGTTGCAGTTCACCCTCTTCCGTCCCTTCAACTTTATGGGGCCCAAGCTGGACAGCCTGATGACGGCCAAGGAGGGCAGCTCCCGGCTGGTGACGCAGTTCGCCTGGAACCTCTTCAACGGCGAGCCCCTGAATCTGGTGGACGGGGGCAGCGCCCACCGCTGCTTCTGTGACATCCAGGACGCCATCGACGGGCTCATGGCCATCCTGGGCAACGAGGGGGGCAAGGCGGACGGCAAGATCTTCAACATCGGCAACCCCGCCAATGACGCCAGCGTCAAGGAGATCGCCGAGATGATGATCGCGATCTGGAAGGAGCACCCCTTCCGGAAGGAGCGGGGCATCGCCGAGGGCAGCATGGTGGTGACCTCCAGCGGCGACTTCTACGGCAAGGGCTACCAGGATGTGGACCGGCGCACCCCCAGCATCCAGCGGCTGCAGGAGGCCTTCGGGTACAGCCCCAAGGTGGGGATCCAGGAGTCCCTGCGGCGCACCCTCGACTTCTTCATCGAGGAGCACAAGGCCCTGGAGAAGGTCACCGAGACCGAGGCCTAGCCCTTCATGAGCATGAGCCGCAGGGAGCGTTGGCAGTTCGTCGGTATCTGGTTCTTCCTGGGTTTCGTCCCGCTGCTGATGCGCTCGCTCTGGCAGCCGGACGAGGCCCGCTATGCCGAGATCCCCCGGGAGATGCTGGCCTCGGGGGACTGGCTGACGCCCAAGCTGAACTACGTGCTCTACTTCGAGAAGCCGCCCCTGCAGTATTGGCTCTCGGCGCTCTCCATGAAGGTCTTCGGGGTGAACGCCGCGGCGGCACGGCTGCCCATGGCGCTGGCCACGGCCATCTCCATGTGGTGCGCCTGGCGCCTGGCGCGGCGACTGGGGGTGGAGAGGCCCATGCAGGCGGTCTTCATGGCGGCCACGGCGCTGATCGCGTACGCCTGCGGGCAGATCCTGACCCTGGACGCGCTCTTCTCGGCCTTCCTGGTGCTCTCGGTGACGGCTGGGATCGAGGCGGTGGCGGCCCGGTACCAGGAGAAGCCCGCCCTGGGGTGGACCCTGCTGGCCTTCGGGGCCCAGGCCCTGGCGGTGCTGACCAAGGGGCTGGCCGGCCCAGTGCTGCTGGGCGGGACGCTGCTCTGCAGCCTGCCCTGGGCCTGGCGGGAGCCCCGGCTGCGGCGGGCCTTCCTCAGGACCTTCTTCGACCCCCTGGGCTGGCTCCTGATGCTGGTGATCGCGGTGCCCTGGTTCGTGGCGGTGGACCGGGCGAATCCGGGCCATGCGCGCTTCTTCTTCATCCACGAGCACTTCGAGCGTTTCACCACCCACGAGCACCACCGCCAGGGATCCAAGAACCCGGTGCTGGACAAGCTCTACTTCGTGATCATCCTGGTGCCGGGGCTCTTCCCCTGGCTGGGGCGCTGTCTGGTGGGGCTGAGGGGGGCCTTCGGATTCCTGCGCCGCCAGGGCGGGCCCCAGAGCGGAGAGGCCCCCCTCCACCGCTGGACGGTGTCGGCGTTGCTGATGGCCTTCCTGGTGCCCTTGGTGTTCTTTTCGCTGTCGGGCTCCAAGCTGCCGCCCTACATCCTGCCGGTGGTGGTGCCCCTGGTGGCCATGGGGGCGGCCTGGCTCCCGGAGAAGGGCCCCTGGTCCCGCCCCATGGGGCGCGAGCTGCTGATCCTGGGGTGCCTGTTCCTGGTGGCCTGCGCCTTCCCCAAGCTGGTGCCCGATCGGGCGGCCCTTCCCTGGGCCCTGCTTGTGGGTGCGGCTGCCCTGGCTCTGGGGCTTTGGGCCCATGGGGGGAAGGGGCTGGATCCGATCCGCTTTGCCGTGGCGCTGGGGGTCTGCTGTCTCCTGCTGACCCAGGCGCTTGACCGGGTCATGGGTTCCAGCCTCGCCCTGGGCTCCCTGGTCCGGAAATGCCCTGCTCAGGCCCAGTGGATCAGTGCGGGGACCTACTTCCAGATCCTGCCCTTCATGACCCGGGAACCCGTGGCGGTGGTGGGTGGCACCGGGGAGCTGGCCTTTGGTATCGGGCGGCTGGAGGCTTCCGACCGGCTTGAGCGCTTCCCGGAACATCTGGATGATCTGGGGCAGACAGCGGCCAGGATGCAGGTGGCGCGCCCAGATAAGCCCGTCTTCGCCCTGATCACGCCCGGGGCGTGGAAGGCGCTGGGGGCTTCCCAGGCCTCATGGACTGTGGAGGGAAGGGAGCCCACAGCCCTGGTGCTCCGTTTCCAGGGAGCGCGCTAAGCAAGGGCTAAGATGGGGGCCTCAGACTCTCGATACCGGAAGGGCAGGGGACAGCATGCGGATTCTGCTGGTGGAGGACGATGCCATGATCGGCTCGGCGGTCCAGGAGGCCCTGAGGGAGGCCACCTGTGCCGCCGACTGGGTGCGGGACGGCCAGGCCGCCCTGGACGCACTCCAGGTGCAGCGCTACGACCTCCTGCTGCTGGACCTGGGCCTGCCCGGCAAGGACGGCCTGGAGGTGCTCCAGACCCTCCGGCGGCGTGACCAGGCCCTGCCCGTTCTCATCATCACGGCGCGGGACGGGCTGGATGACCGGCTCCGGGGTCTGGACGGTGGTGCCGATGATTACATCCTCAAGCCCTTCGAGTTGGCCGAGCTCATGGCCCGGATCCGGGCCGTGCACCGGCGGAGGGGCGGGGCCGCTGCTCCAAGGCTCAGCAACGGGCAGCTCTCCCTCGATCCGGTGACCCGGGAGGTCCAGGTGGCCGGGCAGGAAGCGATGATCGCCCTGAGCAGTCGGGAGTTCGCACTTCTCCAGGCCCTGCTGGTTCGCCCGGGGGCCATCCTCTCCCGGGGGGATCTGGAAGACCGCATCTACGGGTGGGGCGAGGAGGTGGAGAGCAACGCGGTGGAGTTCCTGATCCACAGCCTGCGGCGGAAACTGGGCCGAGAGGCCATCAAGAATGTCCGGGGGGCGGGATGGATGGTCTCAAGAAACGGGTGAGAGCCTCCCTCCAGTTCCGCCTCTCCTTCCGCCTGGTCCTGGCCATCGTGGTGGTCGGGCTGCTGGCCGGGGCCGTCTCGCTGGTGGGGGCGATCAAGAGCGCCAACAGCCTCCAGGCGGACATCCTCCGCCAAGTGGCCGTGCTGGCCTCAACCCATCCTCCCCAGGTGCTCATCCTGGGGACCGATGCCACCGGTGGCCGGGTCCGGGATCCCGACACCCGCTTCATCATCCAGATCCTTCCGGGGACATCGGCGGGGCAGGGGCTCCCCCTGCCGCCGACCATGGGGGAGGGCCTGCATCACTTCCGCTATCACAAGAAGGACTACCGGGTCGTCGTGCGGCCCCTGCCCGATGGCCGGCGGCTGGCGGTGGCCCAGGATCTGCGGATGCGGGACGAGATGGTCCTCGCCAATGCCCTCAACTCGCTGCTTCCGCTCCTGGTCCTGATCCCGGTCCTGCTGGTGGTGGCCCTCCAACTCGTGCGCCGCACCATTGCGCCGGTGACCCGGTTGGCGGAGGAGGTGGACAGGCGCAGCGAATCCGATCTGCGCGCCCTGCCTGAGCAGCCCCTGGTGTCCGAGATCCAGCCCTTTGTCACGGCCCTCAACCGGCTGCTGGAGCGGGTGGGGCAGTCCATGGCCATGCAGAGGCGTTTCGTGGCTGACAGTGCCCATGAGCTGCGCACCCCCCTGACGGCCTTCTCCCTGCAGGTCCAGCGCCTCGAGGCCACGGAGATGTCGGGGGAGGCGCGGGAGCGCCTGGGCTTTCTGCGGGAGGGCATCGAGCGGCTCCGGCGCCTGCTGGATCAGCTCCTGGGGCTCGCCCGGGCCCAGGGGGCCGAGCTGTCGGGCTGCCGCTGGGTCTCGGTCCAGGAGCTCTACCGGCGGGTCCTGGAGGACCTCATGCCCCTGGCGGAGGCACGGGGACAGGACCTGGGGCTGGTGGAGGGCGCCGATGTCCGGGTGCTGGCTGACGAATCTGCCCTCGGCATCTGTGTAAAGAACCTGGTGGACAACGCGATCCGCTACACCCCGGAGGGAGGGCGCATCGATCTGGCGGTGCAGGAACTCACCGGGGAGATCCATCTGGTGGTGGAGGACAACGGTCCGGGCATCCCTCTCACCGAACGGGAGCGGGTGCTGGACCCCTTCTACCGGGTGCTCGGGAGTGAGCAGCCGGGTTCCGGGCTGGGGCTCTCCATCGCCTCGACACTGGTCGCCCGCATGGGGGGACGGCTTGAGCTCGGGGAGACCAGCCGCTTCCCGTCCGGGCTGCGGGCGGCCCTGATCCTGAGCTGCCCCGCTGCTGAGAGGCAGGAGGCATGAAGGTCGGCGAAGGTGAATCCCTGCTCCTGAAGCGCAAAGCGGCTGCCTCCTGAGGCTGGCAGGATGGGGGTGGCCAGGAGCCTTTGAAGCCTTCAGCACACTCTTGGATGGCGGGGTCTTCTCCGGGAGAGTCCAGACGCATGGGGATGAGATGAGAAAGCCGTTTGTCCGAAAGACCACTCACCGTGGGATCCCGCTGTCCGGCAGCCTGCTGGGCTTGCTCCTCCTCCTGCCCCTCGGGGCCTGCCGGGTCCCGAAGCTGCTGCCCCCCGATGCCAGCATTGAGTTATCGCCGGAGAACCCCATGGTCAGCGAGGGGGGGGCTCTCAAGCTGGGTAGCCTCCTCAAGAATGGAGCGATGCCTCCGGTTCAGTGGATGGTTCTCCAATGGGATGGGGGTTCGGTGGATGCTGACGGGACTTACCACGCCCCGAAGAAGAGCGGGCGCTATGTCATCCGGGCGACCTCGGTCCAGGGGGCGCCGGCTTCCGCCAGTGTGCTGGTGGAGGTGGTGCCCCTTCCCGTTGGGGGCATGGCGGGGCCGGAACGGCTTCCCCTCTCTCCCGTGGAGGAGAAGGCCTCGGTGCCCGAGCAGGCGGGCTGCACCTTCCTCTGGAGCATCGAGGGGGGGCGCCTGGAGGGAGACCCGAAGGCCCGGGAGGTCCGTTTCCTGCCGGAGCGGGGGCGTCCGGTGACCCTGCAGTGCCGCATCACCAACCGGGCGGGGGACAGCCTCATTTCCAAGACACGCTGGGAGCCCTCTCGGGCTGCCAAGCTGCTGATTCAGCCGGAGGACACTGTCATCACTTCTGGAGACAGCTTTGATTTTGGCTTTGATATCTCTGGCATTCCGGAAGATGCTTTGGTCTGGAGGGTGGTGGAACCCCTGGGGGGCCACATCGATGCCCGAGGCCGGTACACGGCTCCCGATACACCCGGCCTCTACCATGTGGCCCTGGGCACCCCTGACGGGAAGATCCCGGAGTCCATGGCCATCGTCAGAGTCCTGCCGCGCCCCCTCGGAGATATCGAGATCGAGGGGGTGGCGGTGCCGGGGGCCCAGGGCCTGCGCGCCCTGGTGCCCTATCAGCAGGGGTTGAGTTACGTCTGGGGTATCGAGGGCGGCACCCTGGTCGGCCGAAACGATGGCTCCTCCTGCCTCTTCGCTGCGGGGCAGGGCCCCAGCCTGATGCTGAGTTGTGTCATCCGCAACGCCGCCGGGGCTGAGCACACCATCCGGAAGAGGCTGGAGCTTCAGCCGGCTCAGCCCACCAGTTCCGGCCTGAAGGACGCTCCGATCCAGTAAACCAGCTCGAGGGGGTCCCGGAGCTCCCAGAGGAGCAGAGGGCTCCGGGCGCCCGGGTGCAGGTGCCCCAGGTCCTCCCGGCCCAGGCTGCGGGCGGCGTGCAGGGTCATGGCGATGAAGGCCTCTTCGAAGTTCATGCCCATCTGAAGGCAGGCCAGGCGCAGGATCAGGAGCGGATCCAGACAGGGGGAGGTGCCCGGGTTGAAATCGGAGCCGAGGGCCACGGCGCAGCCCGCCTCAATCAGCCGCCGTGCCGGGGCGCATCTGCCCAGGCCCAGGAAGAAGGGGGTGGCCGGGAGCAGCACGGGGACCACGCCGCTGGTAGCCAGGGCCGCCGTGCCCGCCGCCGAGACATGCATCAGGTGGTCGGCGCTGGCGGCTCCCAACTCGGCGGCGAGCTCGGCACCCCCGGTCCAGGAGAGCTCGTCGGCATGCAGCCGGGGACGCAGGCCCAGGGCCAGGCCAGAGGCCAGGATCCGCCGTCCCTGCTCGGGGCTGAAGACCCCCTTTTCGACAAAGACATCGCAGAATCGGGCCCGGCCGGGGTGCTGGCGGAGCAGCTCGGGCTGCCAGTGCTCCGCCACGGCCCGGATGAATCCCTCCGGGTTGTCCTGGTACTCGTCCGGCAGCTCATGGGCCGGCATGAGGGTGAGGTCCAGGCTCCAGCCGCGGTCCTGCAGGCGGGCATAGGCCTCCAGGAGCCGGGATTCCGTCTCCAGATCCAGCCCGTAGCCGGTCTTGGCCTCCAGATGGACCACTCCGCGTTCCCTGAAGGCCCTGAGTCTCGCTTCACCCAAAGCGATGAGCTCCTCCAGGGAGGCCCTGCGGGTCGCCCGCACCGTGGCCCGGATCCCGCCGCCCTCGCGGGCGATCTGCGCTGCCGACTCGCCGTGGAGGCGCCGGTTGAACTCCGAGCTGCGGTCCCCGGCGAAGAGGAGGTGGGTGTGAGGGTCCACAAAACCCGGGGTGGCCCAGCGGCCCCGCCCCTCCACCCGGGGGACATCCTGCCAACCGGGTGGCAGGTCCCGGGCGGGCCCCATCCAGGCAACCCTGCCATGCTCCAGACAGATGGCCGCGTCCAGGATCCGGGTCATACCCCAGGCAGCCCCGGGGTCCGGGGAAAAAAGACCTGCGAGGTCCGTGACGAGCAGGCGCGGGGACATAATTTTCATTCTGACAGCGTCCAGGGTTAGGATAAGTGTTTCTTAATTGCGGAGTGGCCTGTGAATCGGACGATCTGGAGATGGCGTGTGATGCTGCTGCCGGTTCTGATCGGCTCGGGGGCTTTGGGCTGGGCCCAGGGGGTCTGGGGCTCCCGTGAATCGAAGAACTGGGCCTGGGACCAGGCCAAGAGCTGGTACGTGATCAAACGGGATCCGGACGGACAGCGCCGCTGGGACAACCGGAAATTCGGAAGCCTAGCCTACGGGGAGCAGACCACCCAGCTCCTGGAGCACCTCGGGAACTCCGGGAGGGAGCGTCGGGCGGCGCTGATCATCCTCGGGGACCGCGCCCTGGACAGCTGGGCCAGACAGGCTCTGCGGAAGGCCGGAGACCGGGATGAGGTGGCCCACTTCCTCTACCTCAAGGGTTACCGGATGCCTGGGAAGGACCCCTATGCCTACCTGGAGCCCGGCGCCCGGCTGGATCGTCCCTGGACCCATGGACTGGGCATCCATCTGGACCAGACCGATGCCTGGCGGCTCCAGTGGATCCCCAGCCCGGTCCTCATGTCCAGGATTGAGGCCCCTCAGGTCCTGCCGAAGGCCCTGGAGCGGGCTCCCCAGCCGGGGGTCCTATTGCATCTCCAGCACCTCCGCCCGGGCGTGGAACGCCTGAAAGGGCTTGCGGGCGGAGAGGGGGGCGTGAGCGCCGCCCTGGCCCAGGGCACCCGGGCTGGCTTCCTGCTCCGCCACATGGAGGTCTGGCTGAAGAAGGCCGACCCGGCCCTGGCACCCTTGGCGGACCGGGAGGCCTGGGTCCTCCACTACGGGCTCCGACGGGATGACTTCGGACCCTCCGAGGGGACTCTCATCTTCCTTCCGGGGGACCTGCCGACCCGGACCCAGCTGGCCCTCGATCTCCTGAGGCTCAACCCGCTCTCCCGGGGCGCCCGGAGCCGCAGCGTGGACTGGAATGGCGTCAAGGTCACCCAGGTGCGGGGCAGCGGGGGTGTCCTGAATCTCGCCAGCACCCCTGAGGGGACCTGGATCTCGGACCGGGAGGCACCGCTCCGGGATCTCCTCTTCCCGGTGGCCCAGACGACCCTGGGAGACCGCCGCGAGTGGTGCCGGGTGGCCCTGGCGGCCATGCACCCCGACACCCAGGTGTCCCTCTGGGTCCTGCCCCGCATCGGGGCGGGTGCGGCCTTCGAGAGGCAGGCCATCCGCCGTGAGCTGACGGGGGCCACCCAGGGGGTCTGGCCGAATCCCTACATCGCCAAGGCGGCCCCGCGTACGGGTGCCCTGGCCCTGTCAATGGGGGCCGGGCCCACGGAGCTCCTCATCGGAAGCCTGCTGCGTACCGACGATCCCGGGGCCATCGATGAACCCCGGATGCCCGCCTTTGCCGAGGAGGGCAGAGCCCTCACAGCGGATCAGAAGAAGGCCTACCAGGCGGAAGTCCTGGGGGTCAGGAGACGGCGGGAGGACCGGAAGCTGCTCCGGGCGGAGCTGTCCGCCCTGGCCGGGTCCCTGGATCTCCGGGGGGCCTCGATCTTCTGGAACGGCTGGGTGGAGGCCCCAGCCCTCTCCGCGGAGCAGAAGGCCGCCATGACGCGCTTCAACAGCCTCAAGAAGGAGGACCGGTGGCGAGCCAATGAAAAACAGAGGCTCGGGAAGGCGGGCTACTTCGGCGGGTATGGCGAGCCTGGTATGGCTCCCAGCATTGCGGTGTCCATCGCCCTCAAGCCCGGCCAGCAGGGGAAGGTCCAGGGGGATCTGGCCCGCATTCTGCCGAGACTCTTCAAGGGGCGCCACCAGAAGCGCGTCTTCTCCGGGGTGGAGATCCAGCGGATCCGCACCGATCAGGCCTTCGCCCCCAGCTATGCCGTTGTCAACGACACCCTGGTGCTGGGTTCGGACGATGCCTCGGTGCAAGCCGTGGTGGCGGGGCTCCTGGGTCAGGCCCCGACCCTGGCGGATTATGAAACCCGCAGCTTCGCCCGGGCCGAGCTGGACGGTCCCAAGGTGGCTTCGGCCCTGGAGACTCTGCTGCTCTCCTATCTCCGCTCCCGCAGCGGCGGCAGCTCCTGGTGGTGGCTGGAGGGACCTGCGGATGCCGATGAGGCCGGGGCCGAGGTGGCCTCGACCTTCGGGCCCTTCCTGGGGGCCATCCGTGCCCTGGGACGCAGGGGCATGGAGCTGGAGTGGGGCCCATGGGGCCTGGAGGGACGCCCCCGATGAACTCCCATCGGCAAGTGATGAGCCTCTCCCTGCTCCTCCTGGTCGTGGCGCTGGCGGCCTTTGTGCCGGTGCGCACCCAGGCAAGGCTCGAGGTGTCATCTGGGAATCCGGTGCAGCACATCGCTCTTGAAAGCCGTTCCCTCCTGGGACTCCGGCGCTATCCCTGGGGTGCGCGGGTGGAGGGCGGCGAGGCCTGGGGCAGTGGACGGGACGGCTTCTTCCTGGCTCCAGCCGCTCCGCTCCAGGTCCAGATCCGTGCATGGCCGGGCTTTCTCCAGGCCATGATGCTCACACCCATCGCTGGAGGGTTCGGCCCCGCCCTGCCCGAGCAGGGGGACAGGGAGGCATTCCGCACCTGGTTCGTGGCCATCCTGGAACAGCAGCTGGATGGACCGAGTCCCGCCTGGGAGCCGGCCCAGCGGGACTGCGCCGGGCTGCTCCGCTTTGCCTTCCGGGAAGCCTGGGGACCCCACACCGAGGCATGGCGAGACCGCACGGGCTTCAGGGGCGGCTCCGTGGCCTCCGACCCTCCACTAGAGATGGGGGGACCCTGGCGCCGGGCGTTCCCTACGCCCGAGGGCTGGAGCCCCTTCGCCAAGGGGGCCTTCCTCCGCCGCCTCGCCTGCATGCCCATCGGTCGGGATCCTGTCCGGGCCAGGCCCGGCGATCTCGTCTTCTTCGCCCGGGGGGGTGCCCATGCCACGCCCGACCATGCCATGGCCTTTGTGAGGCCCGATGTGGACGGTCAGCCTGTCCTGCTCTACCACACGGGCCCCGAGGGCAATGGCGCTGGCGGGGAAGTCCGCCGCGTCCGCCTGGATGAGCTGCTCCACCACCCCGATCCCGATTTCCGTCCCCTTCCCGAGAACCCGGCCTTCCTTGGCGTCTACCGCTGGAAGGTCCTCATTGACGCCACCGTCACCGGATCCTGATATGCGATGGTTCAGATATCTCCTGACGCTCCTGGTCCCTGTGGTCCTGCTGGTGCCCATCCAGGGCACGGCACATCCCCAGGGGGCTGAGGCCCCCTGGCGCGAGGGGGGCTGGGTCGGGGCCTTCTCGGTCCCTCGGCCCACCCTGCCCGGGCATGAAGCCCAACTGGAGTCTGCCGGTCCCATCACGACGGATATCCGGGTCCGCATCCATCGGATCAAGGATCCGGTGGCCTTCCTCCAGAAGACCCTCAGCAGCGAGGAGGGGGCCCAGGTGGTGGCGGGTGTGCGGGGGGGCAGCGACCCCCTGGACATCCTCCGGGAGGCCTTCCTCTGGGGAGGGCGCCGGACCTTCGTGACGGTTCACCGCGCGGCCACCCGGGCCCTGCGGGACACGGCCAAGCAGGCGGAGCGCCTGCAGCAGGCCCGGACCCCCTCCGCCTCTCCCAGGGACGGCGAGGCCCTGCCCCTGGAGGGGCGGGAGGACATGAGCCTGGTCACCGAGCTGGTGCCCCATGTCACTGAGGAACTCACCGGCGGCAAAGAGGGTGAGGAGGATGACACCGGGGAGCGGGGACATCTGAGCCGCATCACCCTGCCGGCTCAGCCTGCGGGGCTCTATCTCCTGGAGGTGCTCCGGGGCTCGGAGGCGGCCTACATCCCCTGGCTGGTGACGGATCTCGCCCTGTTGGCCGAGCAGGATGGTAGTACTTTGCGAGTCCAGGGTGTCTCGGCCCTGGACGGCTCCTCCCGCTCCGGGCTCCAGGGACAGGTCTTCGAGAACCGGAAGGGCAGGGATCTGGGTTTCAGTGCCGAAGGATTGGCAGAGACCGCGGCCACACCCGGTCTGCGCCGCTTTGTCATGGCCCGCAGCGGGGACAGTCTGGCCCTGCTGGCCATAGAGGGGCAGAGCTTCGCCCGGGTGCAGCAGCGCCTCTATGCCTTCACGGAGCGTCCCCTCTACCGCCCCGGCCAAGAGGTCTTTGTCAAGGCCATCCTCCGGAAGGTGGATGACATGGAGAACAAGGTCTTCAGCGGGGTCCGCAGCCTTCCCTACCGGGTGCTGGATCCCGAGGACACCGAGGTGGCCAAGGGGGATGCGGGATTGCTGAATGCCGAGACCGGAACCTACGGCACCACGATCCAGCTGCCCGCCGCCGGACGCCTGGGCCTCTTCCGGGTGGTCTTCGAAGGGCCCCAGGGGCCCGGGCAGGCCGAGTTCAAGGTGGAGCAGTTCGTGAAGCCCTCCTTCTCGGTCAAGGTCAGCACCCCCAACAGCAAGGTGGGGCTGGGCGACGGACTGCCCTTCTCCATCGAGGCGCGCTACTTCTATGGCGCCGCAGTGCGCAACGCTAAGGCCGACTGGTTCCTCTACAGGGTGGCCCCCAAGCGAAGCGACTATCTCTATTATTACGATGAAGATGACAGCCCGGCCCCGGAGCTCATGGAGAGCGGGCAGGTGGATCTCGACGAGCATGGCCAGGGTGAGCTGGACACCCTCAAGGCCACCGAGGAGGGGGTCTGGCGCCTCGTGGTCAAGGTGGCCGATGCCTCCGGGCAGCGGAACTCCGGCCAAGCCCAGGTCCGTGCCAGTGCCGGGGACATGGTCCTCATGATCGGCTCCGACCGCCAAGTGGCCCTGCCGGGTGTGCCCTTCCAGGTCACTGCCCGGGCCGTCGATCTGGAGGGCCAGGAACTGAAGGGAATTCCCATCCAGCTGCGGGCGACCCGCATCAAGGCCAGCCGCGTGGCCTGGTGGGCGGATCCCCATGAGCTCAAGCCCGGCGAGACGGTGGCCAAGGCCCAAGGGCCACAGGCAAACCTATCCGTTCCCGAGGGTGGGGTCTACCTCCTGGTGGCTGAGGCCCGGGACCGTGGGGGGCGCAGCATCCAGGCCCAGCGGCTCATGACCGTGGCCGCCGAGGGGACACCCCTCCCCGCCACCCCGGATCTCCGCGCCAGTGCAGACAAGCGTGATTACCAGGTGGGGGACACTGCCCGCATCCTGGTCCAGCTCCCCCGTCCCAGGCTGACCCTCCGCTGGTCCCTGGAGCACGAGCATCTGGGTGAGGGGCATGCCCGGGTGGTGCAGGGCACCACGGCCCTGGTGGAGGTCCCGGTGACTGCCGCCATGCAGCCCAATGTCTGGGCGGTCTTCGAGATCGTGGCCGAGGGCCGGCGCCAGCTTGTGGAGGTGCCCATCCGGGTGCCTCGCAAGGACCGGCGCCTGGAGGTCCATGTCCAGCCTGATCAGGAGCGTTATCAGCCGGGCCAGAAGATGAAGGTCAACGTGGAGGTGAAGGACTGGCAGGGACATCCTGTCTCCGCCGACCTGGCGGTGGGGGTGGTGGACGAAGCCATCTATGCCCTGTCTTCCGAGCTGAATCCCGACCCCGTGCGCTTCTTCAACCCGACCCGCCGCCATGCGGTGCTCCGGGCCGGGAGCACTGACTGGAGCTTCTACGATCTGCTCCGGCGGCAGCGGCCGGTCTGGAGTCTGAAGAAGACCCGGCGCGGTGAGTTCAAGGCCGATGATGCCGACAAGGTCCGCCAGAACTTCAAGGACACGGCCTACTGGTCACCCATGATCGCTGTGGGCGGCAGCGGGAGGGCCAGCGCCGAACTCACGCTCCCGGACAATCTCACGGCCTGGAGAGCTACGGCCACGGCCCTCACGTCGGACACTCGCATCGGGGTCGGGCGGGCTTCCCGGCCGGCCAGCAAGCCCCTCCAGGTGAGCTTGACCCTGCCGAGGACCCTCTCGGTGGGTGAAGAGGGACGGGTCATCGCTCTGGTCCGCAACCTTTCCGGCAAGCCCCTCAATGGCCAGATCCACCTGGATGTGGCGAACGGCAAGCTGAAGGGGAGGCCTGAGGCAGACTTCTCCCTCCAGGACCAGGGGGAGTACCGCTTCACGCTTCCCCTGGAGACGGCGGCCATCGGCAGCATGACCGTGACCGCCCGGGTGGAGGGGGGCTCCCTGAAGGACGCGGAGCGCCGGAACTTCCCCGTGCTGGATCCCCTGATCCCGGTCAGTGTGAGTGGATCGGTGGTCCTGAAGGGCGGGGCACAGCAGGTGCAGATCCCCGTGCCGCCCAAGGCCAAGGGGGAGGCCGCCCTGGTGGTGACCCCCATCGGGAGCCTGGAGCACCTCCTGGCTCCCTCGCTGCCCTACCTGATCGGCTATCCCTATGGCTGCGTCGAGCAGACCCTCTCCAGCTTCGTACCGAACCTCATGGTGGCGGACCTGGTGAAACAGCGCCTCATGCCGCCTCTGGACTGGCCCCAGCTGTCCGATCTGGATCACAACATCCGGAATGGAGTCTTCAGGGTTTACGGCTACCAGCTGCCCAATGGCGGCTGGGGCTGGTGGGCGCCCAAGGACTTCGGGGTGGACGCCAACCCCCACACCACCGGGTATGCCATCCAGAGCTTTGCGGCCATGAAGCAGATGGGCTATGCCGTGGATGAGAATGTCTACCGGCGCGGTCGCCAGGCCGCCCTACAGACCTTCCAGGATGCCGCCCGCCAGGCTGATGAGAGGGGGACCCGGCCGGTCGACCCACAGGCCACCGGGCTCCTTGATCCTGCGGCCGATGCCAGCTTCCTCCTGCTCTCCCTGGCCCAGACCGGTGAACCGGTGAAGGGGATCCTGGACAGCACCGCCGACAAGGTTCTCGCTGGCAAGTGGCCGGGGGCCCATGTCCTCGCCATGACCACCCTCGCCGCGGCCTATACCCATCACGCCAAGGCCCAGGCCCTGATGGCCCGGCTCGAGCAGACGGCCATCCAGCGGGGCGGGCTGACCCGCTGGGAGGGAAGGAAGGATTGCTGGAACAGCTATGCCGGCGGGGATGTGGTACCCACGGCCATGGCCCTCAAGGCCCTCTGCCTCCTCAAGCCCCTCTCCCAGCTCATCCCTTCCGGGGAGGCCTTCCTGGCCACGGAGTTCCGGGGCTATGGCTGGTACTCGACCTGGTCCACCTCTCAGGTGGTGGGCCTGATCCCGGCCCTGGCCAAGGTGCGGCACCTCAACTGGGGCAAGTCGGAGATCCGCGCCAGGGTCGAGGGTGGCCCCTCCTGGGACTTCGCCGGCGCAGATCGACTGGCCTTCCGGCGCTGGGGGAACCGGGATCCCCGTCCCGGGTTCCTGGGCATGCCGGAACCCAGGCCGGTCTCCCTGGAAGCCAGTGGCAAGGGGGTGCTGGTCTGGACCTATGCCTACCAGGTCCCCGGCAGTGCCGCCCCGGCGCCGAAGGGGGAGAGCTCCGGTGCCCTCCGTCTGGGCCTGGAGCGGAAGCTCTGGCGGCTCAGGACCCCTCAGGAGACGGGGAACCCCTCCCATGGTTGGGTCCGCCAGCCCTGGACCGGGAGCTTGCGCCAGGGCGAGGAGGCTTGGATGGAACTGGACCTGCGGGTGGACCAGTCCGCGGAGTACGTGATGCTGGAAGTCCCTATTCCGGCGGGTCTGGAGCCCACGGTGAAGCTGGAGGGCTTCGTCCTGGAGGGCCGCCCCTTCAGCGAGGCGGACGCGACGGATGAGTCGTACCGGTGGTCCAAGCCCCGCATCGAGGTCCATCCCGACAAGGTCACCTTCCTCTTCCCACGGCTGAGCCCCTGGATCAGCCCGGTGGTCCGCATCTGGATGCGGGCGGGCATGGCCGGGCACTACCGGCTGCGTCCGGCCAAGCTGAGTCTGATGTCCAATGAGACGCAGTGGACCACCTGCGATGGCCTAGACCTGGATGTCCTGGAAAGGGGGAACTGATGCGTACCCGTCTCCTCAGCCTGGGGCTCGCCTGCGCAGCCCTGGTGGCACAGAGGCCCTACACCCCTGATCTCAGGCGCTGGCACCTCGAAATCCGCACCCCCCTGGGGGGCTGGATCAGTGAGCCGAACCAGGAGGTCCTATTCAAGCTGGTGGATCCCGGGGATCCCGATCCTCCCAAGGACGCCCCTTCCGTCTTCGATCCTTATGAGGAGGGGAGTCCCGATGAGGAGGCCCAGCCTGAGAAGAGCCCGGAGGAGCTGAAGGCCCTGCGCCTCAAGCGGGAGGCGCAGGAGAAGGCCAATGCCTGGCGCAAGCGCAAGGTCCTGGTCTGGCTCAATGGGCAGCCTATGACATGGAACGTGTCCGTGGGGACCAGCACCTCCATGGAAGTCCGCTCCCAGAATGGTGAGAACCGGATCGAGTTCTTCGAGCCCGACTCTGGCCTCAGGGAAGTGCGGAGCTGGTGGGTCTCCTCCTCGAAGATCCGCCTGCGCATCAACCCTGTCCGGGGCGAGGATGAGTGGTGGGGGGGGAACCTGGAGGTGCTGGAGCCCGGCGGGGATCTGGTGACCGCCGGACGGAGGAGCAGCTCTGGAGGACTCCTCAGCTACTCCGGTGACTACCGGAACAGCAATCCGCCCCCGGGGACTTACACCCTGCGCTGGACCTCTGGATGGCGGGGTGAGGCCCCTCACCGCATCGTGGTGGAGGCCGTCCTGGATGATGGCACCGACCAGGAGCGCCGCTGGCGCTTCGAGAAAGTGCAGCTCCCGGGGGCGGGCCCGGTCACTCTGGGGACCTTTGATGTGGAGCCCTGACTGGCGGACCTCCCTTCTTGCGCTGCCCTGCCTGGTGCTGACGGCCCAGTCTCCTCAGGACGCCAAGGTCGCCCACCTGCAGGCAGGCGAAGCTTTGGCGATAGGGACGGATGCCGGGGCGGTGGAACTCCATGGCGACTGCCTCCGGGAGTACCCCATGGGGAGCCTGGCCAAGCTGGTGTGGCTGGACATGGAGGGCTCCGACTGGGAGGGCCTGACCTACACCTGCAAGGGGGTCGATGGTCCGGAGAGGTGCTGGCTTGCCAAGGGCCACGGAAGGGTGGACCTGGAGAAGGCGCTGCGGGGAAGCTGCAACCTGGCCTTCCTGCAGTGGGCCCGAAAGTCCATGGCCGAGTCGGAGCGGCTCCTGGGGCCGGGTGCCACCCGCGCTCTCATGGAGGATACTTTCCAACCCTTCCTCGGGGACCGGATGCCGCCGGGGGAAGGGGCTCCAGTCATGACCCAGGCCTGGATCGGGCGGGGGGACCTGTTGCGCACCACCCCGGAGGCCATGGTGCGATGGCTCATCGAGCCCCGGCGATCGGTCCTCCTCTCCCGCTGCCACCGCTTTCTCGGTGTGGACTTCAAAGAAGCCGGAGAGTGGTGGATCAAGACGGGGACCGGGGCGGTCGAAGGGGATCCCGAGGCCACCTCCGCCTGGGTGGCAGGCGGGAATCGGGACGTGGTGGTGGTGCTCCACCTTCCCCGGGGGCGCGGCAAGGTCGAAGGGGAGAAGCGCTTCCGGGAGCTTATGGGGCTCCGCTGATCCTGTGACGCCTATCACAGGATCAGGCGCACAGAGCCCAAGTGGCCGGCGTCACATGCCGATGGAATTAGACTGGTTCTGCAATCAGTTTTTTTCACAGGAGTCGGCCTTGTTGAAGAGTTTCCAGCATCTCGTGGACCGCGCCAAGGGCATGGGCACTATGACCGTCTCGGTGGCCGCCGCCCAGGATCGGGAAGTGCTCGAGGCGGTGAAGGCTGCCATGGACCTCGGTCTGGTCAAGGCCATCCTGGTGGGTGACGAGGCCAAGATCCGCCCCCTGGCCGCTGAGGTGGGTCTCCCCGCAGATGTCCCTGTCTTCAACGAGACCGACATCGACAAGGCTGCGCTCAAGGCCGCCAGCCTGGTTCACGATGGCGATGCCCAGATCCTCATGAAGGGACTCATCAACAGCTCCAACTTCCTGCGCGGCGCCCTCAATGCCGAGTGCGGTCTCCGCTCCGGTCGCCAGTTGAGCCACTTCGTGGGCTTCGAGGTCCCTGGTGAGGAAAAGCTGATCTTCCATACGGACGGTGGCATGAATGTCGCTCCTGGCCTGCCCGAGAAGAAGCAGATCCTTGCCAACGCTCTGGAGGCCCTGAAGTCCATGGGTCTGGAAAAGCCCTGCGTGGCTGCCCTCACCGCCAACGAGCAGGTCAACCCCAAGATCCCCTCCACCGTGGATGCGGATGCGCTCGTCCAGGCTGTGAAGGCCGGTGAGCTCCCCGAGTGTGTCATCGAGGGGCCCATCGCTCTGGATGTGGCTATCAGCCCCGAAGCTGCCAAGCACAAGGGCATCAAGAGCGAGGTCTCCGGCAAGGTGGATCTCTTCCTCGTCCCCAACATCGAGGCCGGCAACATGCTGGGCAAGAGCCTGGTCTTCTATGCCAAGGCCAAGATCGCCGGGGTCATCCTGGGTGCCACCCAGCCCATCGTCATGACCTCCCGCTCCGACACGGCCGAGGCCAAGACCCACTCCATCGCCATGGCCTGCTGTCTGGTCAAGCGCTGAACCGAAAAAACAAGCGAAACGGGGAAATCCGCCCGGGCCAAACCGGGCGGAACTTCTATAAACAATCATTTCATTAAGGATACCACCATGCGCACCGGTGACATCGTCTGGGCCCTCGTGCTGATTGCCCTCTCTGCTCTCTTGGTCATCCCCGCGACCCACGAGCCCATCATCCACGCAACCTTCGCCCACCCCTACCTGATGGGCTTCGTCAAGTTCGCTATCCTGGCCTCCATGGGTGAGCTCCTGGCCCTCCGCATCATCGTGGGCCGCTGGGAGATGCCCAAGGGCTTCGGCTTCAAGGTCTGTGTCTGGGGCATCATCGGCGTCATGATCGTCCTCATGTTCGGCCTCTACCTGAGCGGCACCAAGTTCGTGATGACCTCCCACCTGCTGCCCAACCCCTCCGGCTGGTTCGGGGTGCTCCTGCTGGCCTTCTTCACCTCCTTCTTCATGGACTACACCTTCGGCATCATCTTCATGGCCATGCACCGGGTTTCCGACATCTTCATCGACACCCGCGCCGAGAACGGCAAGGCTCCCTCCCTGGCGAGCGTGATCGATGGCATCGACTGGAAGGGTTTCATCAAGTTCGTGGTGGGCAAGACCATGCCCTACTTCTGGGTACCCGCCCACACCATCACCTTCCTGCTGCCCCCTGAATACCGGGTGCTTGCTGCCGCCTACCTGGGCATCTGCCTTGGGGTCATCCTGGCCTACGGCCGCCGCAAGGGCGCCAAGCCCGCCGTCGCCCAGGAGCAGGCTGCTCACTGATCACTGCATCCTGGTACGGCTGTATCAGGGTGGAAAAAACAGCGCAAGTATGTCATGACATAGAGAGGCGCCTCCCCCAGCGCCTTCTTCCACCCGGGAGGCCTCACCCGCCTCCCGGTGTTTTTTCAACCCAAACCAAGGAGTGACGGATGGGATCCAACCCCAGAACCGCCGCGCTGTGCGCTGTACTCGCGTGCGGCCTTGCCACCGCCTCGGCCCAGGAGGCCACCACCCCCTCAAGCTTCTCCCCCGGCATCACCCTCGGCTTCGAGGAGCGGGTCCGCCAGGAGCGCTGGAACAACGTGGACCACAACAGTGCCAGTGCTGATGCCCGCATCCAGGAGCGCTTCCGGACCCGCATCTGGGCTGATGCGGACCTGAGCCCCGACCTCAAGTTGTCTGCCGGCCTCTGCAACGAGAACCGGAAGATCACCCGTCCCGATACGGCGGTCTACAACGGACGCGAGGTCTTCTTCGAGACCCTTTCCGCCGATTACCGCTTCACCAGGGAGCTCAGTGCCCGCCTGGGCCGCCAGAACATCATGAAGGGCGAGGGTTTCATCTTCATGGACGGAACTCCGGGTGATGGCTCCCGCTCCGGCTTTTCGGATGCCCTGGATGTGACTTGGTCCCATGGGGATTCCCGCCTGGACGCCCTGCTCATCGACAATGCCTCCCGGGACCGCCTGCCTGAGGTCAACCGCATCGGCAACCCCAAGGAAGCGAACCTCCTGGCCGAGTGGAACGAGAAGGCCCTGGTCCTCTACTACACCGGGAAGGCCTGGTCCGGTTCGACCCTGGATGCCTACTACGTCTACAAGACCGAGACGGACTTCGACGCCTGGAACAGCACCCGGATCGGCTACCAGCCTGACCGGCGCTTCAGCACCCTGGGCGCCCGGGTGCCCAGGACCTGGGAGATGGCTGGTCCGCCACCGGCGAGTTCGCCCTCCAGCGCGGCCACCAGGATGCGGGCATCGACCCCCGCAACAGCGCCATCTCGGCCACGGCCAAGGACATTGCCGCCTGGGGCGGCTATGCCCGGGTGAAGAAGACCTTCTCCGCTCCCTGGAAGCCCAGCTTCTCCGCCACCTATGTGGCCCTCTCCGGCCAGGATCCCACCTCCGGCAAGATCACCGCCTGGGATCCCGTCTTCAGCCGTTTCCCCAAATGGAGCGAATACTACATCTATGCCCTCCCCGCGGAGAAGGGCGTGGCCTACTGGCAGAACCTGTCCATGTGGGAGCTCGAGTTCAAGTGCTCCCCCTGCAAGGTCCTGGATCTGAGGACCACCTACTACCGCATGGCGGCTCTCCAGCCCGCTGCCACGAACGCCGGCAGCGACAAGGACCGTGGCGATGTCTACATCTGCCGGGCCGATGTGAAGTTCACTCCCGACCTCAAGGGCCATGTGGTCTACGAACGGATGATCCCCGGGCACTTCAATGCCACGGACGATCCAGGCTACTTCATGCGTGTCGAGGTGTCCTACCTCTTCAAGCACCGCTTCGCGCTGTAGCCCGCACTGAATCCCCAAGGCCCGCATCTGCGGGCCTTTTTTCAATGGGGCAGGGGTCCATCAGGAGAGCTGGGATGCCCACCACTCCGCCACAGCCCGGGCGAGCTGATCCTTGGGGAGTGGCCCCAGGGGCGCCTGGGCCCCATCGCGGGTCACCGGAGTGAGGGTGTTGGCCTGGAAGCCGAAGCCCCGATCGCCCGAGATGTCGTTCACCAGGATGGCGTCCAGCCCCTTCCGCTCCAGCTTGGACTGGGCGTTGGCCAAGTGCTGTTCGCTTTCGGCGGCGAAGCCGATGACCCACTGCTCCTTCCGTCGACCCGCCGCCAGGGTGCTCAGGATGTCCGGAGTGCGCAGGAGCACCAGGGTCTCGGGTCCCTCGACCTTCTTGACCTTCTCGGGGGCGCATGTCTCAGGACGCTGGTCGGCCACGGCGGCGGCGGCGATGAGGCCTTCCATGTCCGGCCACAGAAACTGGCAGGCCTCCAGCATGTCCTGGGCGCTGCGGACCCGGGTGCAGGCGACCCCGCGAGGGGGAGTCAGGTCACCCCCGAGGACCAGGTGCACAGTGGCACCGGCGTCCCGGAAGGCCCGAGCGAGTTCGACCCCCATGGAGCCAGTGCTGCGGTTGGTGATGAGCCGCACAGGGTCGAGGTCCTCCCGGGTGGGACCGGCGGTGATCAGGATGCGGCGTCCCTCCAGGGTGGGCAGGGGGGGCATGGAGAGGCCGGAGATGGCCTCGAAAATCTCTTCCACGGGGGCCAGCTTGCCTGCGCCCTCATCCCCGCAGGCCAGGAGCCCTTCGACGGGGTCGACGAAGGCGTGGCCGAAGTCCCGGAGCCGGGCCACGTTGGCCCTCACCGCCGGGTGGGCCCACATGGCCTGGTTCATGGCCGGTGCCCAGAGGATGCGCCCCCGGGCGGCCAGGAGGATGGTGGAGAGCAGGTCGTCTGCCAGTCCATTGGCGGTCTTGCCCATGATGTCGGCCGTGGCGGGCACTACCGCCACCAGGTCTGCCCACTTGGCCAGGTCCACGTGCTCGACCTTGGGGTTGGGCCGCCACTCGTGATAGTCCGGGTTGGCCCCGAAGCAGGGTTCCCCCGTGAGGGTGGCCAGGGTCAGGGGGGTGATGAAGCGGCTGCCAGCGTCCGTCAGGCAGCAGCGCACCTTGTGGCCGGACTTGATCAGAAGGCGGGCCAGCTCCGCCGCTTTGTAGGCGGCAATGCCACCGGTCACGCCTAGCAGGATGTTCATGCACACCTCAGAAGGCTCCATTCTAGTCCGGAACGGGGAACAGGTCCCCCGGGGCCAAGGCGGAACCCGTCTCCGCAATTGTCCTTGTCCTGGAAATGCACCGGAAAGATTGCTATACTTCGGTCCTTCGAGGAGCCTCATGATCCAGCGCACCGTTGTCCAGATCCCTGAAGAAGTCGCCAACAAGTACCGCTTCGTTGTCGTCTCCGGCAAGCGTTGCGAGCAGCTCCAGCGCGGTGCCTATCCCAAGGTCGAGGTCGTGGTCCCCGTGAACAAGCTCGGCCAGGCCCAGGATGCTCCCAAGCTCGCCTCCTTCTGGGGCCAGGTCGCCATCCGCGAGGTGGAGGAGAGCCGCATCGCCTTTGAGACCCCCGAGGTCGAGCTGTTCGACTACACCACCGAGGCCCCCATCTCTGTCGAGTAGGTCCGCTTCGCACCCAAAAGGAACAGCCCCCGCTCCGGGGGCTGTTCCTTTTGGTGTTTATCGGGGCGGTGGTGCAGAGGGTGGGCGGAAGTCCTAATTCAACGTCAGATGAAAATTCTTGCGCCGGGCCCCGGACTGTCTCATGATTCAACAGGTGTTGAAAAAGGTGGATGATGAGCCGTACCCATTCCAGAGGACCCAGGAAGACCCGCCTCGAGCCGGGGAGGCTCCTGGATGCGGCCCAGGCGGTCTTCGCCCGGGAGGGGCTCCATGCCGCCAGCATGCGGGCCATCGCCCGGGAGGCGGGCTGCGATCCAGCCCTGATCTACTATCATTTCGAGCACAAGGAGGCCATGTTCAAGGCACTTCTGGATCGGAAGTTCCCGGTGATCACGCGGCGCTTCCTGGAGGTCCGGGAGGAGACGCTCACCCAGCACAGCGCCGAGCGTCTCTGGGCGATCCTGGGGGTGGTCCATGAGGAGATGGCCGGGGACCCCGGCTTCCGCTCCCTGGTGAGGGGGGAACTCACCCGAGGGGTCGAGGGGATCCAGGAGGCCATCGCCAGACAGCTGAAACCCCAGTTCGAGGCCCTCTTGGCCATCTTCCTGGAGGGGATGGCCAAGGGGGAGATCCGGGGGGACATCCTGCCCCCCCTGGGGGGCTTCTTCTTCCTGCGCCTCTACATGGAGATCCTGGACCTGGTACCGGTGATGTCAGTGCGGATCGCCGGATTGCCTGCCGAGGCTGTGCTCCCGCTGGCCAAGCTGGCCTGGTTCGACCTCTTCTGGCGCGGTGTGGCTGTCCGGCCTGAAGCGGTGCCTCCCTTCCTCCTCGCCATCCGTGCCTCCCTCCAGGAGGCTACCGAGCGCATCCGAGCCATCCATGGGAGCCTGCCATGCTGAATACCAGGACCGCCGCAGTGGCGCTGAGCGCCCTTCTGGCCACCGGACTCGCCTGCCACCGGGGTTCCGAGAAGAGCCTCAAGGTATCGGGCAATATCGAGGTCGTGGAGACGGAGGCCAGTTTCCGAGTCGCCGGCCGGGTGGCCGAGCGCTTGGTGGATGAGGGGCAGACCGTGGAGGCGGGGCAGGTGATCGCCCGCCTGGAGGACCGGGATCTCCAGCAGCAGCTCGGGGTGCGCCAGGCCGAGTCCTCCCTGGCGGAGGCTGCCCTCCGGGAGGGGCTGGCGGGCTCGCGCCGGGAGGAGGTGGAGGCCTCCAGGCAGGCGCTGGAGCAGGCCCGGGCGGACCTGAGGCGCACCCGGGAGGACGACCGCCGCTATGAGGAGCTCCACAGGAAGGGGATCGTCTCCGACCGGGACTTCCAGACGGCCCGGGAGGCCTTCCGGGCGGCGGAGGCCAAGGAGCGCCAAGCGGCTCAGCAGTACGAGGTCGTCCGGAAGGGTCCCCGTTCCGAAGATATCGATCAGCTCAGGGCCAAGGCCGAGAGCGCGGCCAAGGCCCGGGAGCTGGCGGAGACCCAGGCAGGCTATGCTGTGCTCCGCGCCCCCACCTCCGGCGTAGTGCTTGCCAAGAACGTGGAGGCCCAGGAATACGTCTCTCCGGGGACAGCCGTGGTCACCATCGGCAACCTGAAGGATGTCTGGCTGAGGGCCTATATCGAGGAGACGGATCTGGGCCGGGTGAAGCTGGGGCAGGGCGTCCGGGTCCGCACGGACAGTTATCCCGACAAGGTTTACGAGGGGCGGGTCTCCTTCATCGCCTCGGAGGCGGAGTTTACCCCCAAGAGCGTCCAGACCCGCAAGGAGCGTGTAAAGCTGGTCTACCGCATCAAGATCGACATCCCCAATCCGCAGCAGGAGCTGAAGCCCGGCATGCCGGCGGATGCCGAGATCGAGCTGAGGGGGCGCTGATGCCTGCCATCCGGACCGAGGGCCTGGGCCGGCGCTTCGGCGACCTGGTGGCCCTGGAGGGGCTGAGCCTCGAGGTGGCCCGCGGAGAGATCTTCGGCCTGGTGGGGCCGGATGGAGCGGGAAAGACGACCACCATGCGCCTCTTGACAGGCATCCTCCAGCCCAGTGGCGGGAGGGCCTGGGTGGCGGGCTTCGAGGTGGCCCGGGAGCCGGACGCTCTCAAGGACCGCATCGGGTACATGGCCCAGCGCTTCGGGCTCTATCCCGATCTCACCGTGCAGGAAAACCTCGACTTCTATGCCGACCTGTACAGCGTACCCCCGAAGGGGCGGCCGGAGGCCATGGAGCGGCTCCTGGCCTTCAGCAACCTGACCCCCTTCCGCCGCCGTCGGGCGGGGAACCTCTCCGGCGGCATGAAGCAGAAGCTGGGGCTGGCCTGCGCCCTCATCCACACCCCGGAGGTCCTCTTCCTGGACGAGCCCACCAACGGGGTGGATCCTGTCAGCCGCCGGGATTTCTGGCGCATCCTCTACCAGCTCCAGAAGGAGGGCGTGACCATCTTCGTCTCCACGGCCTATCTGGACGAAGCCGAGCGCTGCAATCGCGTAGCCCTGCTCCACAAGGGGCTCCTCCTGGCCATGGATACGGTGGAGGGGGTCAAGGGCCTGCTCCGGGGTGTGCTGCTGGAGCTGCGCTGCCCCTCCCCAAGGGGGGCCGCCCGCTGCCTGCGCGAGGTCAAGGTGGGCACCATCGCCCTCTTCGGGGACCGGGTCCACATCCTGGTGTCCGACGAGGTGGAGGGCAGGGCGCACATTGAAAGGTCCCTGGCGACGGCGGGTATTCCCATCCACAGCCTGACCGCCATCGAACCCGACCTGGAGGATGTCTTCACCTCTGTCATCCCAGGGGAGGGCGCATGAGTCCGGCCCCTGCCGTCACCCTGAGGAACCTCGAGCGGCGCTTCGGGGACTTCCTGGCTGTGAAGGACCTCTCCCTGGAGGTCCGCCCCGGGGAGATCTTCGGCTTCCTGGGTCCCAACGGTGCCGGGAAGTCCACCACCATCCGCATGCTCTGCGGGCTCCTTGAACCCAGCGGGGGGACGGGCACCGTCGCGGGCTTCGACATCCGGACCCAGCGGGAGCAGATCAAGCAGCACATCGGCTACATGAGTCAGCGCTTCAGCCTCTACGAGGATCTCAGTGTGGAGGAGAACATCGACTTTTACGCCGGGATCTACCGCATCCCCCGGGCCCGCAAGCCCGGGCGGAAGGCCTGGGTGCTGGAGATGGCCCGGCTCCAGGAGTTGCGTCGCGCCCGCACCGGCCAGCTCCCCGGGGGATGGAAGCAGCGGCTCAGCCTGGGCTGCGCCCTCCTTCACGAACCGCCGGTGCTCTTCCTGGACGAGCCCACCTCCGGTGTGGACCCCCTCACCCGCAGGGACTTCTGGGACCTCATCCACGAGGTGGCCGAGGGAGGGGTCACCGTCTTCGTGACCACCCACTACATGGAGGAGGCGGAATACTGCGACCGCCTCGGCCTGATCTACCGAGGAGAGCTGGTGGCCTCCGGGACTCCCACCGAAATGAAAGAGCGCCTGATGGGTGAGCTGGTGGTGGAGGTGGTCTGTGAGCGAGCCCACGATGCCCTCATGGTGGTGGCCGGGGTGCCGGGGGTACGGGATGCCGTGCTCTTCGGCAGGCACATCCACCTGATGACCCCAGAGGGGGGGGAGCTGCCGGGCCGGGTCCGCGAGGCCCTCGAGACCGAAGGCTTCCGGGTCGAGGCCATCGGGCCCATCACCCCCAGCCTGGAGGATGTCTTTGTTTCCCTCATCGAGGCGAGGGACCGGGCCGAGGGGACGCAGCGGGAGTTCCGGACATGAGCCCGGTGCCCTTCAACCGCTTCCGGGCCATCGCCCGCAAGGAGTTCCTGCACGTGCTCCGGGATCCCAGGGCCCTGGCGGTCAGCCTGGCCCTGCCGCTTATCCTCCTCCTGATCTTCGGGTACGCCCTCACCCTGGATGTGGACCGGGTGCCTCTGGTGGTCTGGGACCAGAGCGGCACGGTCCAGAGCCGGGAGCTGGCCTCCCGCTTCGAGCACTCCAGGTATTTCTCCAGGGTGCGCAGCGCTACGGGCTACCTGGAGCTGGAGAGGTCCCTGGACACCCGGGAGGCCATGATGGCCCTGGTCATCCCCCGCGACTTCGGCCAGCGGGTGGGCTCGGGGCGGAAGACCGCCGTCCAGGTGCTGGCGGATGGCAGCGATGCCAACTCGGCGACCCTGGCCCTCGGCTACGCCGAGTCCATCGTCACGGGGTACTCCAGGGAGATCCTCACCGAGTCTGTGGTGCGTAGGCTGGGGCGGGAGCCGGTCCCCGCCCTGGAGCTGCGTCCCAGGGCCTGGTTCAACACCGAGATGGAGTCCCGCCGCTACATCATCCCCGGCCTCATCGCCATCATCATGATGCTCATCGCCGCCCTGCTGACCTCCCTGACAGTGGCGCGGGAGTGGGAGAGCGGCACCATGGAGCAGCTCATCTCCACCCCGGTGCGCCCGGCGGAGCTCATCCTGGGCAAGCTGGTGCCCTACTTCGCCATCGGCCTGGTGGATATGATCCTGTCCGTCCTGGCGGGGCGCTTCCTCTTCCAGGTGCCCCTGGTGGGCAGCGTAGGGCTCCTCTTCGGGGTGGCTGCCCTTTATCTGGCCGGCTCCCTGGCCCTGGGGGCCCTCATCAGCTCCCTGGCCAAGTCTCAGCTCCTGGCGAGCCAAGTGGCCTTCACTGTGACCTTCCTCCCGGCCTTCCTCCTCTCGGGCTTCATGTTCGATATCAGCAACATGCCGCTGCCCTTGCGGATCGTGACCCATGTGGTCCCCGCCCGCTACTTCGTGAGCTTTCTCAGGGCGCTCTATCTCAAAGGGGCGGGCCTGGCGGAGCTCTGGCCGGAGGTGCTGCTTCTGGCGGTCTTCTGCGCCTTGATGATCACCCTCTGCATCCGGAGCTTCCGGAAGCGCTTGGCCTAGGAGGATCGGTGATCGAGAGACTGAAGTGCATGCTGATCAAGGAGTTCCTCCAGATTCTGAGGGATCCCCGCATGCGTGCGGTGATCCTCCTGGTGCCCATCGTCCAGGTGGTGGTCTTCGGGTATGCCGTCAGCACCGATGTGCGCCACATCCGCACCGCCATCTTCGACCTGGACAACAGCCCCTCGAGTCGGGAGTTGGCGGCCCGCTTCGAGGGCTCGGGGCACTTCGACCTGGTGCGCCGCCTGCACTCCGATGCGGAGGTGAGGGAGGTGATCCAGAAGGGGGAGGTCAAGGCGGTGCTGCGGATGAACCGGGGCTTCGGGGATGAGCTCCTGGGGGGGCGGACCGCCCGGGCCCAGCTGATCCTCGACGGCAGCGACTCCAACACTTCAAGCATCATCCTGGGCTACGCCAGCCGGATCGCCTCAGGCTTCAACGCCTCCGTGCTGGTGGACCGATTTGCCCGGAGCACGGGTACGCGCCTGGACCCGGAGCCGGTGACCCTGGACTCCAGGGCCTGGTTCAACCCCAACCTGGAGAGCCGGAACTACTTCGTCCCGGGGGTCATCGCCCAGCTCGTCATGATCGTCTCCATGATCCTCTCCAGCATGGCTGTGGTGCGAGAGCGGGAGATCGGGACCATGGAGCAGATCATGGTGACCCCCATGGGGCGCCTGGAGTTCATCCTGGGCAAGACACTGCCCTTCGCCCTCATCGGCTATGTGGATGTGCTTCTGGTGAGCACCGTCTCCGTCTTCTGGTTCGGCATTCCCCTCTCGGGTAGCCTACCGGCCCTCTTCGTGTCCACGGGCCTCTTCCTCCTCAGCACCCTGGGGGTGGGGCTCCTGATCTCCACCACCTGCCATACCCAGCAGCAGGCCATGATGAGCACCTTCTTCTTCATCATGCCGGCCATCCTCCTCTCGGGCTTCATCTATCCCATCGCCAACATGCCCCTGCCCGTCCAGTGGATGACCCTCCTGAATCCCCTGCGTCACTTTCTGGTGATCATCCGGGGGGTCTTCCTCAAGGGCCAGGGCTTTACCCTCCTCTGGCCTCAGATGGCCGCGCTGGCGCTGCTGGGGATAGCGCTCCTGGCCCTGGCGGCGGGACGTTTCCGCAAGACCGCTGCCTGAAGAGCCCTGGTATGCTGGAGATGCCCACCTGAACCCATGGGGCTGCTGGATTCCATGAACCTTCCGAACTACCTGACCTTCGCCCGGATCCTGATGGTGCCCATCCTCGTGGTGGTGCTGATGACACGGGTGAGGAGCTATGAAATCATCGGTATTGCCGTCTTCTGGGCGGCCTCCATCACGGATCTGCTGGATGGTTATCTGGCCCGTAAGTGGAGCCAGGTGACGACCCTGGGCAAGCTGCTGGACCCCCTGGCGGACAAGCTCCTGGTGAGTGGGGCCCTCATCTCCCTGGTGGAGCTCAACCTCGCCCCTGCTTGGATGGTCTTCATCATCCTGGCCCGGGAGATGGCCATCACCGGACTGCGCTCCATCGCCAGCGAAGAGGGCATCACCATTGCGGCCGAGAAGCTCGGCAAGTGGAAGCTGGGGGCCCAGATCGCCTCCATCTCCTGCCTCATCCTGGGTCCCCAGCTGGACGCCTGGATGTACCAGTGGACCGGCTGGCAGGTCTTCCAGTTCTTCATCCAGCTCAACCGCCCCTTCAGCTTCTTCCTGGGCCTCGGGGTCCTCCTGCTCTGGGTGGCGACCCTTCTCGCCCTCATCAGTGGTGTCTCTTACATCCGCAACTTCTGGCGCTTGGTGTCCTCCCGGGTCGCGACGGGGCAGAGCCGGATCACCCGCGAGGAAGATCCTTCTGGAAAAGACCCCCGTCCATGATCCGAAAATACCTCGTCGCAGGGTTCTTCTCGCTGCTTCCCCTGGCGGTGACGCTCTGGGTCCTCTATCTGATTTTCACCACCCTGGTGGGTGTCTTCCAAGGGCCCATCGCCTGGGTGGCGGTGCAGTTCGGTCTCCACACCATCCCCTACTGGGTTCTGGCAGGTCTGAGCCTCCTGGCCATGCTGGGGCTGCTCATCCTCACGGGCATGTTGGTGGGCAACCTCCTGGGCCGCCAGCTTCTCCAGTGGCTGGACAACCTCATGCTCAACATCCCTCTGGTGAAGGGGGTGTACGGAGCCACCAAGCAGCTGATGAGCGCCGTCCAGCAGGGCAAGGGGGGGAGCTTCCGGGAGGTGGTGCTGGTGGAGTGGCCCATGCCGGGCTCCTACACCCTGGGTCTGGTGGCCCGCAAGGACTGTCTCTGGGTGATGCCGGAAGGACCGGAGAGGGTGGCGGTCTACGTTCCCACGGCGCCCAACCCCACCTCCGGCTACGTGATCATGGTGGAGCGGAGCAGGCTCAGGACTGTGGACATGAGCCCCGAGCAGGTGGTGGCCTGGGCCGTGAGCGCGGGCGTGGTCATCCCGAACCACGGGACCCAGGCCTGAGCCTGCCCCTCGCCTGTTGAGCTCCAGTCACCCGGGTCTCCGGGGCCTGGGCGTGTACCGTGAACTGCTAGAATGGACGCTGGAAACTGCTGATGCCGACGCTACAAGAAATCCGAACCATCCACGATCTCCCCATCCCCGAGCTGCTGTACCGGGCTGCCACGGTCCACCGGACCCACTGGGACCCCAACCGCATCCAGTTCTGCACTCTGGATGCCATCCAGTCTGGAGCCTGCCCCGAGGACTGTGCCTATTGCCCTCAGTCCGCCCACCATGGGACCGGCGTGAAGCCCGAGCCCCTCAAGGAGCTGGAGCGCGTTCTGGAGGGGGCCCGCCGGGCCAAGGCCTCCGGGTCCACCCGGTACTGCATGGGGGCCAGCTGGCGCGAGGTGAAGGATGGTGAGCCCTTCGAGCAGGTGCTGGAGATCGTTCGGGCTGTGGCCGCCTTGGACATGGAGGTCTGCGTCACCTTGGGGATGCTGAGCGAGGCCCAGGCCCGGCGCCTCAAGGATGCGGGCTGCACGGTCTACAACCACAACATCGACAGCAGTCGTGAGTTCTACGAAACCATCATTTCCACGCGGAAGTTCGAGGACCGTCTCCAGACTATCCGCGCTGTGCGGGCGGCTGGGCTTGAGGTCTGCTCCGGGGGGATCGTGGGCATGGGCGAGAAGGTGGAGGACCGCATCCACTTCCTGCACGAGCTCTCCCTCATGGAGCCTCCGCCGGAGAGCATCCCCATCAACCAGTTGGTGAGCGTGACGGGGACACCCCTGGAAGGGGTCGAACCTCCGCCGCCCATGGAGTTCATCCGCATGATCGCCACGGCGCGCATCCTCTTCCCGGAGAGTCGCATCCGCCTCAGTGCGGGCCGCACGGCCATGAGCACCGAGATGCAGGCCATGGCCTTCTTCGCAGGAGCCAACAGCCTCTTCACCGGAGAGAAGCTCCTCATGACCCCCAACCCGGGCAGGACTGCCGACGAGCAGCTGATGGCCGAGCTGGGGATGGAGATCGAGAAGGCCTAGGGTCTCTCAGAGGCGGAAGAGGCTCACTTTCCCTTGGAGCCCTTCCGCCAACTGGTGCAGATCCGAGGAGGTCCGGGCCACTTCATTGGTGGTGGAGGACATCTCCGTGATGGCTGAGGCGATGGCCACGGACTCGCTGTTGCTCATCTCAACCTGACGGGCGACATCCGCCCCCGCCGCCGCCTGTTCGGTGGTGGCGGAGGTGGTCTCCCGCATCAGGGTGCCGAACTCGTCCAGGATGGTGCGGACCTGGCGCATGATCTCCACCGTCCTGCCCACCGTGCTGCCCCCCTGCTCGACAGCTTCGTTGGCCTCGGTGATGAAGCGCGCGATTTCCTTGGCGGAGACACTGCTGCGCTCGGCCAGCTTGCGGACTTCCTCGGCTACCACGGCGAAGCCCTTGCCATGCTCCCCGGCCTTGGCGGCCTCGATGGCGGCATTGAGGGAGAGGAGATTGGTCTGCTGGGCGATCTCCTGGATCACGGTCACAGCCTTGGCGATCTGCTCAGCGGTCTCGGTGATCCGGCCCATGGCCTCTTGGGTGGCGGACCCGGCCCGGTCCCCTTCAGCGGTGGCCTGCTCGGCCCCCTCCAGCCGATCCAGGGAAACCTGGGCCCCACGGCTGACCTCTTCGATGGAGGCCGAGAGTTGGGCCACCGCGGCGACGACCCGCTCAGAGGAGTTCCGCTGGCTGTCGGCGCTCCGGGCGATCTCGGCGCTGGTGGCGGCCATCTCCTCCGCTGAGGCCGAGAGTTGGGTGGCTCCGCTGGCCAGGCTCTCCATGCCACTGCGCATGCCACCGATCACGCCCTTCAGTTGTTCGATCATCCTGTTGAGCACCTGACTCATCTCCCCGAACTCGTCCTTCGAGCGCAGCTCCGCCCGGACCCGGAGGTCCCCATCGGCTACTGCCTCCAGGGAACGTTTGAAGCTGACCAGGGAGCCATCGATGCCCTGGACGAGCAGGTAGCCGAGGCCGATGCCGATGGCGAGCATGGCCAGGGTGAAGGCCCACCCGATCCTGGTGGTCCAGCGGTAGCGCGTCCCGTTCTGCACCAGGGACTTCTCCATGCCGGTACGGAAGGACTCCACGAGGGCATAGCTTGTGGTGTTGAGCTCATCCAGGCTGACCATGAGCTTGTCTTTCATCAGATTGCCGGCGGTGACCAGATCATTGGCACGGGAGGCCGGCAGGAACTGCTGGTCCCGCAAGGTCCGGAAGGCCTTGAGCTGCTCGCCGAAGCGCTGGCAGGCCTCTGCCTGCCTGCTTCCGACGGTCTTGAGGAACAGAGCCCACTCCTGGTCGAGGGTGGCGTCGGTGCCGTTGAGCTCCATCTCGATCTGCTGCTTGATGGCGGGAGGAGCAGACATGTGCGCCGTACAGTGGAAGGTGGTCTTCTGGAGGAGCCGCCTGACCTCGGAGAGGTGGAGCAGGGGCTGGACGTCCTGGTGCACGACCTGCTCGAGTCCCTGGTTGCCCAGGCGTCCGACCGCGCTGGCAGAGAAGCCCATGAGGAGGAGAGACACCCCCAGCAGGGCGATGACCAGGGTGACTTTCCACTTCACCGCCATATTGGCGAACCAGACCAAGCGCATGCCACCCCCTTTGGAAGAGTCGAGATTGTCAGTTAGTTTACGGACAGTCTACTCGTCTTCCGCCAAGAAGGGGGTGGTCCAGGTCACATCAGCGGGCGCTCTGGCAGCTGCAGTTCAGACCCGCTTCGATGGCGTCCACCAGGGAGGCCCTGATGTTGGCGGGCTCAATGATGGCATCCAGAGAGCCCACCTTCAGGGCCCGATCCACGGTGTGGATCGCGTCGAACTGGGCTGCGACCTCCCGGGTCTTCTCGGCGAGGACCGTGCTCATGAGGGTCTGGAGGTCCTTGCGGGCCCGGCTGTTGGTGGGATCGGCCTTGAGGCGCTTCTCCGCCTTCTGGACCCGCGGATCCTGGATGGCCAGGCTGCGGGCCTCTTCGGGGAACACCACCGCTGCGGCTGGGGCTCCACCGATGACGGAGGCGTACGAGCCGGTGAGGGCCAGGGACTTCAGGTTCGGGTTCAGGTGCTTGGAGAAGACCACATAGGCACCGCCGTGGTAGCGGGCCACGACGCAGAAGACGATGGGCCCCTTGAAGTTCACGATGGCCCGTCCGATCTCCGCACCGTATTCCAGCTGCAGCCGACGCATGGACTCGGGAGAGCCGTCGAAGCCTGACAGGTTGGCGATGACGATGAGGGGCCGGTTGCCGGAGGCCGAGTTGATGGCTCGGGCGATCTTCTTGGAGGCCTGGGGGAAGAGGGTGCCACCGGACCAGGACTCGGGGCCGTCCGAGGGGACGTAGCCCATGCGGGGCAGGGGCTTGGACTCGATGCCCACGAAGCAGGCGGGCCAGCCGCCGATGTGGGCTTCCCAGATGACCGCCACGTCGGCATCGGTGGTGACGGGCCAGCGCTCCAGGGGCTCGCAGTCCTTGTCGATGATGGCCCGCAGGGTGGCGCGGATATCGAAGGGCTTCTTGCGGCCGGGGTTGGTGTCCTCGCCGAAGATCTCGCCAAAGGTCTCGAAGGCTTCGGGGCCGGTGTAGGCCTCCAGGCAGACATTGCGGTCCACGGGGTCGCTGGTGGGACGGCGGCGGGGGCAGGGCTCGCCGGGTACCCGGTAGGTGTGCTCATAGTGGCGCATCAGGATGCGGCAGGCATCACCCAGGTCGCGGGCGTGGTACTGGGCCTGGCCGTTGGGGCCCATGATGCGCTCAAAGCCGCCGATACCCAGGTTGTCCTCGGCCGAAACGCTGCCGGAGTAGTCCAGGGCGCGTTTCCCGGTGAGGAGCATGGATCCGCTGGGGGTCATGATCAGGCAGCCGCGGGTATGCATGAGCATGGTGGCTTCGGCGTTCCAGTAGGACTGGGCACCGACATTGATGCCGTCCACCACGACATTGATCTCTCCGCCCTTCTGGGTGAAGAGGATGATCCGGCGCAGGACAGAGGCGGTCCAGTCCAGGTTCTCGGTGCCGGAGTCCATGGCGATCTTGGCGCCACTGGAGACCGGGAACCACTCCACGGGCAGGCCCAGTTCCTCGGCCAGGTCCAGAGCGGCGATGACACGGCGGCACTCGCTCTCGGCCAGGGCGCCCAGTTCCCGGGTTGCATCGCCCAGGACCAGGACCCGGGTGAAGCCCTCGGGGTGGATGTCCGTGAAGTTGCGGATCATGCCCACGACGACGTTGGCCTGGTTCTCCCCATAGGGGCGATCCTTGACGGAGACGAGGCGGTCGGGATTCTCGGGATCCAGGTCGAACTCCTCGAACTCGCCTCGGGGGAGCTCAGGGGTGGCTTCCACCGGGCTGAGCATCTTGACGATCTCGTAGACATAGGGGACACGGCGCTGCCGGGCGCGCACCAGCTTGAGGGTGTAGTCATCGAGAGCGCGGAGGGGCTCGGAGTGCGGGTTGTTCAGGGTCATCTCGTGGCGCGGGCCGGTGCGGTCGGAGATGGACATGACCGTCTCGACGGCAGGTTCCGCGAGGTCCTCCTGGAGCTTCAGGTGGATGGAGATCTTCTCCAGGCCCAGGTTCTGGGCGGAGGGGAAGAGGTTGTCCACGATCCGGAAGATGTCATCCCGGCTCGCCTGCAGGGTCGGCCACAGGAAGATGGTGATGCGGTTCCAGGGCAGGCGGGTCTTGGGACCCCGGCCGAGCTGCTGGTTACGGATGGCGTGGAAGGACTCCAGAAGGGTGTATTCGAACTCCGGCAGGGCCGTGATGCGGCCTTCCGCATCGCGCACCGGGTGGAGTACACGGACTTCGGCGGTAGCGAAGAAGCGCTCGTCCCGGGGGTTCTGCTTGGCCTTGGCGTGGAAGAGGTGGAGATCCTCTGAGCTGAAGATCCGACGAGCCTCGAAGTCGCGCATGCGCCACAGCTCCAGGCGCTCGGCCATGGCTGGGTGGAAGCCCCGTTGGATGGCGATCTCCTTCCAGCGCCCCCCCTCCCGCAGGAAAGTGAAGTACTGGATGGATGTCTCGGGATGGATGAGCATGACGCAGACCCGCTGCAGTCGGGGGTCCAGCTCGCAGGCGGCCAGGGCCTCGGCCAGTTTCTGGTGGTCCGACTCTTCGCAGGGCTCCGTGGGCGCGGAGATGAAGAGGTCCACCACCGCCTCGGCCCGAGTGGGAATCTGGGCGGCCAGGTGGTTCAGGCCCTTGAGGGCCTCCACTGCGTCCTCAAGTTCGGCATAAGTTGCCAGGATGCGGAGAGGCTGTTCCTCGGTCTCGCAGCGGGCCAGGAGCTGAAGGCGTCCCGCGGTCCGCACGGCACAGGGGTCGTTGACCGGACGCGGGCGGTAGAGGCGCCGGATCATCACCTCCATGACCAGGGCCATCAGGCTCTCGTCCCCGTGGATGAGCATGGGGGCGAAGTAGGACATGAGTGAGAATGGGAAGCGCGTCAGCTCGGCCATGAGGGCGGCGCGCTCCTCGGCGAGCTCGGGGCTGAAGGCCGGGCCGAGGCCGGAGTGGGCCTCCTGGAGCCGCTTGAGGGCATCCCGGGCCTGTACGAGGGCCTCCGCTTTGCGCTGTTCCTGGTCCTGGGCCTCGAAGAGCTGGTAGCGGGCCTGGAGGGCGATCTCGCACACCGCCGGACTCGCCTGCTGGGTGAGGGCCACCAGCATGTCCAGGATGCGCCGGAAGCCGGGGCGCCGGGCCGAAGTGCGCCAAGCGGGGATCTCCAGGCAGGCCATGATCAGGGCGGTGATCACCCGGTTCTTGGTCTCCAGGTTCTGGTGCGAGCGGAAGATACGCACCAGGGCACTGTTGAGGGCTTGAACCGGGTTCAGGCTGGTGACGCCGTAGTGCTTGAGGGCCTTGCGGAGGGTCCACAGGAAGTCGTCCGGCAGCCCCTTGCCCTCGGAGCGGTATTCCCGGAGGTAGAGGTATAGGCTCTGCTGGTGGGAGTTCCAGGCTCCTGTGCTGGCGTTGTCGGCATACTGCCGGGAGAAGAGGCTCTCCAGGTCCATGTAGACCACCAGGAGGCGGGGCACGATATCGAAGTCGATGGAGGGACCGGGGGCATTGGGATCAGAGACGAGCCCCGCCAGGAACTCCCGGAGGGCATCGTCGCCCAGGTCGAAGCCCAGGAGAAGGCGGCGCAGCTCCCGCTGGACAAAGCGGTTCAGCTTGCCGTGATCGGCCTCGCCATTCTGGAGGGAGAGGACGGCCGTGTTGCTCGGGAAGGGGAGGCGGACGCTCTCCTTGGGCTTGGAGGTCGAGTCGGCCAGGGGCTCCATCACCAGAAGGGGCTCGCCGGCGGATACCTGCACACCCTGGCGGACCAGAACCTTGCGGACCCGGCCATCGATGGAGGCGGTGACGGGCATCTCCATCTTCATGGCCTCCAGGGCCAGAAGACGGTCACCGGCCTTGACCAGAGAGCCCTCCTTGACATGGAGCTTGAGGACCAAGCCAGGGGCTGGGGCGCGCATCAGGCCGCCCGGATCCCGGGAGATGTCGTAGCGCCAGCCGTCGATCTCCACGAGGTGGTCAAGGCCCGTGGAGACGGAAATGACGCGCCACTGGCGGGGGCCCTCGGGGGTCTCGCAGGCCACCCGGCACTCGTAGGGGCCGTCGTGGGTCAGACAGAAGTCGATCTGGGCCTCATCCACCCGCACCCGGTAGAAGTGGGGCTCCAGGGTGGAAACCTGGAACTGGTAGGTGGCTCCGCCGAACTGCAGTTCGATGGGGCGGCGCTGCTTAGGGGGCATGACCGGCCGGCCGCGGGAGGCGGAGGTGAAGAAGTTCAGTTCCTCCTCGCGGTGCTGACGACGATGCAGTTCCACTGCGGTGGCCAGAAGGGCGACCCAGGCGTCAGGGCCCGTAATGGCTGTGAAGCCCTTCTTCATGAGCCCATCGATCCAGCTGGTGTCGATGGCGGCGCCCATGAACTCGGGGCGCTGGAGGAGCTGGAGGAGGAAGGCTTTGTTGGTGTTGCCCCCCTCGACCACCAGGAGGGACTCCAGGAGGGCGCGGACCAGACGGGCCCGGGCCTGTTCGCGGGTGGCGCCGTAGGCGATGATCTTGGCGATCATGGAGTCGAACTCCACGGGGATCTGGTCCCCTTCGCGGATGCCAGAGTCGGTGCGGATACCGGGACCCAAGGCAGGGCGGAAGCAGACCACCTTGCCGGGGGCCGGGGCGAAGCCACGGGCAGGATCCTCTGCGCAAACCCGCACCTCGATGCAGTGCCCGTAGGACTCGGGGGGCTCGGGGTCCAGGGCCTCACCCATGGCCACCGCCATCTGCATCTGGACCAGATCGACCCCGGTGGTCTCCTCGGTGACGGGATGCTCCACCTGGAGGCGGGTGTTCATCTCCATGAAGAAGACCGCACCGGTGGCGGCATCGTAGAGGAACTCGGCGGTGCCGGCGCTGGTGTAGCCCGCGGCCCGGGCGATGCGGACCGCAGCCTCCTTGAGGGCCTGGTCCACGGCGGATGGAATGGGGGCCGGGGCCTCTTCGATGACCTTCTGATTGTTGCGCTGGGCGGAGCAGTCCCGGGTTCCCACAGCCCAGATGGTTCCGTGCTGGTCGGCAAGGACCTGGACCTCGACGTGGCGGGCGGCCCGCACCAGGGCCTCCATGAACACGGTGCCATCCCCGAAGGCCTTGCGGGCCTCGGCGGAACAGGTCTCGAAGGCGTCCGCCAGCTCCTCTTCGCGGTGGATGAAGCGGATGCCACGACCACCACCCCCGGCGGTGGCCTTCATGACCAGGGGAAAGCCGATGTGCCGGGCATGGGTGAGGGCGGCCTCGACGGTCTCTACCGGACCGCCGCTCCAGGGGGCCACGGGAACCCCCGCGGACTCGGCGAGGAGCTTGGAGCCGATCTTGTCACCCAGCTTCCGCATGGCGTCGGCGGTGGGGCCGAGGAAGGTGATGCCCAGCTCTGTGCATAACTCGGCGAACTCGGCATGTTCGGCCACGAAGCCCCAACCCACCCAGGCAGCATCCGCCTGGGTGGCCACCAGGGCCTCCCGCAGGGCACTGTAGTCCAGGTAGCGGCTCTTTCTCCGGGGCTTGCCCGCCTCATCCAGGTCCTTTTCGTCCAGGAACATGGCGGGCCCCAGGTTGAAGGAGGCATCGGCCTCCCGCACGAAGAGGGCGGACTCGTCGGGTTCGGTGTAGAGGGCGATGGTCTTGATGCAGGTCCGCCGGACTGTGTTCCAGTCCTTGACTGCCCGCAGGAGTCTCATGGCCGGCTCGCCCCGATTGATGATGGCGATCCTCTTGAAACCCATGGACTGGCCTTGCGTCATATCGGCTGCTCCCGTACATGGAACACCCAAGCCTGCGGCATTCCAGCCCTCGATCATCCTGCTTTTGGGGCGCTCTGGTCAACTTGGACGTGACGGGGGGCACCTCGAAACTTCCCAATCGCCCCGAATCCAAGGGGATTCTCCTGGAAGGTCGCGCCACCACGGGCTGCCGGGTCACCCGGCATCATGTAGAATGACCCTCTCCGCCCCTCGTCGGACGAGCCTCCGGCGGTGCAGTCACCGGGGAGACCGGACCGGGGCCGAACTGATCCGCACTTCTCGGGAATCCTATGCGCGAAATGGACAAGGCATTCGACTTCAAGACCGCCCAGACCCGGTGGTACGCCCAGTGGGAAGGCTCAAGGATCTTCGAGGCCCAGCCCGACAGTGCCAAGCAGCCCTGGTCCATCGTGATCCCGCCTCCCAACATCACGGGCAACCTGCACATGGGCCATGCCCTGGTGTTCACCCTCCACGACATCCTCACCCGCTTCAAGCGGGCCCAGGGCTTTGATGCCCTCTGGGTCCCCGGGGTCGATCACGCCGGCATCGCCACCCAGGTGGTGGTGGAGCGCCAGCTCAAGGAGGCCGAGGGCAAGACCCGCTACGACCTGGGTCGCGAGGAGTTCCTCAAGCGCGTCTGGCAGTGGAAGGACCAGAACCAGGGCGACATCGAGAACCAGCTGCGCCGCCTGGGCGCCTCGGTGGACTGGACCCGCAAGCGCTTCACCATGGATCCCGACCTGAACAAGGCCGTGCGCAAGGTCTTCGCCGCCGCCTACAAACAGGGCCACATCTACAAGGGGCCCCGCATGATCCAGTGGGATCCCGCCAGCCAGACGGCCCTCTCCGATCTCGAGGTGAAGTACGTCGAGAAGCAGGGCAAACTCTGGCACCTGCGCTATCCCCTCAGCGATGGCTCCGGCCACTTGGTGGTGGCCACCACCCGTCCCGAGACCATGCTGGGTGACACCGCCGTGGCGGTCCACCCGGAGGACGAGCGCTACCAGAGCTTCGTCGGGAAGATGCTCAAGCTGCCGCTCACCGGCCGCGAGATCCCCGTTGTGGCCGACGAGATGGTGGACCCCAAGTTCGGCACCGGATGCGTCAAGCTCACCCCGGCCCACGATCCCAATGACCATGCCGCGGGCAAGCGACTGGACCTGCCCAGCATCACCGTCATCGGGTTCGATGCCAAGATGACCGCTGCTGCAGGGTCCGCCTATGCCGGGCTGGACCGCTTCGAGTGCCGCAAGAAGGTACTGGCGGACCTGGAAGAGCATGGCCTTCTTGAGAAGATCCAGGACTACACCCACCAGGTATCGGTTTCGGACCGCACGGGTTGTGTTCTGGAACCCCTGGTCTCAGAACAATGGTTCATGAAGGTTGATGACGCAGCCAAGGCAGCCCTGGCCTCGGTGCGGGATGGCCGCATCCGCTTCACCCCTGAGCGCTGGGCGACGGTCTGGGAACACTGGCTCAACAACATCCAGGACTGGTGCATCTCCCGCCAGCTCTGGTGGGGCCATCGCATCCCGGCCTACACCTGCCTGGGCTGCGGTCATCTCATGGTCGAGGAAGATGAGCCGGAAACCTGCGAGAAGTGCGGCTCTGAAAAGTTCCAGCAGGATCCAGACACCCTGGACACCTGGTTCAGCTCAGCCCTCTGGCCCTTCAGTGTCTTCGGCTGGCCCGACGAGACTGCCGACCTCAAGCGTTATTTCCCCACCAGCGTCCTCATCACCGGCTACGACATCCTCTTCTTCTGGGTGGCCCGCATGGTGATGTCCGGCCTCACCTGGATGAATGATGTCCCCTTCCGGGATGTCTACTTCAACAGTCTGGTCCGTGACGAGCACGGCGCCAAGATGTCCAAGTCCAAGGGCAACGTCATCGACCCGTTGGAGACCATGGACGAGTTCGGCACCGATGCTCTCCGTTACTCCCTGGCCGCCATGGCAGCCCCCGGCACCGATATCAGCCTCTCCCGGAGCCGCCTGGAGGCCAGCCGCAACTTCTGCAACAAGCTCTGGAACGCCGCCCGCTTCGTCCAGATGAGCCTGGGCCCCGAGGTGACCCTTTCCGTCGCCCCCGAGCTTGGCGAGGCGGAGTACTGGATGGCCGGACGCATGAAGGATGCCCTCGCCCGGGCCACCCTGGCCATCGAGGAGTTCCGCTTCCACGAAGCTGCCGAGATCCTCTACCACTTGGTCTGGGACGACTTCTGCGCCACCTACATCGAGCTGGCCAAGGTGACCCTCCAGCAGGGCAGCACGGAGCAGAAGGCGGCCATCCTCCACTTCCTGGACATTCTCCTGCGGGCCCTGCATCCCGTGGTGCCCTTCGTCACCGAGGAGATTCACGAGGCGGTCATCGCCGAGCGTCTTCCCGAGGGCGAGCCCCAGCTTCTGGCTGCCCGTTCCTGGCCCCTGGAGCACCCCATCCTGCAGCAGCAGGGGGGCAACCCGGATCTGGTCCCCAAGTTCCAGGAGGCCCTCTCAGCCATCCTGCGCCTGAGGGCAGAGCAGGGGATCGATCCCGGCAAGCGCCTCCCGGGCTTCACCACCCTCAGGGAGCTGGAAGTCTTCGCCGAGGGCTTCAAGTCCATGGCGAAGCTCGAGAGCCTGAGCTTCACGGAAGGCGAGCTGGCCAGTCCGACCCGGACCGTGGGCGTGGTGGGCGGGGGTCTGGTGGCCCTGGAACTGGCCGGACTCAAGGACCCTGCGGCTGACCGTGTCAAGCTCGAGAAGGAATCGGAGAAGCTGGAGAAGGAGGCCGCCCCCCTCCGGGAGCGCTTGGCTGACCCGAACTTCCTCAGCAAGGCTCCCCAGGCTGCCGTGGACAAGATGCGCGGGCAGCTCCAGGAGAAAGAGGAGCGGCTCGCCAAGGTGCGGGCTCTCCTGGGCTGAAGGTGCTGATCTCCCCTGGGTGGTGATATGATCATACGAATATCCCACCCTCTGGAGACCTGATGGACACCACCCGCCTGGATCCGATTCCCGTCATCCTGGATGCAGAGGAGATCCGCGGCTACCTGAGGGTTCGCGAGGGCTCTCCCCGGATCCCCAGGCTCCGGGAGATGGTGGCCCAGGCTCAGGGGCTGGCGGCCCCCCGGGCGCTCTTCGGGATGGTTCCCGTGGGGGCCCTGGGGGAGGGCTCCGTGGAGCTGGAGGGGCAGACCTTCGTCAGCCGGGTGTTGCGATCGAATCTGGAGGGGCTGGGTCGGGTCTTCCCTTTCGCCATCACCTGCGGCGCTGAGTTGGAGAGTTGGTCCCGGGGCTTTGACGGACCGCTGGAGGGCTTCTGGGCCGATACCATCAAGGAAAATGCTCTTCTCAAGGCCACGGAGGGCCTGATCACCCATGTGCAGGAACTTTTTGCCACCGGTCCCCTGGGTCTGATGAACCCCGGCTCCCTCCCGGACTGGCCCCTCAGTGAGCAGCTGCCTTTGGCAGGGCTCCTGGGTGGTCTGGATTCCATCGGAATCGCCTTCAGCCCCAACCTGGTGATGTTCCCCACCAAGTCCTTGACGGGCATCATGTTCGCCACGGAGACCAGCTACCAGAACTGCATGCTATGCACCAATCTGGACTGCCCCCGTCGACGTGCGGACTTCGATCCCGAACTCTACCGGGAGAAGCTGGGGTAGGGCCTGGCCTTCAGCAGGCAATGCGTTGCCCTTGTGCCAGGTCATCCCGCTCTGGCATTCGATTGCATGATTCGATAATACTGATAGACTATTCGTTCATGCTTCTGAGGTGGCAGATTGTCTGCTGCGCTCAGGCATTGGGCTTCCATTGAGCTTTATCTGAGGTTCCATCACCTGGGATAGTGCGTCATCACGGTATATCGGTGAACCATGGCTTTTCGTCAAAACGATAGCATCCTCGTGGATTGTGACTACAAAGACATTCCCTGGTACCGGAAACGCTGGGCCCTGGTCCTGCTGGTGCTGCTTTTCATTCCCGCGGCCATCATCATCCTGTTGACCGGGGAGACCTACCTGAAGCGCAAGGGCCTCATCTATGAGGTCTCCGAGAAGCGCAAGAAGTCCATGGCCTTTGCCTTGACGGCTGTCCTGGCGGTCAATCTTGTGCGCCTTTTCATCTGAAACAGAAAGACCAGGGAGGCCCCTGGTCTTTCTGTGTTGGAGGGTTCGTAGGCTCAACCCGCTCCGCCGGAAGCCACCTCGGGCCGGTAGGTGAGGCTGGCCTTGAAGAAGTCCCGGTTCATGCGGGCGATGTTCTCCAGCTTCACGCCCTTGGGGCAGGCGGCTTCGCATTCTCCATGGTTGGTGCAGGTGCCGAAGGCCTCTGCGTCCATCTGGGCGATCATGTCCCGGACGCGGGTGTAGCGCTCGGGCTGTCCCTGGGGCAGCAGCCCCAACTGGGTGACCTTGGCGGAGACGAAGAGCATGGCGCTGGCATTGGGGCAGGCAGCCACACAGGCGCCACAGCCGATGCAGGCGGCAGCATCGAAGGCCCGGTCCGCACAGGTCTTGGCGACCGGAAGGCCATTGGCATCCGGGGCCGAGCCGGTGGGGGCAGTGATGAAGCCCCCGGCGGCGATGATGCGGTCGAAGGCCGAGCGGTCCACCACAAGGTCCTTGATGATGGGGAAGGCCTTGGCGCGGAAGGGCTCGATGGTGATGACATCCCCGTCGCTGAAGGTCCGCATGTGGAGCTGGCAGGTGGTGGTGCGGGGCCGGGGGCCGTGGGGGCGACCGTTGATGACCACACCGCACTGCCCGCAGATGCCTTCACGGCAATCGTTGTCCATGGTGATGGGTTCTTCGCCCTTGAGGATCAGGTCCTCGTTCACCACATCCAGCATCTCCAGGAAGGACATGTCCACGCTGATGCCCTTGGCGGGATAGGTGACAAAGCGACCGGCATCCTGGGGGCCTTTCTGGCGCCACACATTGAGAGTCAGGTTGATGAGCTTCTCGGACATGCTTCTGGCTCCTACTTGTAGCTGCGGGTGGCGAGGTGGACGTTCTCGAAGATCAGGGGCTCCACATGGCGCTTGGGGGTGCTCCCCTCGCCGGCGTACTCCCAGGCCGCGACGTGACAGAAGTTCTCATCGTCGCGGAGGGCCTCGCCCTCCTCGGTCTGCCACTCCTCCCGGAAATGGCCGCCACAGCTCTCCCGGCGTTCCAGAGCGTCCCGGCACATGAGCTCACCCAGTTCGATGAAGTCCGCCACCCGGCCGGCCAGTTCCAGGCTCTGGTTCAGGTCGGCGCCGCTGCCCGGCACTTTCACGTTCTTCCAGAAACGCTCCTTCAGCTCGGGAAGGGCCTGTAGTGCACCCTTCAGCCCCTGATCGTTGCGGGCCATGCCGCAGGCTTCCCAGAGGATGTGTCCCAACTCGCGATGGAAGTGGGTGGGGGTCTCCCTGCCGTCGATGGACAGCAGATGACTGACGCGGGCCTTCACCTCTGCCTCGGCGGCCTTGGCCTCCGGATGGTCCTCTGAGGGGCGGCTGCCGGGCTTGATCCCAGCCAGATAGTTCCCGATGGTGTAAGGGGAGACGAAGTAGCCGTCGGAGAGGCCTTGCATGAGGGCCGAGGCCCCCAGTCGGTTGGCGCCGTGGTCGCTGAAGTTGGCCTCGCCCAGCACGAAGAGGCCGGGAATGGTGCTCATGAGGTTGTAGTCCACCCAGAGCCCGCCCATGGTGTAGTGGGTGGCGGGGTAGATGCGCATGGGCTGCTTGTAGGGGTCCTCGCCGGTGATGCGCTCATACATCTCGAAGAGGTTGCCGTATTTCTCCTCAATCTTGTGGGCGCCCAGGCGCTTGATGGCATCGGCGAAGTCCAGGAAGACACCGCGGCCCGTGTCGCCCACACCCAGGCCCGCATCACAGACCTGCTTGGCGGCGCGGCTCGCGATGTCCCGGGGGGCCAGGTTGCCGAAGGAGGGGTATTTCCGCTCCAGGTAGTAGTCCCGCTCACCTTCGGGGATCTGGTCCACGGGCCTGCGGTCACCAGTCTTGGCAGGGACCCAGATGCGGCCGTCGTTGCGCAGGGACTCGGACATCAGGGTCAACTTGGACTGGTGGTCCCCGGTGACCGGAATGCAGGTGGGGTGGATCTGGGTGTAGCAGGGGTTGGCGAAGGCCGCGCCCTTCTTGTAGGCCCGCCAGATGGCCGAGGCGTTGCAGCCCTTGGCGTAGGTCGCCAGATACATGACGTTGCCGTAGCCACCGGTGGCGAGAACCACCGCATCACCCATGTGGCTGCGCACCTCGCCCGTAACCATGTCCCGGGTGACGATGCCCTTGGCCACGCCGTCGATCAGGATGATCTCCTGCAGCTCATGCCGGGTGTGCATCTTCACCTGGCCCAGGCCGATCTGGCGCTGGAGGGCCTGGTAGGCGCCCAGGAGGAGCTGCTGGCCGGTCTGGCCGCGTGCATAAAAGGTGCGGCTGACCTGGGCGCCCCCGAAGGAGCGGTTGTCCAGGAGACCGCCGTATTCCCGGGCGAAGGGCACGCCCTGGGCCACACACTGGTCGATAATGTCGTTGCTCACCTGAGCCAGACGGTAGACGTTGGCCTCCCTGGCCCGGAAGTCGCCGCCCTTGATGGTGTCGTAGAAGAGCCGCATGACGCTGTCGCCGTCATTGTGGTAGTTCTTGGCGGCATTGATGCCGCCCTGGGCCGCGATGGAGTGGGCCCGGCGGGGGCTGTCCTGGTAACAGAAACACTCCACCTGGTAGCCCAGCTCAGCCAGGGAGGCCGCGGAAGCGCCACCCGCCAGCCCGGTCCCCACCACCAGCACCTTGTATTTTCGCTTATTGGCGGGGTTCACCAGCTTCATGTTGAACTTGTGGCGTTCCCACTTGCTTTCCAGGGGACCGTCGGGGACGTTGGACTTGAGTTCCATGGTGCAGACCTCAGCGGATGACGCCCAACTGGACGGCGATGGGGAAGGAGATGTTCACAAGGGCGACCACCAGGGCGACGGCGCCCGAGACGGTGCGGCGCAGGGTCTCATAGCGGGGATGGGACCAGCCGAAGGTCTGGGTCAGACTCCAGAGCCCGTGCCAGATGTGCAGGGCCAGACAGATCTGGGCCAGGACGTAGATGGTACAGGCCACGGGGCTGCGGAAGCCCTTGACGAAGTTGCCGTAGGCATCGCCGGGCACGAAGTCCGGATGGGCTTGGCCGGTGGTCAGATGCAGGATGTGGTAGATGATGAATAAGGCCAGGAGGACACCGGTGTAGCGCATGGAGCGGCTGGCCCAGCTGGCGGACTGCAGCTGCTGGGCGCGGTAACCCTGGGGACGGGCGGACCAGTTGGTGAGGGTCAGGCTGGCGGCAGACCAGACATGGACCACGGCCACGAGCAGGAGCACGAGCCGGGCGATCCAGATACCTCCTCCATGCAGGGAGTGCTGGAGGAAGTGAGCGTAGGCATTCATGGCAGAAGCCCCCAGGTAGGCCTGGATGTTTCCGATCATGTGGACCGTCACAAAGATGGACAACACCAGACCCGTCACGGCCATGAGGATCTTGCGGCCCACGGACGAGGTCGCAAAGCTGGCTCTTGCCGGGTTGCCCAGGGTTTGTTCAGCGACTGACATCAGTCCTCCTCGCAATCCGCGCAGCATCTGCGCATAGGCCATTCTTGGGGACATCCCAGTGTATATCAAGCAATATATATAGTTACTTGTGTATCGATATAGAGAGGGGGGACTGGGAGTGCCTCCACACCCCATCCTATGCTGGTTCCCGTGCGCGGGTACCTCGGGAATTACTGGGTTTGCAGGGCAGGGGGATCCAGACCGCGGACCTCTGTACAATCGTGATCGGACGCTGTCTGTTGTCCGATGATTCCAGGAGTTCCATGTCCCGCCCTTGTCCTTGCACCTCCAAGCGTCTCTATCCCCAGTGCTGCGAGCCCTATCTGACCGGCAAGAAGGTCCCGGAGACGGCTGAGCAGCTGATGCGCAGCCGCTTCAGCGCCTATGCCATGCAGCGCCCCGACTACTTGATCGCCACCACAGCCGCCAAGGAGCGGGCGGAGCTGGACGCAGAGGAGCTCAAGGCCTACTGCAAGGAGATCAAGTGCATCAGCTTGAAGGTGATCTCCACCGAGGGTGGTGGGAAGAGTGACCGTGAGGGGAAGGTCCTCTTCCATGCCAGCCTGCAGTATGGCGGGCGGCGGGTACTGCACCGGGAGCTGAGCACCTTCACACGTGAGGAGGGACGCTGGGTCTATGTGGATGGGGAAACGGACTGATGCTGTTCCGGGGGGACCGCCCGGTCGCTGACGCGCCCTCTGCGTCCCCCCGGACCCCCGCACCTCGCTTGGCGGAGCCGCGCTCGATGCCCGCTGTTCCGTGGGGACCGCCCGGTCGCTGACGCGCTCTTTGCTAGAGCCCCTTCAGGATCCTCCGGACGATGAAGGGACCTTCGAAGATCAGTGAGGAGTAGATCTGGACCCAGGCGGCCCCGTCCTCCATGGCCGTCCGGACATCTTCGGCTGAGCCGAGTCCGCCACAGGCCACGAGCTTGAGGTGGGGAGGGATGCGCTGGAGGATCCGGCGCTGAATCTCCCGGGCCTTGATCTTGAGCCCCTTGCCTGAGAGGCCGCCGTCGCCCCAGGAGAGGACCTTGTCCCGGTTGAGATCGGACACAATGCCCCGGTCCAGGGTGGTGTTGGTGGCGATGATGCCCGAGACGCCGGAGGCGGCGATCACATCCACGATGCCATCGAGCTCTTCTGGGCTCAGATCCGGGGCGAGCTTGACCAAGAGAGGCTGGCGCTCCAGCCCCATCTCCTTGCGGATCTGCATCATGCCCTCCAGGAGGGGTGCCAGGGCCTCGGGCGCCTGGAGGCGTCTGAGTCCTGGCGTGTTGGGACTGCTGATGTTGAGGGCGGTATAGTCCACCAGGGGTGCAATAAGCCGGTACGCTGTGCGGTAGTCGTCCAGGGCCTGCTCTTCAGGGGTGACCTTGTTCTTGCCGATATTGCCCCCCACGATCAGTCCACTGGGGCGGCGCTTCAGGCGGGCGGCCACCACCTCGGCCCCTTCCGAATTGAAACCCATGCGGTTGAGCAGGAGGGACTCGTCCACCAGGCGGAAACAGCGGGGCTGGGGGTTGCCGGGCTGGGGTCTGGGGGTCACTGTGCCGATCTCTACCGAGCCGAAGCCCAGGGCCTTCCACATGGGCAGGACTTCGGCGCCCTTGTCCAAGCCAGCGGCCAGGCCGATGGGGGAGGGGAGCTTGAGCCCCAGGGCCTCCAGGCCATGTCCGCCGGTGCCCGAGCGGATGCAGGCACCCGCCAGGGGCATGAGCCCGGGGATGGCCTGGGCGATCCGACCCGCACGCATGGCGGAGTTGTGGGCCGTCTCCGGGGAGAGCTGATAGATCAGAGGACGGGCCAGACGGTAGAGGTCGAAGGGCATGCAGGCACCATGAAAAAGGCGCAGAATGCGCCTGTACCATCATACATGAGGAGGGGGCACCGACCCCATGGCGGCTATCCTGGACGGATGGTGAACCGCCGCATGCATCTGCTGGACCTGCCCCTCGCCCTGGGGCGTGAGAGGGAGGACCCGGCTCAACTCCTCGCCCAGGCCTTGGGCGGTCAGCCCGGTGACTACCTGGATGCCCGCCTGGAGCGGCAGAGCCTGGATGCCCGACAGAAGCGCCTGCGCTTCCTGGTCACCCTGGGTTTCACCCCCCTGCGGGATCCCGGGCAACCGGAACTGCCACCAGGCTGCAGGCTCCAGCCCGCTCCAGAGATGCCCGACTGCTTTGCCTTCCGGCTTTCCGATCCCCCCAGGGTCTTGGTGGTGGGCACCGGACCCGCCGGACTCTTCTGCGCGGTGCGCCTTCTGGAATACGGAATCCTCCCGCTGGTGCTGGAGCGCGGCCCCCGCATGGAGGAGCGGGTCCGGAGGGTGGAGCGGCTGTGGGAAGAAGGCATCCTGGATCCCGAGGCCAATGCCCAGTTCGGCGAGGGCGGGGCCGGGACCTTCAGCGATGGCAAGCTGACCACCCGCATCGGCCACCCCCTGACCCACCGGGTTCTGGAGACCTTCGTCCGCTTCGGCGCCCGCCCGGAGATCCTCTACCAGGCCAAGCCCCACATCGGCACTGAGGTCATCCAGGACTGTGTCGTGGGGATGCGCCGCTGGGCGGAGTCCCAGGGCGCCGAGTTCCGTTTCGGCTCGGCCCTGGAGGATCTCCGGATCACGGAGGGCAGGGTAGTGGCTGCCCGGACCCGAAGGGGAGAGGAGATCCCCTGCGACGGGCTGGTGCTGGCACCCGGGCACAGCGCCAGGGACACCTTTGAGATGCTCCTGGGGCACCGGGTGGCCATGGAGCAGAAGCCGTTCGCCATGGGGGTGCGCATCGAGCACCCCCAGGAACTGATCGACCGAGCCCAGTACGGCGCTTCTGTGGGACATCCCAGCCTGGGCGCCGCCGACTACCGCCTGGTCTGCAACCTGGGTGGAGACCGGGCGGCCTACAGTTTCTGCATGTGTCCCGGTGGGGAGGTCATCCAGTGCGCCAGCGAGCCCGGCGGCGTGGTGGTCAACGGCATGAGCCGATCCGGGCGGGACTCCGGCTATGCCAACTCGGGGTTGGTGGCCAAGGTGAACGTGCAGGATTTTCCCAGCGAACATCCCCTGGCCGGTGTGCACTTCCAGCGGGAGTGGGAGCAGGCGGCCTTTCGGGCTGCAGGCGAGAGCTACGGTGCTCCCGCCATGTCCGTGGGCGACTTCCTCAAGGGGATCGCCTCCGGCTGCATCCCCCGCCAGCACTTCCGGCCCCGGGCGATCCCTGCGGATCTCTCCACCTGCCTGCCTGAGGTGGTATCCGGACAGCTTCGCGCAGCCCTTCCCACATTCGAGCGGAAGATCCGGGGTTTCACCGGGGCGGATGCCCTCCTCTTGGGCATCGAAAGCCGGACCAGCAGTCCTGTCAGGATTCTGAGGGGACTCGACGGGCAAAGCCCGACCCACCGGGGGCTCTTTCCCTGCGGCGAGGGGGCGGGCTATGCCGGGGGCATCACCTCTGCCGCCGTGGACGGCATCCGGGTCGCGGACCTGCTCGTGGCATCACTGACCGGGATGGATGTGGCCCCGCTCGAGTAGACGGTTGGCCAAGCGCTCCGCCACATCGATGGCGTAGTCGATGTCTGAATCGGTGAGTGAACCACTTCCGCCGGCAGCCATGCCGTTGATGATGTAGAGGGCATAGTGTTCGATCCGGCGGAGCTCTTCATGGAGGGGTTCCCGGTAGGGGCTGGAATCGGCGGACATGGCGGCCTCCTCTCCCTGAAGCATAGGACCGGCGGCGATCCATGCAAAAAAAGCCACCCCCTCGAAAGGGGGTGGCGGCGGGGGCCGGCGAGTCCGGCAGTGGGTGAAGCAGGGAGGCCCACGGTCTTGCCCTTGTGGGGTTCCGAACTCCACCGGCCCGCACGGGTGCGGCATGGAAGGGCGCCAAGCACCCTCTGCTGCCGAGGTTCAATCTGCGGGCGGCATCTCTGTCTTGCCGAGCCTACTGAAGCAGGGACAGGATGGACTGGGAAGCCTGGTTGGCCTGCTTCAGGGCGCTGGTCCCCGACTGGTTCAGGATCTGGAACTTGGTGAGGTTGACCACTTCATCAGCGATGTTGGCGTCCCGGATCTGGGAGTAGGCCGCCGTGAAGTTCTCCACCTGGATGCCCAGGGAATTGGAGACCGAGGTCAGCTGCTGCTGCGTCGCACCGATGGAGGCGCGGATGTTGCTGACGTTGTCGATGGCCTGGGTGAGCTTGTCCTTCACCGCCGTGGCGTTGGCCACGCTGGTGATGCTGTCCGTGCCCACCACCATGTCGAAAGCCTCGTTGGATCCATTGGAGATGGTCCCGACCGTGATGCTGACATCGCTGTACCCCCCCACCGCCACGGTCAGGGTGCTGGTGGTGTAGACCGGGGTGCCGTTGAAGGTGGTGCTCTCACCGATGTCCGCCAAGGCCTTCAGGATGTTCTGGAACTCAGCATCCAGGCTCGTCCGGTTGGAGTCGCTGATCGTGCCCGTCCGGGCCTGTTCCGTGAGCTCCGTGGCGCGGGTCAGTAGGCTAGTCACCTCTTCCAGGACACCATCAGCGACCTGGAGGTACGAGATGCCATCATTGGCATTCCGCTTACCCTGTCCGGCGATCCGGATGTCGGCCCCCAGCTTGTTGCTGATGGCAAGGCCAGCGGCGTCGTCGCTGGCGCGGTTGATGCGCTTGCCTGTGGTCAGGCGTTCGATGGTCTTGTTGAGACCTGAGCCCGTGATCTCCAGTTGCCGTGAAGCACCAAGGGCGCCGACGTTGTTGAGAATTGAAGCCATGGTGTTCCTCCCTGCGCCAGGAAGAGCAGCATCGGTGCCAAAATATTAGGCAGAAAAAGCCCAGAAGGCGATCCACCTTCAGATCACCCGGGAGGTGGGCTCAGGTCCTGACCTTGGGCAGGCGCAGACAGCCGATCCCGAGCGCCAGGGCGAGGGGAGCGATGGCACCCCATAAGGGTGGGATGTCCCCGGCCTGGGCGACCATGGCGAAAAGGGTCTGGAGCGCGAAGAAGAGGAGCCCAGCCACCAGACTCAGGCCCAGAGCCTGTCCCCGGCCGGAGCGGGGAGCGGGGAAGGCGATGGAGAGCACGGCGATGACCAGGCAGGGACCCGCCAACCATCGAAGGAAGCGGCTCCAGAGTTGGGTGGCCCTATCAGGAGAGGGAGCCCAGCGTTGCCAGTGGAAGAGGGCTGTCGTCGAGGCTTGCTCGGCATCGGCATAGCGGCGCAGGGCAGCACTGGGGAAGAGCTCCGTGGCGGCAGGTCCAGGCTCCAGAGTGAGCCCATTGGAGCGGACCCGCTCTGCCGTCGGAGCGTTCAACTGCCAGCGCAGCAGCATGTCATCTCCGGTGCGCTCCAAAGGAAAGCCCCAGCGGGTGACTCCATCCATGTACCAGTGGATGCCGGTGGCATTGAGATAGAGCCATGGGCTGGAAGTCTTGCTGATCTTGACCTTCCGGGTGATCTGACGCTTGAGGACCTCGGCCTTCTCCTGGGCGATGGGGGAGACCATCACCTGGAGGAGGAGGGTGGCCAGGAGCACAGTGCCCCAGGCCTTCCAGGCCGAGAGGAACCACTGGACGAAGCTGACACCGCTGGCCTTCAGGGCATTCCATTCCCGGCTGGTGCAGGCCTCGGAGATGGTGAGGACGCTCCCCAGCAGGAAGGCCATGGGCAGGACCAGGACCAGGAAGGGAGAGAGGTTCCAGACCCAGTAGTGGAGAAAGACCAGGATGGAGACATGGTTCTTGGAGAGGTCCCCAGCCAGGGAGGCGAAGTCGATGAGGAGCCCCAGCCCGAGAAAAGTGAGGAGAGTGCCTCCCCAGTTCCGCAACCAGAGACTCCGGCTCCAGCTGCTGAGAATGCCGGAGGAGTGCGTGCGGGCGCGCCGCAGTGCCAGATCGGGGAGAATGGATCTCAGCCTCCCGCACCCGCGTGTGGCGCAACTGAGCAGACGGCCAGCTTCGGATCTGAGGCGGGTCCATGGCCCATTGGAGCGGTGGGGGGTCATCCGGCGCCGGAGCAGGTAGAATCCAGCCCCCAGGAAGAACAGGGGCACCAGGAAGAGGGGGAGGGGATTGGTCAGCACCCGGTTGGCGAAGAAGTCCTCAATGGTCCTCAGTACGAAGTAATACCCGAGGATGACGGCCAGGCTCTTGGGGATGCCGCCGCCCGAAGGGAACCTCGGGTGGGAGATGCCCAGGCCAATGCCCAGCAGGAGGAGAGCTGCCACGGCAATGGGCAGGGTCACCCGTCTGCTCAGCTCGATCCAGGCCTCCGGGTTGCGGTGGGTCAGGAGGTAGGAAGTGGACTGGTATCTGAGGGGCGTCGGGGGGAGCGGCTTGAATCCGCGAGCAGAAGGGATGATGAAGTTTTGCTCTTTTTGCTTGATATGGATGATTTTACCGTCTTCCTTATCGAAGACGATCCCATTCAGGTCTTCCAGATGCAGGCCCATCTCCGAGAGGTCGGATTGCTCAGAAAGGTCCATGCGGACGACCTTGGAGGCTACCAGATGCCTGACGGACTGCTCGGAGGTGTCCATGAGGTGGACCTTCCCCTCAGGAGAGACCCAAATCGAGGTCTGCGGAGCGCCCGGTGGATTCCAGGGGGGGGCCCCGGGGACGAGCCATCGGCTTTTGGCCTCCTCCTGGATCGTGTTCTTGAGCCGGTTCTGCCAGCGGCAGATCTGGGGGACGAGGAGATTGGAGTTGGCCAGTGAGGCCAGTACCACAAAGGCCGAGATGACCGCCCATGGCTTCACCAGGTGCCTCATGCCGACCCCGAGGCCGTTGGAGGCCACCAGCTCCGAGCCCTCGGACATGTACTGGGTGCCCAGGAGCCCGCCGAGAACCGCTGCCATGGGGAGGACCATGCTGATGTCCTCCGGTATGGAGAGGGCCACCATCGGGAAGATCCACCGGAAGGGAGCTCCCATGCTGAAGAGCTGCCGCGAGATGAACATCAGCTCGTAGGCCATCATCAGGCCCAGATAGAAAATCAGGGCGCCAGCGAAGGGAGCCAGCCAACGGCGCAGAAAGTATCGGGGAAGGATGGGCAGCACGATCAGATTCAGCTTTCGATAATGTATATTATGTAACCTAAGATCTTGGTCGCCAGAGCTTGGATTGGTGTCCAACTACTGGATTCAGATCACTTTGGCACCCAGGAGATCGTGGACATGGAGAACCCCTGCTGGGAAGGCTCCGGGCTCCCCGATCACCAGGAAGGTGATCTTCCGGGCTTCGAAGATCCTGGAGGCCTCGATGGCCAGCATGTCCGGGGATCCGGTGACCGGGTGCCGGGTCATGAGATCCGAGGCCCTGAGACCGAGGGGATTCATCCCCGAGCGTTCTGCACGTTCCAGGGCCCGCCGGATGTCGCCGTCGCTCACGACACCGGCCAACTGGTCCTCCCGGGTGACCAGCGTCATTCCGAGCTTGCCTGAGGTCATGGATTCAAGTACATGAATCAAAGAATCTTCCTCTTTGACTCGTGGCGCATCCGTATGCATCAGGTCAGAGCACTTCAGGAGGCGGGCGCCCAGGGAGCCACCGGGATGGAACTCGGCGAAGCGCTCAAGGGTGAAACCACTGGCCACCATCCGATGGGCGGCGAGAATGTCTCCCCAGACGAGCTGGAGGGTTGTGGAGGCCATGGGGGCGAAGTCCAGCGGGCAGCCTTCACCCTCAGGGAGTTGGTAGGTGAAGCACCAGCGTGCGGCCTGGGCCAGGTGGCTGCCGGGCTTGGAGGTGATGGCCCCGAAGTCGACGCCGAGCCGAAGGAGGCTGGGAATGAGACGGAGGACTTCCTCGGTCTCCCCACTGTTGGAGAGCAGCAGAACGGTGTCCTGAGGGGTGATCATCCCCAGGTCGCCGTGGAGGGCGTCACCCGGGTGGATGAACAGGCTCGGGCATCCCGTGGAGGCGAGGGTGGCGGAAATCTTCCGGGCGATCAGTCCGGATTTGCCCACACCCGAGAGTACCACCCTGCCCTGGCCAGCCAGGATGTGGCGTGTCCAGGACTCCAGCTGGGCGAAGTCGAGGGAGCCTCGGAGGAGTTCCAGGGCGCTGCTGGCTGCCTGCAGGACCTGGAAGGCTGCGGTGTGGGTACTGGGGAGATCATCAGGCACTTGGGCTTTCGTCGACATGAAGTCAGGTTACCATCCAACAAGGGGGGCTGCCCTCTGGAGGCCACGCATGATCAACATCACCGACATCAGGATCAACCGGATCGAAGGCGACGAGAAGCTCCGGGCCTTCGTCTCGATCGTGATCGATGATGCCTTTCTGGTCGGGGATCTGCGGGTGGTGGAGGGCGAGGACGGCTACTTCGTGGCCATGCCGAGCAAGCGCAAGCGGGATGGCTCCTACAAGGACATCGCCTTCCCCCTCAACCAGGAGGTGCGTGAGGCTTTGGAGCGGCAGATTCTGCTCGCCTACGAAAAGGCCACCGGACATCGCGCCATCCCTCGGTTGGAGGAGGAGGCTTCGACAATCAGACCGGATCTCTTGAGTGTGGAGGAGTTCGGCTTCACGCCCAAGACAGGGGCCCCCTGAGGCTGGATGGACAGTGGAGGCTGCGCCCGCTAGACTGTGACCTGCACTGGGGAGTCGCCAAGTGGTAAGGCAGCAGGTTTTGATCCTGCCTATCGAGGGTTCGAATCCTTCCTCCCCAACCAGAAAAGCCCCCCGCTGAAACGGGGGGCTTTTCTGGTTTAGGGAATTGCAGGTCTTGGGGTTGACTTGAATCGTGTTGAAAAAACAACCTTAAATAGATAAAAACAAATGTCTTAATTTATCTACAATGATCGATATATGTTGTCCCGCTGTCGAGGGGTGTACCCCGCATTGCGGATCAGGTGTTCGATCTCCTCCCGGTTGAACTCGAAGTGGGTTCCGGCGGCGCTGACCACGTTCTCCTCCAGCATCAGGCTACCCATGTCATCGCAGCCGAAGTGCAGCGCCAGTTGGCCCGTCTTGTCCCCCATGGTGACCCAAGAACTTTGAATGTGTTCGAAGTTATCCAAGTAAATTCTTGATACAGAAATGGTTCTTAGATAATCATCGTGGGTTGCCGCTGGGATGCGCCCTGCCCACACGGTGTTGCCTGACTGGAAGGGCCAAGCGGCGAATGCGGTGTGATACCCCCCATTGGCCCGCTGCAGGGCACGGTCCTGTTGCTGCCGGAGGCACCGGAGATGCTCCACTCTGTCCTCCAGGGACTCGCCGATGCCGAACATCATGGTGCCTGTGGTCTTCATGCCGATCTTGTGCGCCTCCTCCATGACCTCCAGCCAGTCCCCGGAGCTGCCCTTCAAAGGGGCGATCCTCGCCCGGACCTGATCCACCAGAATCTCGGCCCCTCCTCCCGGGAGGCTGCCCAAGCCTGCCTCCCGTAGGACTTCCAGCGTCCTGCCGAGGCTGAGGCCATTGAGTTGCGACATGGTCCGGATCTCCACTGGACTGAAGCCGTGGAGCCAGAGCCCCTCCTCACGGATGGTCTGCGACAGGTTCAGGTAGTGCGACCAGGGAAGCTCGGGGTTCACCCCGCCCTGTAGCAGGACCCCGGTGCCCCCCAGGCGCCGGGTCTCTCGACACTTTTCACGCAAAGTCTCCAGGGGAAGCACATAGGCTCCCGCGGCCCCCGGGGTGCAGTGGAAGGCACAGAATGAGCAGTGGCGGTCACAGATGTTGGTGAAGTTGATGTTGCGATCGATCACATAGGTGACTTGGTCGCTGGCTGATCTCCGATTGCGGACCAGGGTGGCCAAGTGTGCCAGTTCCGGGAGTTCGGCCTCCCTGAACAGGGCAAGGGCTGCCGATTCGCCGATGCGGGAGCCCAGCTCCAGCTCGTTCCAGATTCCTTTGATGCCAGCAGCCAAGACACACTCTCCCTGCGAAGATCCAGTCTAGCCCAGGTCTGCGGCCGGAAAACCGGCAGCCCTGGTACAGGAAGAGGGGCCCCAGTGGGCCCCTCCATCCGGCAACATGAGGGCCTACTCTTCTTCTGCGGCCACCAGATCCTTGCCGGTGCCGGTCTTGACACTGGCCTGGCGCTTCCCGGCCTGTTTGTGGGCCTGGGTCTCCAGCTTATCCATAGCCTGGGCAAGACTGGCGTACATGTCGTCCGTCTCAGCACTGGCCAGGAAGTCGCTGGTGCGGGTCTTGAGGGCGACCTCGGCCTGATGGCGGTGCTTCTCGACCGAGAGGACGACGTGCACATCGATGATGTCATCGAGGTAGGTGGACATCTTGTCCAGTCGTTCCTGGGAGAAGGCGCGAAGAGCGTCGGTGACTTCTACATGGCGGCCGGTGAAGTTTACCTTCATCGCGGACTCCTATTGAACGGGGCCTTGGGTGGCCCGGGGATGAACGGTGTAGTGATTTGTTGCCTGGGGAACCCGCTGCATCACGACCTTTATCGGCGGCGCCGACGGGAAGCTGGAGGAATTTTCAGCTCCTCGCGGTATTTGTTGACGGTCCTCCGGGCGACCTTGATGCCATCCCGCTCGAGCAGTCCGGCAATGGCCTCGTCGGAGAGGGGCTTGGCCGGGTTCTCGGCTTGAATCAGGCTCTTGATCTTGTGCTTGACCACCGTGGCCGAGACATCCTCTCCGGTGGAGGACCCGAGGCTGGCGCTGAAGAAGTAGTTCAGGTCGAAGAGCCCCTGGGGGGTGTGGATGGTCTTGGCCTTGACCACCCTGGAGATGGTGGACTCGTGGAACCCTGTGGCTTCAGCCACATCCCGCAGCACCATGGGGCGGAGCCGCTCCACCCCATGCTCCAGGAACTCGGTCTGCAGTTCGACAATGCTGGAGGCCACCCGGAGCACCGTCCGGTTGCGGTCCTCCACCCCTCGGATGAAGTCCCTGGCCGATCGGTATTTCTCCCGGATGAAGTCCTTGTCCCCCTTGTCCTCGGCCTTGGAGAGGAAATTACGGTAATCGGGGCTGACTTTGAGGCGGGGCAGACCGTCATCATTGAGGAAGACACGCCAAGTGCCGTCCTCCGAACGGAGCACCACCACATCCGGCTTGACGACCCGATCCCCCTCTGGATCGAAGGCCCTGCCGGGGGCAGGGTGCAGGTGACGCAGGGTTTCGAGGGCCAGGGTCAGTTCCTCCGGGCCGCAGTCGAGGGCCTTCCTGAGACGGCCACTGTCCCGGAGGGTGAGGAGCTCGCAGTGCTCCCGGATGATGCGGACCGCCAGGTCGTCAGGTTCCGCGCCGGCATGGCAGAGCTGCAGGAGCAGGCTCTCCTGGACGGTGAAGCAACCCACGCCGCTGGGTGAGAATTCCTGCAGGATCTCCAGGAGTTCCAGGAGCTTGACCAGATCGATACCCATGGCCTCGGCCAGGGCACGGGGGTGGGTGGTCTCCTCAGAGTGGTCCGGATCGAGGCGTAGGAATCCCTTGGGATCCACATGGTCAATCAGCTGCTCCATGAGGGTGGCCCGGGGGTCCCCGCTCTCCATGAGCTCGTAGAGCTGGGTGATGAGATGGTCGTGCAGGGACTCGGTGTTGGCCAGCCGGTCCTCCCAGCTCGTCCGCTCATCCTCGGGCAGGCTGCTGGTGCGGGGAAGGTCCGTATCCCAGGAGTTCTCCGCACCCTCGTCCGTCTCCTGGACTTGGGAGATGCCCTCCTCGGTGAAGGAGGCCAGGTCCTGATCCGGGTTCATCTCGGCAGCCACGGGCTGGTCGGGGAGATCAAAGCCCTCCTCGGGCTCGGTGGAGGGATCATCCGGAATCTCGGAGTCCCTGCCCTCCTCCAGGGCCTGCAGGGTTGGGGCCTCGTCATCCTCCACCATCTCCAGGAGGGGGTTCTCCTGCAGCTCATGCTCGATGGTGTTGCCCAGCTCCAGCAGATTCATCTGCCAGAGTTTGAGCTTGAGCTGCATAGCGGGCGTCAGGGCCAGGGTCTGGCTCTGGGCAAGCCGCTGGGAGAGGGCGTGACCGATCATAGCCATCAATCGAGCCTGAACCGGTCGCCCAGGTACACCCGGCGGATGTCGGGGTCCTCTGCGATCTCGTTGGGAAGTCCGTGTTTCATGATCATGCCATCCGCCAAGATATAGGCCCTGTCTGCAATCTGCAAGGTTTCCCGGACGTTGTGGTCCGTGATCAGGACCCCGATGCCACGGGTTCTGAGGTCTGCGATCAGGCTTTGGATCTCCATGACCGACTTGGGGTCCACGCCGGCGAAGGGCTCGTCGAGGAGCATGATCCTGGGATCACTGACCAGGGCGCGGGCCATTTCGCAGCGCCGCCGCTCCCCGCCCGACAGGCTCATGCCCTCGGTGTCCCGGACCTTGTGGAGATGGAACTCCTCCAGAAGCTTCTCGCAGCGCTCCTTCTGGGCCTGCCTGGGGATGGGCAGGAACTCGGCGATGGCCATGAGGTTCTCCCATACCGTGAGGGAACGGAAGACACTGGATTCCTGGGGCAGGTAGCCGATGCCCTTCCGGGCACGCCGGTGCATGGGCATCTTGGTGATGTCGTACTGGCACCAGTGGATACGGCCCTGGTCCGGGGCCTCCACCCCCACCACCATATAGAAGGTGGTGGTCTTGCCCGCTCCATTGGGACCCAGGAGGCCCACCACCTCTCCAGGGGTGACCTCGAGGGAAACGCCCCGCACCACGGAGCGATCTCCATAGCGCTTGTGAAGGTTCTCTGCCCTCAGGCTGACCTGTGGGGAATCCGTCATTGCTGCACCTCCGCGGATCCCTTCACCCGCCCCTGCCAATGGGCGGTCTTGCCCGCCACATCGATGTCGATAGCCTCGCCCCAGCCCTCCCCCAGGGATCCCCGGAGGGTGACCGAACCGGCTGCATTGATCTTCTGGACGCTGTTCCCGGGGCCAAGGCGGACCACGACCCTTTCGGCGGCGAGCTTCCAGGCCCGGCTCCGGCAGTCCACCCTGCCTGTGAGGACCACGCTGTCCGGCGTGACGGTCCCCTGGTCGGCCCGTATCACATAGTCGCCATCCTCCCCGGCGAGGGTGCCACTCAGGCCATCCGGGAAGGTGGTGGTCCCACCCACCCGGGTCAGACGGGCGCCGCTGATGCGCTGCTGAAGGCGCTGGAGGCTGGCCGGGTGGCCCTCCAGGGTCCACTTCTCCTGCTCCCAGGTGAGACGGCTGCCCCGCAGGATGCCGCCATCGGTCAGGTCCCCGCGGATGGGGCCCTCGAAGGCCCACTTCTCCGGAGTGCCTCCCCCCTGGCCCGCCGTGAAGGTCCCGAACTCGCTCCGGCCACGGACGGGGGCCTGCATGATCCAGGCGCGGCTCTGATAGCGGACCTCGATCCTTGGACTGCTGAGAGTCCGCTTCCCCCAGCTCAGGACGGGTGTACCCTCGGCCCAGATATGTCCGGGAGGCAGGGCGGGCGGGAGGTCGGTCCCCCCGGGCAGTTGACGCATAAGCATGCGGGGGGCATCCAGGGTGACGGTCCCTCCGCTGAAGGGCTGCTCGAGATGGACCTTGCCTTCAAGCCTGAGCCCCTGGCTGGTCCAACGGGCCCCTTCGGATCTGACCCGCTCCTCGCCCTCCGCCACTTGACGACGAGCCTGGAAGGCCTTCAACTCCACACTCTCCGGAGCCTGGTGCTCCTGGGGCCTTGGGGCCAGGCCACCCTGGGCATCCCCCTGCCAGCCATCATCCCGCTGGAAGTGGAGGGGAGCGATCCAGTGGATCCAAGCCGGATCGATCTCAGAGCGCTCTGCCGTCAGGGTGCCGCCCTCCAGGCTTGCCGTCACCTGGTTCAGGGTGCCTCTCGAGAGGTTGTCCGCCAGCCGCAGGGACTGGACATCCATGGCCCGGAGGGCTCCCGGCTCCCTGGCCTCCCAGCGCACGGGTCCCCGCTCCACGATCATTTCACCCTGGGGGGTGCGAAGCCATCCGGCCGGCAGGAGCCAGTGCCCCCGCCCTGTCGCCTCGAGCCCTTCCCACTCGAGGGGCCCGAGGCCGTGCCAGCCCTCGACATCCCAGCGGAGAGCCGGGCCGCTTCCGGTGATCCGTCCCTGCCCCACGGGCTCCCGGCTGTCCGGACGCATTGCCCGGATATCCACCGGCCCTCCCAGGGTCCAGATCTTGGCCTCACGGTCCGCCTGGGGGGCTGTGACCCGCCAGGTCTCCAGCGCCTCCCGGAGTGTGGCGTCGACCTGTTCCAGATGGAGGTGCTCCTCGTCACCGATCACGGTTTCGTAGTTCAGGATCAGGGTCCCCTTGTCGAGCCGTTCGGTGAGGGTGCCATGGTGGCCCATCCGCATGCCGGCACGGTTCGCCGTGCCCACCGGGGAGGTGGATGGCTTTCTGTGCCCGCCGCTGAGCCAGGCGAAGAGGGCGGTCCCCCCGATGACCCCATAGACGAGGAGGTGGCCGGTGACCTTCCACACCGGGTTGCGGACGCTCATGAGGGCCTGGGGTCTCATGGGGCCTCGCCCACGGAGATGTCCACAGGGCTCTCCACTTTCCATGTGCGACCCCACTTCCTGGAGTCCATGGGGGAGACCGCCAGATTCAGGATGGCCCCCACTGCCGGAGGCTCCGGGCAGGCGAACCAGGTCAGGGGCGAGGGCACTCCCTCGAGGCGGACCTTGAAGTGTCCGCCCTTGCCGAGGGGGACAGGCTGCTCCCTGACAGGCCCGTGGACCACAGCCACCGGGGGGGCAAAGCCCTGGCCGTAGGGTTCGAGTCGCTCCAGCAGGGTGGCGTCGGGAACCTGGGCCAAGTCCTCGCAGTCGGCGTCGAAGGGGATCACACCAGTCGATCTGGACTGGTCTTCTGCGCTTCGCTCCATGACTTTCCGGATGAAGGGGAGCTTGGAGAGCTCGAAGGTCATCCCTCCCGCCAGGCGGTGTCCGCCTCCGGAGAGGAGAAAGGGGTCTGCCTGCTTGAGCATGGAGGTGAGGTCATAGCCTTCGGGTGCCCGCAGGGAGCACTGGGCGATGCCATGGCTGACGGTACACACCGCTGAAGGCCTACCGAAGTCCCGCATGCGGTTTCCAGCGACCACGCCGATGACCCCCTTGTGTGCGTCCGGGTCCACCACCAGATCAAAGGCCTCCCCTCCCGGGGGCGGAAGCCGACGGGTCAGGGTGTTCTGGATGGTCCTCCGCTCTGCATTCAGCTTTTCCACGCGCTCCATGAGCAGCTCCGCCTCCTGGACCTCCCGGCTGAGGAGGAGCCTGACGGCATCTCTGGCATCGCCCAGGCGGCCCACGGCGTTCAGGCGGGGGGCCACGTTGAAGGCCAGGTCCCGGGCATGGAGTGCACCCTCCACCTTGGCACTGCGAAGCAATGCTGCCAGGCCGGGACCGTTGGCACCGCTGAGGGCCCGGATGCCCCGGCTGACCAGAAGGGCGTTCTCCCCGTGGAGCTGGACCATGTCCGCCACGGTGCCGAGGGCCACCAGCTTGAGGAGCCCATCGAGGAAGGCCGCTTCGCCTCCCCTGGGGACCGGGACTGCATCCAGGAGGCTCTGGGCCAGCTTGAATGCGACACCCACACCAGAGAGGTTGGGGTTGGGGTAGTCCCCGAGGTGGGGATGCAGCACCGCACATGCCGCGGGGAGTGCCCCGGCCAGGGCATGGTGGTCGGTGATGATCCACTCGATGCCCAGGGAGCGGCTCGCCTCGACCTCGGCGGCGGAGCCGATGCCGCAGTCGACGGAGATGAAGAGGCCCTGGTGTCCGGTCTCCGCCAGCTGCCGGATGCAGTCGAGATGCAGCCCGTAGCCGTCGTTGAATCGGTTGGGGATGAAGAAGGAGACCTTGGCCCCCAGACGCTCCAGGACCCGCATCAGGAGCGCCGTGGCGGTCACGCCGTCGGCATCGTAATCCCCGTAGATGAGGATGGGCTCAGCGGAGGCCACAGCCCGGCGGACCCGGCTGACGGCCATGCCCATGTCCTGCATGAGATGGGGATCATGGGTCCGCTCCCAGCTGGGGTCGAGGCGCCAGGCCAAGTCCTCGGGCCGGTCGATGCCCCGCAGCCAGGCCAAGCGGGCCAGGGTCTCGGGCAGGTCCCATGCGCGGGCCAGGCGGCCCCAGGAAGCCGGGCCAGCGGCACCGGCCCGGCGGATTCTCCAGGGACGCAGCATCATGGGTGCTTGACCCCTCCGCCTGTGAACTCGTCCCTGCACTCTGCTCTCATGCCGCCTCGACTGGATATCCGAGTGTAGCAGGGGAGCCGGGTGGTCCCGAGGACTACCCTGAAAAGGGGGGACCGCCCGGTCGCTTCGCGCCCTCTGCGTCCCCCCTCTCACCCCCCTGCGCTGTCACGGCAGAGTCTCGACGAGGTAACTCAGTGGTGGACGGCCGCCACCGGAACCTCCATCTGGAGGAGCCTGACCTGACCGGAGGAGAGGTCATAGAGTGCCGGGACCACCTTCAGCTTGCCCTGATCCACGAGGTGCCGGACAATCTCGCTCCGATCGAGGACCACCTGGGCCTGCTGGATGGCATTGGCCCTGACCAGACGGAGGAGGTGCTCCGGCCGCGTCTCATTGGGATCGGGCGGGACCTGCTCCTCCAGGCCGGCCATGGCCGCCTGCAGGGACCAGAGGTTCCCGGGCAGAGGCTTGCCGTGGGCATCACTGACGGCCGTCACGGCCCCGCAGGCGGTGTGCCCCATGACCACCACGACCTTGGAGCCTAGGTGCTCCACGGCATACTCGATGCTCGCCAGCCCCTGGATGTCCGGACAGTTGCCCGCCTCCCTGATGGTGAAGAGGCGTCCGAGCTCCTGGTCGAAGATCAGATTGTCCATGAGACGACTGTCCGAGCAGGTGACGACAACGGCAAAGGGCTTCTGTCCCTTCACTAAGCTCTCCCGGAGGGCCGGATCCTGAGTGGTGAGCAGGGAGCGGACCCGACGTCCCTCCACGAAGCGCTGGTTGCCAGCCAGGAGTTCGCCCAGGGCCGCTTCGGGCGTCTCGATGGGGGTCTCCAGCAGCAGGCGCGACTTGGCCCGGGCCACCTCCTCCTGGAGGCGGCCATTGTCGATCATGAGCCGCTGACGGTCCCGCTCGGATTCCGAAAGGGTGGCCGGGGCGTGGACAGCGGGCTTCGCCTTTCTGGGCCTGAAAGCCCGCCGGGGAGCCGCCGCGTGGGTCACCTCAGAAGGGGTGGCTTCCTTGGCCGCCTCCTCGGGAACAGCCACCCCCTTTTTGGGGAACTTGGCCTCCAGCTTCTTCATCTCGGCTTCGCCTGCGCTCTCGTGGTGGGCCGGGGGTTCGGGGGAGACCAGACCAAGGCTGAGGGCAAGGAGCAAGGGCAGCATGGTTTACCTCTTCTGTGCGGGAGACTTTATATTACTGGAGAAGGACCGCCTGTGATCGATCTGCACTGCCACTCCACTTTTTCGGACGGGACCGACTCCCCCACAACTCTGGTCACCCTGGCCCGGGACCTTGGCCTCAGCGCCTTGGCCCTCACCGACCATGACACCCTGGACGGACTGGATGAGTTCCTCACTTGCCCGGTGGAAGGCGGTCCCAGGCGGATCCCCGGCATCGAGTTCAGCTGCCGCTACCTGGGGATGGAACTCCACATCCTGGGCCTCCTCTTCAAGCCCTCCCACGCCCCTCTCCGCGCCCATGTCCAGGATCTGAAGCAGCGCCGCGAGGAGCGGAACCGGGCCATGCTTGTGAGGCTGGGGGACCTGGGCCTCAAGGTCACATGGGAGGACATCCGGATACATGCCAGTTCGGACCTCGTCTCACGGGCCCACTTCGCCAAGGCCCTCCATCGGCTTCGGATCGCCGGCAGCCCGCAGGATGCCTTCCAGCGCTTCCTGGGGGAAGGCCGCCCCGCCTACGTCCCCTTCCGGGATCTGGAGCCCGCCGAGGCCTGTCGCTGGATCCGGGAGGCCGGGGGCGTGGCCCTGGTGGCCCATCCGGGACGCTCCCTGCGACGGGACTTCCGCTGGGAGGACGCCATGCCGGAGCTCAAGGGGATGGGGGTCGTGGGTTTCGAGGCCAGCTATCCCGATTACAGCTCCCGGGAGGAACACTACTTCCATCAGCTCGCCCGCTCCCTGGATATGATCCCCAGCGGGGGGAGCGACTACCACGGCTCCACCAAGCCGGGGATCTGTCTGGGCGTGGGAAGGGGCACCCTGGCTGTGGATGAATCGGTGCTGGAGGCGCTCGAGCGTTCGCTTCCCCGGTGAAGCTGCTTACAATCCAGGGGAAGGGGCCCGACATGCCGAGAAAGATCCTGATCGTCGAGGATGATCCGATCAATGTCAAATTCATGTCCGTCGTCCTGATCCGCAAGGGCGGCTACGCGGTGGCCGTCTCCGAGGACGTGGACGAAATCCGGACGCTGGTGGCCTCAGGCGAGATCTCGGCCGTCATCATGGACATCAGCCTCAGTCACTCGGTCTATGAGGGACGCAAGGTGGACGGCCTCTTCATCACCAGGCTCCTCAAGCAGGATCCCGCAACAGCCCGGGTCCCGGTGATGCTGGCCACGGCCCACGCCATGTTCGGCGACCGCGAGCGCTTCATGGCCGAGACGGGGGCCGAGCACTACATCTCCAAGCCCATCCATGATCCCGACCAGTTCCTGAAGGAACTCCGGGTCATCCTGCCGGAGGGTGCGTGAAGCCCGTGAGGCGCCCCAAAGGCGCACCCTCCACCCGCGAACGCACCGCCTACCGGCTTCTCCTGGAATACGACGGTTCCCGTTACCAGGGCTGGCAGAAACAGGGGGAGAAGCAGAGCACCCAGGGGGTCAGGACCGTGGCAGGCACCCTGGAGCGGGTGCTCTTCGAAGCAGGCCTGAAGGTGCTCAACCTCACCGGATCCGGCCGGACCGATGGTGGGGTCCATGCCCTGGGGCAAGTGGCCCATCTGCATCTCCCTGCCCCTGGACCCAAGCCCTGGGAGCTCCGCAGGATCCTCGATGAAGGACTGCCTTCGGATATCGCCATCCTCGACCTGGCCCCCTGCCCCACGGCCTTCCACGCCCGGCACGATGCCCAGTTCAGGGTCTATGTCTATCGCATCGCCCTGAGACGGATGGCCTTCGCCAAGCCTTTCGTCTGGTGGATCCGTTCCCCCCTCTCCCAAGAACGCCTCCAGCAGGCCTGGGAGGCCTTTGAAGGAGTGCATGACTTCAGCGCCTTCGCTGACCTCGATCCAGGCGAGAGCCCCACGGTCCATGTCCGGACCTGCCAATACCGGCGGGAGGGCGACTACATCCTCCTGCGGGTCGTGGCGGGTCATTTCCTCCGCCGCCAAGTGCGGCGGATGGTGGGGGCTGCGGTCCAGGTCGCCCTGGGACAGGCCGATCTGGCGCGTCTGAAACGGGATCTGGAGCGGCCGGGGGCGGAGGCCACCCTGCATTGGTCCGGCAAGGCTGCCCCCGGGGCGGGGCTCTTCCTGGAGCGGGTAGGCTATGCCGGAGACAGCCCCGAGCTGTCCGCCCCCCCCAGCCTGCCGGTCTGAGCTCAGCAGGGGCTCAGGGCCCCCGGGACCAGAGCGGCGATCTCCTCATCACTCACGCCCTTCTTCCGACGGTCCGCCAGATCCGTGAAGGCCCGGTAGACCTGGCCGAGGGTTTCCGGGTCCAACTGGAAGCCAAGGGATTCCAGCTTGGCCCGGAGGGCGTTCCGTCCACTGTGCTTGCCCAGCACCAGTCCAGTCTCGGGGAAACCCACCTCGGCGGCGCTCATGATCTCGTAGGTGGTGCGCTCCTTCAGGATGCCGTCCTGGTGCACGCCCGACTCATGGGCGAAGGCATTGCGGCCCACCACCGCCTTGTTGGGCTGGGGCTCGAACCCGATGAAACGGGAGAGAAGGCGGCTGGCGCCATACAGCTCACGGGTGCGGATGCCTGTATCCAGTCCCAGGAGGTCCCGCCGGACCTGCAGGGCCATGACGATCTCCTCCAGCGCGGCATTGCCCGCCCGTTCACCGATCCCATTGACGGTACACTCCACCTGCCTGGCCCCGGCCCTGACGGCGGCCAGGGTGTTGGCCACCGCCAGGCCGAGGTCGTTGTGGCAGTGGACGCTCACGACGGCCCGGTCACCGATGGCGCCCACCACCTGTCCCACCAGGGATCCGAACTCTTCGGGGAAGGCGTAGCCCACCGTGTCCGGGACGTTGAATACCGTGGCACCGGCCTCCACGGCGACGCGGGCCACGGCTGCCAGGAACTCAGGCTCGGTGCGGCTCGCATCCTCGGCGCTGAATTCGACATCATCCACATAGGATCGGGCCAGGGCCACGGCCCGGCGGGTCTCCTCCAGCACCCGGTCCCGGTCCATCCGGAGCTTGTGCTCCCGGTGGATGGGGCTGGTGGCGAGGAAGGTGTGGATCCGCGGCCGCGCAGCTCCCTCCAGGGCCCGGGCCGAGCACTCGATGTCCTCTCGGCGGGCGCGGCACAGGCTGGCCACTCGGGAATGCCTGACCCTGGAGGCGATTTCCCGGATGGCGGCGAACTCCCCTTCGGAGGCGATGGCGAAGCCCGCCTCCAAGACATCCACCCCCAGGGCCTCAAGCTGGAGGGCCATTTCCACCTTCTCCCCCGAGGTCATGCTGCAGCCGGCCGCCTGCTCGCCGTCCCTCAGTGTGGTATCGAAGATGTGAACATGAGTACCCATGGCACCCTCCCGTTCTGTCAATCTGGAACTGGCTTGACGATTAGACAAATTGATTATTTTTTGACGTCTATTAGCAAAAGTGATTCAATAAGGGGAAACAGGAGGCGCCATGGACAATCAGTTCTCCCTGCGCATCTTCCAGACCGTGGTCAATGAGCGCAGTTTCACCCGGGCCGGGGAAAAGCTGGGGCGCACCCAATCGGCGGTCTCCCAGTCCATCCACCGTCTTGAGGAGGATCTCGGTGAGACGCTCCTGGACCGCAGCGGGAGGGATCTGCTCCTGACGGATGCCGGACGGATCGTCTTTGAGGCCGCCTGCCGGCAGGAGAACCTCAACCGGGAACTCCTCCAGTCCCTCCAGGAACTCCGGAACAAGAGCGTCGGCCGCATCACCCTGGGCGCCAACGAGAGCATGACGCCCTACCTTCTGCCCCTGCTGATCCGCTTCCGGCACCAGTATCCCAAGGTCAAGGTGGTGGTCCGCCGCAGCCGTTCGTCCGAGCTTCCGGAGAACATGCTCCGGGGGGATGTGGACTTCGGCTTCTCCAGCCACCTGCCCCGGGATGAGCGCTTCGATGCCGTTTCCATCACCAAGGACCACCTCAGCTTCGTGGTTCCTCCCGGCCATCGCCTGGCTGACCGTGGGGAGATCTCCATCCGGGACCTGGGCATGGAGTCCTTCATTGCCCACAACGTCAGCAGCCCCTACCGGGAGCGGGTCATCCAGACCTTCACGGACCAGCAGGTGGACCTGAACATGGACCTGGAGCTGCCCTCCATCGAGGCGATCCGCTACATGGTGCAGGCCGGCGAGGGCGTGGCCTTTCTGCCCCATCTCTGCGTCAAGCAGGATCTCGAGATGGGCCTCCTCAAAGAGGTGAAGGTGAAGGAACTCGCCCACGAGCGGGAGATCTACCTCCTCCGTATCGAAAAGAAACCCTTGAGCCACGCCGCTGAGGCCTTCTTGGGTGTCATCCAGTCCTGAACCCGCAAGCCCCTTTCTCAGGCCAGCCAGCAATGGCTGGCCTTTTTTGATTCAATCATTACACACCTGAGTCTCTTAACGGAGATTGCCAGAGAATGTGATAATCAAAACATATCCGCAACAACGTGTTAATATTGTTTAGACATAAAAACACTAAAAAATTCTAGAATTTATAGGTATAAAACATTTTTAGATAATAAAAAAACTTATATCACAAAATAATTAATATTGAAGAATCACTAATTTCACATCATGATGATTCCTTTGTTCGTGATTCGAGGGAGTCATCTATGTTGGAAACATCAATCAGCCCTTCCGGGGAGGTGTTCCCCCTGCCGCTTGAGGAAGGGGCAGTCGCCGAGGTCCAGCACCTGGAGCGCCTCATCGATGAGGCCCGGGGGAGAGGTCAGGAGATCGTGGTCGTGCTAGGGGTGGGCTTCGTGGGGGCAGTCATGGCAGCCATCATCGCCGACACCACGGACCGGGAGACTGGCCTGCCCTCCAAGTTCGTCATCGGGGTCGATCTGCCCCGTGCCGAGACCTACTGGAAGGTCGCCATGCTCAATTCGGGCCGCTCACCGGTGAAAGCTGAGGATCCCGAGGTGGCCCCCATGATCGCCCGCTGCGTCCTGGAGAAGAAGACCCTCATCGCCACTCACCATACAGCGTGCCTGAGTCTGGCGGATGTGGTGGTGGTCGACATCCAGTGCGACTACACCAAGCACGAACTCAGCAACATGCGGGACGGCGAAGTGGAGATGAAGGCCTTCAACGCCACGATCCGCTCCCTGGGCGAGCGGATCCGTCCTGAGTGCCTGGTCCTCATCGAGACCACCGTCGCACCCGGAACCACGGAGTTCGTGGCCCATCCCATCCTGAAGAAGGCCTTCCATGCCCGCGGCATCCCCTCTCTGCCTCTGCTGGCCCACAGCTTCGAGCGCATCATGCCGGGCAAGGACTACGTCGCCTCCGTGCGGGACTTCTGGAGGGTGTGCAGTGGTTGCACCGAAGAGGCCAGGGTGCGGGTGGTCAGATTCCTTCAGGAAGTCATCAACACCGAGGACTACCCCCTCACCGTCATGGACCGCCCCATCGAATCCGAAACCACCAAGATCATCGAGAACTCCTACCGGGCCACCATCCTGGCCTTCATGAACGAGTGGAGCCTCTTTGCCGAAAGGAACGGGATCGACCTCATCAAGGTCGTACAGGCCATCAAGACAAGGCCCACTCACAGCAACATCATCTTCCCCGGCCCCGGGGTCGGTGGATACTGCCTCCCCAAGGATGGAGCCCTCGGCTACTGGTCCTATAAGCACATCCTGGGCTTCGAGGATGGGGACAATGTCTTCAAGCTCACCCCCACCGCCATCGACATCAACGACACACGCAGCCTCCATGCCGCTGAGCTCACCCGGGACGCACTCCGGCTGATGGGTCGCTACATCGCGGGCGCCTCCGTCCTGCTGGCTGGGGCCAGCTACCGACAGGATGTCGGAGACACCCGGTACAGCGGAAGTGAGCTGGTGGTGCGCAAACTGGCTGAAATGGGAGCTGAGATCAAGGTTCATGATCCTTTTGTCGAACGCTGGTCGGAGTTCGACGAGCAATCCACCAGCTCCCACTCCCTGTCCCGCTTCTTCCAGAACCAGGAGAGCCTGGAGGAGATCGTGGTCCACAAGGAGCTGAAGGAGGCGGTCCGGGGTATCGAGGCCCTGATCCTTGCCGTGCCCCACGCCCCCTACCTGGCCCTGGACCCGGACGAACTGGTGGCCTGGGCCGGCCATCCCCTCGCGGTTGTGGACTGCTTCGGAATCCTCAGCGATGAGAAGATCCGACGCTATCTGGAGCTTGGATGTGAGGTGAAGGGCCTCGGCCGAGGGCACATTGCACGCCTCAAGCATGAGGTGCGCACGGGCGGCGCCCTCTCCGGCTACCACGAACATGCCCTCTCCATGGGCCGCTAGGGCGAGGACCGGACCATCATGAATCCACCCCAGAAGAGAAAGTGGCCCCGCCGGGCCGTGAACCTGAGAGCCCGGGTGTACCACCGGCCTTCTATGCGTTCCGGTGACACCCAGGCGCGACTGACGGATCTGAGCCACGGCGGGGCGCGCCTCGAGACATGCCGCCCCATGGACCCCGGTGACTGGATCACCCTCAAGATCCCTAGGGCGGGCAAGTCCTGCGACAGTGCCAGCCGGAACATCAGGGTGAGGGCCAGGGTGCTCCACCAGAGCTACAACAAGCAGGGCGAAGTCGGAGGCTTCACCTACGGCGTGCAGTTCGTCCGCGATGGCCGGGGGCTGCTCCGCTTCGCTCTCTCCAGGCTCCTTCCCTGGTTCGCGGCCATCACCATTGTCGCCGTCTCCCTCTACATCGGCTTTCTCAAGATCGACAACATCAAGTACTTCTGGTACCACCCCTTCTTCAATACATACGGGCTTCTGGTTTCGACCTACATCCTGTCCCGCTTCATCCTCGCAGTCTTCTACCGACCCCCAGAGCCGACCCCCGGCTATGAGCCCACGGTATCCGTGATCGTGGTCTGCAAGAACGAGGAACCCTCCATCTACCGCACCATCGCCCGGATCTTCGAGGCTGACTACCCGCTGGGGAAGATGCAGGTCATCTCGGTGGATGACGGGTCCACCGATGCTACCCTCCCGGAGATGGAGCGGGCCCGGCAGGACCACCCGAGCCTCCAGGTCATCAGCTTCGAGAAGAACCGAGGCAAGCGGCACGGTATGGCGGCCGGGGCGGAGATCGCCACAGGCGAGATCCTGATCTATGTAGACTCGGATTCCTTCATCCAGCCGGATGCCATCCGGGAGCTCACCCTCGGCTTTGCCGATCCGGACATCGGCGCTGTCTGCGGACATGCCAATGTCGAGAACGCCAGGGCCAATCTCCTGACCAAGATGCAGGAAGTCAGGTATTTCGTGGCCTTCCGGGTGGTCAAGGCCGCCGAGTCGCTCTTTTCAGCTGTCACCTGCTGCTCGGGCTGTCTGGCAGCCTATCGCCGCAGCTACCTGATGGAATTCATGGACGAGTGGCTCGCCCAGACCTTCCTCGGGCGGGAGGCCACCTTCGGGGATGACCGCAGCCTGACCAACAGGATGCTCCGGAACTGGAAGGTGATCTACAACTCACGAGCCATCTGTACCACCCTGGTCCCCGAGAGCTGGAAGGTCTTCTTCAGGCAGCAGCTCCGCTGGAAGAAGTCCTGGATCCGCGAGAGCCTCCTGGCCACCACCTTCATGTGGAAGAGGAATCCTCTGGTGGCCTTCTTCTTTTACTTCGGGGTGATCTTCCCCCTGATCTCCCCCATTGTGGTCGCCAAGGCCATGATCCTGCCGGTGCTCTTCGGGGAGTGGTTCTCCTTCCAGTACATCCTCGGGACAACCCTCATGGCTGCCCTGTTCGGGCTGGTCTACTTCGCCCGTTACCGGACCCGCATCTGGGTCTATGGCATCTATTTCAGCTTCTTTTATATGTTCGTACTGGTCTGGCAGACCTACTTCGCCCTCATCACCGTACGAAAGAACCACTGGGGCACGAGGTAGGCATGGCAAAGACAAGCCCGAACAAAAGCCGCTCCTTCCGGGCGGATCGTTGGTCCTGGTTCATCTTCCTGACCCTGCTCTTTGTCGGAGGTCCAGCGACCTACGCATGGTTCCACCGCAGGGTCCGAAGGGAGACCTCCGTCACCCACCCGATCCAGACCCCCTTCCGCCTGGCCATCCTGGAATACGGACGCTTGGCGCCCCCGGGGAAGCAACCTGCCATCTCCGGCGCGCAGCTGGAGCAGCAACTGAGACTCCTGCGGTCGAGAGGATTCACCCCAGTGAGCGCTTCCCAGGTGGCGGAGGCCTATGCGCACGGGGGCTTCCTTCCACCCCGGTCGATCCTCCTCACCTTCGATGGTGGCTATCTCAGCAGCTACGAAGAGGCCCATCCGGTCCTCGCCCGCCTGCAATGGCCAGCCCTCATGATGCTGGATACCGGGAGACAGGAGCACCGGGACCCCAACTTCCTCTATTGGGACCGCCTCCAGCTCATGCTGGACAGCGGCATCTGGGAGCTGGGGACCCATGGTCACCGCCCTCTGGCCAAGAACGGCAGCCCCCTTGCCCCCCTTGCCACAGGAGAGGCTGCCTTTTCCGTGAGTCGGGAGATCATCGAGTCCCAGCTCCGGAAGGCTTCGGTCTTCGCCTTTGCCCACTTGGCTTCCCTGGCCCCAGATTTGCAGGCCCTCGCCTCCCCGGCATCCCCGGGAAGGCCAACCCTTGCCTTCCGGACGGACCTGTTCGGGGTCAACGGCCCCGATGATCCGCCGCTCCACCTCAACCGCCTGGAGGTCGAGCCCAATTGGAGCGCCGGAACACTGCTCGAGCGGGTGGAGCAGGCCATGGCCGCCCCTGCCCCGGCCCACACGAGCACCCGTGCGGCCTGGGATCATTGGATCCCTGACGCCAAGGCGGGCCGCGCTCTGCCTGCCCAGGTGCCCGCCGGACTCCTGCTGGAGGGGCGTCAACGCAGCGATGTGTGGCTGGCTGGCAGCCGTTGGGCCTCGGGGTGGGTCATGCAGACCAGGTTCCGCCTGGAGTCCGGTGAGTTCTGGGTTGCGCAGGAGGAGTCCTACGGGGGGCGCCACTGGCGCTTCGGTGGAAAGGCGGGCGTCCTCTATCTGCAGGACCGGACACCGGGCATGCCCCCGACCACCCTCGCCCGTTTCCCGTATCCCCAGCTGACGCATGGCTGGCACGAGCTCCGGATCACCCGCCGAGGTCCCGGCCTATGGATCGAGATGGATGCCGTGCCAGTGGCTCCGAGTCCCTGCCTGCTGCCGGAGCGCTACAACGGTCATGTCGGCATCATCTCCGCACCTGAGGGCGGTTCTCCGGCACACCTGGAGATCGCCTCAGTCCAGTGGACCGACCTGCCCTACCGGGTCGCACCCATCTCCCCCGATCCAGGACCCGGCGCCATCCAGATCCTGTCGGAGCAGGCCTCCTGCACCGCCGCCCTGAGCCCGGTGTGGATCACCCGCAGCGCAGGGCACCTGGAGGAGGCCCCCCTCAACCAGGACCTTTTCAGGATGCTCCAGCGGCGCTTGGCGCTGGACATCCTTCCGCAGATCAGACTCATGGACGTGGACCATCCAGAGGATGCCGCCTGGCTGGCCACCCTTGCCCAGCGCGCTGCCAAGGCCGGATGGAGCGGCGTGTGCCTGAACCTCAGCGCCCTCCAGGTCCGGGAGCGGGGCCGGTGGGAGCAGGCCGCCCGCAAGATCGAACAGAACACGAAATCCCAGGGAATCCGCATCATCACGCAGGTTTCGAATATGAATGAAGGAGTCCTGCGATGATCCGCAGTCGTCACGCACGCCACTGTCTGGCTCTGCCCTTCCTGGCGACAGCAGGTCTGCTGGCCGCCCCCCAGGGCCAGAACCTGCTGGATCAGGCCCAGCGGCTATACCACGGAGGGCACTTCGCACAGGCGATCGCCGTCTACCGGACTTTCCTTATGGAGAATCCCGCCCATGTCGGGGCTTGGCGGGACTTGGGCTATTGCCAGCAGCGAACCGGGAACCTTGAGGAGGCCTTCCGGGTCTGGGGAAACTTGCTGGCCCTCGACCCCCATGACTCCCTGACTCTCAACGCCCTTGGGGAAGCCCATCTCGCCCGTGGTGACTATCGCAGGGCCCTCGACTTCCTGGAGAGGAGCCTCAAGGTCAAGGGGGACCAGCCCAGGATCAGGATCCGGATCGGCGAAGCCTACCAAGGGCTGGCCTCCTGGGAGAAGGCCGCCAGGACCTATGACTCGCTCCTGCGAAAGGAGCCAGATCGGACGGATCTCCTCCTCAGAAGGGCCGGGCTGGAAGAGGAGCAGGGTCACCTGGAGGCGGCCATCCGGCGCCTTGAAGAGGCTGCCCACCGCCTTCCCGGCAGCCGCGCAGCCTTGAGCCCAACCCTTACCCGGCTCTACGCCACCCTAGGTGATCAGGCCTGCCAAGCGCAGGACTACGCCAAAGCCCAGAAGGCCCTTGAGTCGGGTCTGACCTGGGCCCCGGAGAACCTCCATCTGCAGTCGAGCCTGGGCTGGACCCTCCGGGGCAAGGGGGAACTCCGGGGGGCCATCGTCGCATGGAAGAGGGCCCTGGCCGCCTCCGGGAGGCCTTCAACCAGCCTCCTGAGAGCCATCGGAGAGGCCCAACTGGAGCTGAACGAGCTGGCCGAGGCCCACGAGACCCTGCTGGAGGCACACCGTCTGCTGCCGGATGAGCCCTCCCCCTGCCTCCTGCTCCTGGAGCTCGGTCTGAGGCAGGATGACCAGGCCCAGCAGAATGGGGCCCTCAAGGCGCTCATGGGGATTCCCCAGTTGCCGGGGGAGTGGGCGGATCGGGCCGCCCAGCGCTTTGTGGACAAGGGGCTCGCCCGCAGGGGACTGGAGGCCTTCTCGGCCCTGCCGCTCTCCACGCCCCACCGGGCGAGGGGCATGGCCCGCCTCCATGCAGCCCTCTCTTCGACCGCCAGTCGTGATGGCCACTTGGATGAGGCCGTCCGCCTGGGACGCCTGGCCCTGGAGGAGGATCCCGGCAATCGGCAGGCTCTGAGGGACCTGGGGTGGGCCCTCGCCCGGAAGGGCGACTGGAAGGCCTGCACGGAGATCTGGTCAGCCTACGCCAGTATCCATCCCAACGATGCCCTGGCCTTCGACTTGCTGTCCCAGGCCCACCTTTTCCGGCAGGACTACGTCGCTGCCATCGCCGCTGCCCGGCAGGCCCTGGTGATCTCCCCCGGCCTGAAGAGCGCTCGCCTCCGGCTCCTCAGCGCCTACGCCAGGGACAACCAGGTGGACAAGGCCAGCCGTCTGGGGCGTGAACTGGCAGCCGAGTTCCCTGAGGACCTCCAGGTCCGCTACCGACTGGCTGAGACCCTGACCCGCATCCGGGACCACGCCGAAGCCAGGGAGCAGTGGGCGAAGGCGCGGGCGCTGGATCCCTCCAACCTTCGGCCCGTCATGCAGTGGATCCATGAGAGCTACGCCCTGGAGGACTATGGAGCAGCCCTCGAAGAGGCCCACCGCCTCGCTGGAACCCAAGCCAGCCCTGAGCCGGCCCTGCTCTTCCTGGCCCAGGATGCGGAACTGACAGGCCACTACCAGAAGGCCGCCGCCTGGTACCAGCGGCTTGCCGAAAGGACCCCTACGCAGGATAGGTACTGGTTGCAACAGATCCGCATGCTTCGTCTATCCAACTCCCCCCAGGCTGCTTTGGACACCGTCCAGAAAGGTCTCTCCTTTCAGCCCAAGAGCGCCGCCCTGCGGATGGCCCAGGCCGAAGGGCTCCTCGCCATGGGCCATGCGGAGGCCGCCCTGCCGAGGTTCCAGGAGCTGGCGAGGGAGAATCCTGGCAATGCCTCCGCCTTCCATGGATTGATCAACAGTCTCCTCGGGACACACAGCTATGCCTCGGCACTGGAACAGCTCGACCAGCCCGGGTACCGCAAGAGCTTCTTCAGCGAGTTCGACCGGGACCTCCTCAGGGCTGAGGCCTGCAGCGGCATGGGCCGCACGGAGGAGGCCCGGGGGTTGCTCGCCCGGGTGGCTGAGCCCGGGGACGGGCGGGTCTACCTGCCCATCATCCTCTACCATGGCATCGAGGAACAGGAACGCAGCGCCTCCATCAGCACCGGGAGATTCGAAAGCCAGATGGCCGCCCTGGCCCAAGGGGGCTATACAGCCATCTCCCTGGAGGAGATGACAGAGATGACGGCCGGCAGGAAGCCCTGGCCCAAACGGCCAATCATCATCACCTTCGATGATGCCCGGAGCGATTCCTTCCTGAAGGCCGACCCCATTCTGGCCAAGTACGGACTGAAGGCCAGCATGTTCGTCCCCACAGCCGACTCGGCGGCGACCCAGGATCTCTTCCATGCCAGCTGGCAGACCCTCCGCCGGATGCAGGGGTCAGGACGATGGGAGCTGGAGGGGCATGGCCACGAGGCCCACGACCCCATCCCAGTGGATGCCGAGGGACACACCGGAAAGTTCCTCGTGGACCGGGCCTGGATCCAGGACCTGGAGCGTCCGGAGACCCCCCAGGAGTTCATGGCCCGCTTGGAAGAGGACTACGCCCGCTGCCAGAACACCCTGATCCGGCTTGTCCCCGGCAGCCACCCTGTGGCCTATGCCTTCCCCTACAGTGAAGCCGGGCAGATCAGCGTTGCAGACAACCACCAGGCCACTGCGACCAACGAGCAGGTCTGGCCGCGGCACTTCCGCTTCGGCATGCTCCAGAACAGCAATGGCTACAACGCCATCCTCCCTGGGGAGGGTGAGCCTCGCATTCTCTGGCGCTATGAGCCGGCACGGACCTGGGACGGACAAGAACTCCTGTCCCAATTGTCGAGGGAGCACCCTTCAAATCAGGCCAGGCTGCAGATGAGCAGCCTCAGTCTCTGGCAGGGCCGACTGGAGAACAGCCGTCGCGAACTCCTGGTTCTGGGGGAGGAGATCCCAGCGCTGCGACCCGATATCGAACGGAGGCTCGCAGAGGTGTCCTGGGTCGAGGACAGGCCGCGCGAGGCCGCCATGCACCTCGCAGCCTGCCACGATCTCCTCCCGGCGCAGCCCCCTGCCCAGGACGCCGCCCTCAGGCACCGCTTGGCCTGGGAAAACCAGCCCCGGATCCAAGTGGGAGGAGAACACCTTGAGACCTCAGAGCACCGTCTGCACGACCGGACCTTCCTGAGAGGCACCCTGCCCCTGGCAGCTCCCGTGGATCTGGAGATCCAGACGGGCACCTTCCGCTTTGAGGAGCGGGGGCTGGGCACGCTGCGGGGGCGGGAGCTTGAAGGACGGGCCTCCTGGGCACCCACCCGCCACTTCTCCACCACTGTCTGGGGTGGACTCCGGGACTTCGACAGCATCGCCAACCGCAGGCGTGCTGGAGTCGATCTCCGGTACAGCCGTGATGCCCACGACCTCCACCTGGGGGCTTCCAGGGATGACCTGGATTCAGTGGCTGCTCTGCTGGCCTGGAACCGGGCCTGGAACAAGGAGGCCAGATACACCCTGAAGGTGGCCAGATGGACTTTCCAGAGCAGTGCCACCCTTGCCTCCATCTCAGATGGCAACCGCATGGACCGCGAGCGATTGGCGGCGCTCTATACCCCCCGTGCCACTCCCAGCTGGCAGATCGGCTTTGAAGGGCAGCGGGCGGACAGCCGCTTCCACACCTCACGCTATTACACCCCCATGGCATACAGCGCGGTGCGCCTGCTCACCGCCTACCAGCAGACCCGCCAGGATGGTTCTGCCTTCCGTCTCCAACTGGCTGGCGGCCGGTCTGACGACGCGATCAATGGGGGGCGCTGGAGCGGGAACATCAATCTGGAGTGGGTGAACGAATGGACCCCGCGCCTCCGGTCGATCCTCAGTGCCAGTGGGGGATCCAGCACCGGTTTCTCCTATACCCAGGTCGGTGCCTCGGCCGTTTACAGATTCTAGGAAGGGGCCAAGTGAACAACATCACCTTGTTGAAGAGGGGCTTCAGGGGGCTGATCGGGCTTGGCCTGGCCCTCAATCTGGCCGCGGAGGAGGTGAAAACCCTCCGCATCGGGGGGTGGCTTCCCTACTGGAGGATGCCCCAGGCCATGGAAAGGGTCCGGTCCTCCGGGGGGGAGGTTCGGGACGCCTTCCTATTCGTGCTGCAGATGGACGCCTCGGGTCACCCCATCCCGTCGGATCCGGCGCGGGAGGCGGAGTGGATCGGTCACGCCGGGGAACTCCGCCACTTGAAGGCCCGAGTCTGGCTCACGATGGTCAACGATGTCGCCGTTCCTGGCCGGAGGCCTCTCCTCAAGGATCCCCTCCGCTGCCACGAGATCCTGCGGAGCCCTTCCAGGCGCAGGGAGCACATCCAGGCCCTGCTCAGCCAGTGTGCACGGTATGGGGCCGATGGCCTGGACATCGACTATGAAAACGTCCTGGCGGAAGACCGGGAAGGATTCTCCTCCTTCATCCACGATCTGGCACAGGCCCTCCACGCCAAAGGACTTCTCCTGTCCGTGACGGTCCAGCCCAAGACCAGGGAGACGCGTTCCATCGGCACCGGTGCCCAGGACTGGAAAGCCCTTGGCCGTTCCGCTGACCGCATCCAGATCATGCTCTACAACCTTCACAACCTCAGGACCGGCCCCGGGCCGGTGGCCACCCTCAGCTGGATGGAACAGGTGCTCGGATTCGCCCTGACGCAGTGCGAGCGGGAGAAGATCGTACCTGCCCTGAAGGTCGGCGGTTTCGCCTGGGGACCCCATGGGAGAGAGATCACCTTTCAGGATCTCCACCCTTCCAGCGTCTCCCCCTTGGAACCCCAGAAGCGGGACCCCGACGGCATGACTCTCGTCATGACGCTGTCCCTTGGGAAAGCAGAGCACAGGGCCTATTTTGAGGATGCAACCAGCTTGAAATTCAAGATGGATCAACTGTACCGACAGGGCTTCTATCATTTCACGTTCTGGAGCATCGGCTCTGAGGACCCCTCCCTCTGGACGTTATTGAATAATTAAAACATCATCAATCGCGTCACCATGGCGATAAGTCTCCCGAGAGGTGTCCTGATGGGGATGAGTCGAAGGTTTTCTAGACAGCACACGGGCCTTCCCCTCTGGTGGGCCTCCCTCCTGATGCTCGCCTGCAGCGGAGGGGGGCAGTCGTCCTCCCAGTCCAGCGGAACGCTGCTGGCAACGGTCAACGGCCTGCCCTCGGGCACGGAAGGCGCTTTGACACTCCGAGATGCCGATGGCTCGGCTCTCCAGACCCTGAGCAGCTCAGTCTCAGTGAGTCTGGCTCCAGGCACTTACACGCTCGAGGCCACCCGGATATCCACGGGAGTGATCAACGGTGTGACCACCGGACACGACTACGACCCTCGGCCCCTCGCCCAGACCTTCCAGATCACGGGAGGTGGAACCACCTCGGCCAGCGTGGACTATGCCATCGCCGCAGCCCTCAGCAGCGGCCGCGTGGCCAGCACCGGCATCAGCGACATCTGGAGCTACATCGCCTACCCCTTGGATGGAACTACCTATGCTTGGAGTATTTCAAGCGGGACAGTCCAGAGCTCTTCCCTGAACTCATATGGCCTCAAGTGGACCGCCCCTTCGAGCACAGGCAGTGCGACCCTGACCTGTGTCACCGAGGATCCCTACGGGATCTCCACCACCTTCTCCCAGGCCGTCCAGATCGTCACGCCCCTTGGAGATCCTCCATCTGCCTTCTATGGCCCAGGGGTGAGTGCCGATGCCCTCGCCAATCTCGTTGTGGGTGGGAGCAGCAGCCAGAAGGTGGACATCCTCTTCAAGGCCGCCTATTCCGGGGTGGTGGGCTCCCTAAGGAAGACCATCAAGTGGAATTCTTCCACGCGGACAGGTTACAGCGGAGGGACAGGTGGAAGCCTCCACTTTGAGTTCTTCGCCGATGACGCCACGGACAGCCACCTTCCCACGGGGAACCGGATCGGCTACGGCGATCTCTCCCTCCCCATGGCCGCCGGGGACCTCTGCCCTGCTGTCAGTCTTGCATGGCATCCGGTACTGGTGGCGGGCAGCCGCTACCACCTGGTGATCTCCAACTCCGATTCGGATCCCGGGACCAACTATCTCTCAACCAATGACCTGGCCACCCTGGCGGATCTCTTCCCCGCCCAGCCGACGGTGGCGGATGCAGATTGGGCGGTCTCCTACATGAAGGATGGCGGGGCCTGGACGCGAAAACGGGGGCTCCTGCCCAGCCTTGAGCTGAACTACACAAGCGGCGCCAGCCAGGGGACGGGTTACATCGGAGCCTGGTCCTTCGCGCCGGGCACCATCTCCGGAGGCCAATCCGTACGGGAAGTGTTCACGGTCACCGGCTCCAGCCGCTCGGCCCAGGGGGTGATGATCCGGCTCTGCCGGGTCTCAGGCAGTTCCCCCCTGGTGGTCACCCTGGAGGATGCCTCGGGCACGGCTTTGGAGACGGTGAGTATCGCTGCCAGCAGCGTGCTTCCAGCCCACCATTGGGTCGCAGTCCCCTTCTCCACCTCCCACACCCTGGCGCTGGGGAGCACATACCACTTGGTCTTTGCAAGCGATTCCAGCACGGTCTATAAGGTATTTCCCCTTCAGGACGGCAGCAGCTCTGAGGGTTTCACCGCGACCTTCACCGATGGCTATGCCGACTGCAACGCCGGCAGTGGCTGGCTGGGTGGCTGGCAGCCCTACACAGGTACCGTGCAGACCGACGGCGACCTCCAGTTCTATTTCTACTGATTCCCGGCCATTCAGTCGCAGACCGTGCAGTCCGGATCCCCCAGAAAGAGCTGATAGGCGGGGTTCTCGGTTTCATCCGTCCAGACATACCCCACCTCCTCCACAAAGCGGCGAAAGGCGGGACGCTCGTCCGAGGGCACCTGCACCCCAAGAAGGATCTGCCCATAAGTGGCACCATCGTTCCGGTAGTGGAAGAGGCTGATGTTCCAGGTATCCGCCATGTGGCCGAGGAACTCCAGGAGGGCCCCCATGCGCTCGGGAAACTCGAAGCGGTAGACCACTTCATTGATGTCCTGGCGGACACTGCCCCCCACCATGTGCCGGATGTGGAGCTTGGCCAGCTCGTTGCCTGTCAGGTCCTTCACTTGGTAGCCCTTGCCCCGGAGCAGGGCCAGAGTGCTCTCCCGTTCATCCCGGTCCTTGACGGCCAGGCCGATGAAGACCAGGGCTTGGTTGGCATCCGAGTAGCGGTAGTTGAACTCGGTGATGGGACGGGGACCCAGGACCTTGCAGAAGGCCTTGAGGGCACCGGGCTGCTCTTTCAGACGCAGGGCGAAGATGCACTCCCGATCCTCACCAAGCTCGGCCCGCTCTGCGATGTTGCGCAGACGGTTGAAGTTGATGTTGGCCCCGCTGATGATGCCCACCAGGTTCTGCTTCTTCGCCCCTGTGGCCTCGACGTATTTCTTGATTCCAGCCACTGAGAGGGCGCCGGAGGGCTCGGCGATGGAACGGGTTTCGTCGAAGATGTCCTTGATGGCAGCGCTCATCTCGTCGGTGTTGACCCGTATGACCTCGTCCACGCACTTGCGGGCGATGCGGAAGGTCTCCTCTCCCATGAGCTTCACGGCCACGCCATCGGCGAAGATGTCCACCTTGTCGAGGGTCACCCGCTTTCCGGCCTCCAGGGAGTGGAAGAGCACGGCCGAGCCCTCGGGCTCTACACCGATGACCTTGGTCTCGGGACGCAGGTACTTTACATAGGCCGCCACCCCCGCGATGAGCCCGCCCCCGCCCACGGGGATGAAGATCGCGTCGATGGGCCCCGGGTGCTGGCGGAGGATCTCCATGCCGATGGTGCCCTGCCCCGCAATGACATCCGGGTCATCGAAGGGATGGACGAAGGGCAGCCCCTGCTCTTCCGAAAGTTGGAGGGCGTGGGCGCAGGCATCGTCATAGTTGTCTCCGAAGAGCACCGCCTTGGCCTTGCGGCGCCGCACCGCACTGACCTTGATCTGCGGGGTGGTCTTGGGCATGACGATGATGGCCGGAATCCCCAGCTTCTGGGCCGCCAGGGCCACCCCCTGGGCATGGTTGCCCGCCGAGGCCGTGACAATGCCGTTCTTCCGTTCCTCCGGGCTCAGCATGGCGATCTTGTTGTAAGCGCCCCGCAGCTTGAAGGAAAAGACGGGCTGGAGATCCTCCCGCTTGAGGAAGACATGGTTGCCGAGCCGCTCATCGAGGACGGGTGCCGGGTCCAGCGGCGTCTCGATGGCCACCTCGTAGACCTTGGCCTCCAGGATCTTCTTGATGTACTTCGTGGGCATCGGGGACTCCAAAAGACAACGGATTCACCACTGGACCCCAAGGCTCCAAGAACGGCGAAGAAGGAAGTCGAAGCTTTTCTTCGCGTCTTGGTGTCTTGGAGGCGGCTCTTTTCCTACAGGGGCAGATCGTCGGCGTGGAGAGGCTTGGCACCTTCACCGCAGTAAGGGGCGACCTCATGGCCGTGCCCCTGGAGGACGTACTTGTAGATCAGCAGACCTTCAAGCCCCACAGGGCCCCGGGCGTGGATGCGGGCGGTGCTGATGCCGACCTCTGCACCGAAGCCATAGCGGAAGCCGTCGGCGAAGCGGGTCGAGGCGTTGTGGTAGACCCCGGCGGCGTCCACCTCGCGGATGAAGCGGTCGGCAGAGAGGGCGTCCTCGGTGATGATGCATTCGGTGTGCCCCGAGCTGTGGGCCCGGATGTGGGCCAGGGCGTCATCGAGGTCCTTCACGATACGGAGGGCCAGGATGGGCGCGCCGTACTCGGTATCCCAGTCGGCATCGGTGGCGGGCTTGACCATGGGGGCGATGGCCAGGGTGGCCGCGCAGCCCCTCAGCTCCACCCCTCTGGGGGTGAGATCGGCCACCAGCATGGGGATCATCTCCAGAGCGATGGCCTCATGGATCAGTACCGTCTCCACGGCGTTGCAGGCCGCGGGGTACTGGAGCTTGGCATCCCGCACCAGCCGCACGGCCATGCTCTTGTCGGCCGACCGGTCCAGGAACATATGACAGATGCCCTCGGCGTGCCCCAGCACGGGGATGCGGGTGCGGGCCTGGATGGAGCGAACGAGCTGGCTGGAGCCCCGGGGGATCACCAGGTCCACCGACTGGCTCTGCTGGAGCAGGATGTCGATGGACGCACGGTTCTCCAGGATCACCAGGGCATTGCGGGAGAGTCCGGCCTCTTCCAGCCCCTGCTGCATGAGGCTCACCAGGCAGGCCACGGAGTGGGCGCTCTCACGCCCACCCTTGAGCAGAGCCGCATTCCCCGACTTGATGGCCAGCGAGCTGATCTGGACGGCGGCATCGGGCCGGGACTCGAAGATCACCGCCAGGACCCCCAGGGGGACGGGGCGCCGCTCCAGGACCAGGCCCTCGTCCAGCTGGCGCCGGATCTGCACCTTGGCGAGGGGATCCGCCAGGGCCACCACGGACTCCAGACCCCGGATCATCTCCTCCACCTTCACCCGGTCCAGCTTCAGGCGCTGGTAGGCCGAGTCGCTCAGCTCGCCACTGGCCCGCATGGGCTCAGCTTCCTGGAGATCCAGGGCATTGGCCGCCAGGATCTCCTCCATGCGCTCACTCAGGAGCTCAGCGGCACGGCGGATGGCTGCACAGCGGGCCTCATGGGGGCTGAAGGCCAGGGTGGTGGCGGCGGCACGGGCTTCCCCGATGCGGGCCAGGACTTCGGTTTCCAGTTCGCTGTTCATCACTCGCCATCCTTCCCGGGCCGGGTTCCGGGGACAAAATAGGTACCAACCTGCCGACCCTGAGCCACATCCCTCACCGCGCCCGGGTTTTCCCCGGAGGCGATGACCACGGCCACGCCGGCTTCCATGCCGAGGCGGGCCGCCTCCAGCTTGGTGCTCATGCCGCCCCTGCCCCGCTCGCTGCCGCCCTGGGCCAGGGCCCAGATCTCCGGGGTGAGGGCCTTGACCACGGGGATCAAGGGGGCGCCGGGAGTGGTCTTGGGGTTGGCCTCGTGGAGCCCCTCCACATCCGAGAGGATCAGGAGCAGGTCTGCCTCCAGCTCCGCAGCCACCAGGGCCGAGAGCTTGTCGTTGTCGCCGAAGACCCGGCGACGCTGGGGGGTCTTCTCCACCCGCTCCAGCTCCAGGGTGGAGACCGTGTCGTTCTCGTTGATGATGGGGATGACCCCCAGTTGCAGCAGCTTGTCCAGGGTGGCCCTGAGGTTGGTATGGCGCACGGGATCCGCGAAGTCGTCCTCCACCAGGAGCACCTGGGCGCAGGTGGTGTCCATGCGGTGGAAACCCGCCTGGTAGAGCCCCATGAGCTCCCCCTGGCCGACGGCGGCACAGGCCTGTTTCAGGTCCAGGGTCTTGGGCTTGTTCACTAGGCCGAGACGGAGCGCGCCAAGGGCGATGGCTCCGGAGCTCACCAGAACGATTTCGCAGCCATCCCGCCGAAGGGCCACCAGGGCTTCCATCAGGGTGAAGAGTCGGCCCAGGGCGGGATAGCCTGCCGAGTCGAGGAGTACGTTGGTACCGACCTTGACCACCAGCCGGTGGGGATGGATGCGGTGGAAGGCGTTCATTTCCCCAGTCCTCCGGCCACGTGGGCGGCCCGCTCGATGCCCCGGGCGATGACGGAGCGCAAGCGACCGTCCTCCAGCACCAGCAGGCCGGCGATGGTGCAGCCTGCGGGGGTGGTCACCTCGTCCTTGAGGGCAGCGGGGTGCTTGCCACTTTGGAGGGCCATGGTGGCACTGCCCAGGGTCATCTGGGCCGCCAGCTCCTGGGCGACCTGGCGGGGCAGACCGCACTGGACGCCTCCCTCCGCCAGAGCCTCCAGGATCACAAAGACAAAGGCCGGGCCGCTGGCGGCCAGGGCCGTCACCGCATCCAGGTGCTTCTCCTCCAGACTCATCACCCGGCCCAGGGGCTCGAAGAGGGTGCGGGCCTGCTCCAGGTGGACCTCGGTGGCAGACTTGCCGGGGGAGAGGACCACCATGCCCTGGCGTACGGCACAGGGAGTGTTGGGCATGGCCCGGACCACGGGAGCGCCTGCAGGCACATGGGACTCCAGGAAGGCCAGGGTCACGCCAGCGGCAATGGAGACCACCATGGGGTGGTGATCCAGGGCACCAGCCTCCCGGAGCTGGGTGAGCACGGGCCCCATCTCCTTGGGCTTGACGCAGAGAAGGACCACTTGGGAGACCTTGGCGGCCTCAACGGCGCTGACGGCCATGGTGACCCCAAGGGTCTGCGCCCGGGGAGCGACCGCCTTCAGGTTGGGATCGGCGGGGTGCAGCTGGGACGGAGGGAAGCCCCCGGCCTCCACAAGCCCGGCACTGATGGCCTGGCCCATGGTCCCGAAACCGATCACGGCAACATCCGGAAAAGCGGTCATGGAAGCTCCTGATATGAGAACACCCCGACCTGGCGGGGTGCGGATAGCGTGGATCTCAAGCGGGAACCTAGCGTACCGCAGTAACCCCGGGGTTGGGGTTGGGCATCGTAATTCGCGGGGCTACGCTCATGAACGTAGCCTATCATTGGCCATGAATCCCTGTCCAGGAGTGCGCTATGGCATCCCCTTCACAATTCGATGACACCCGGATTCCCCTGGAGGGCCTAGGCACCTGCTACTCCATTCCGGCCCTGAGCACCCACCTGGGCCGGGACCTCTCCCGACTGCCGGTCTCGATCCGGATCGTCCTGGAGAGTGTCCTCCGGAACTGCGGGAAGGCTGGCATCACCCCCGAGCACGTGACCCGGCTCGCAGACTGGAAGCCCCAGGCCGAGCGCACGGAGGAGATCCCCTTCGTGGTCTCCCGGGTCGTGCTTCAGGACTTCACCGGAGTGCCCCTTCTGGCTGACCTGGCAGCCATGCGGGACACCACCCGGGAGGTGGGCCATGACCCCGAGCGCATCGAGCCCCTGGTGCCCGTGGACCTCGTAGTGGACCACTCCGTGATGATCGACCACTTCGCCAGCAAGGACGCCCTCAAGCTGAACATGGAGCTGGAGTTCCAGCGCAACCACGAGCGCTACGCCTTCATGAAGTGGGGCATGGATGCCTTTGAGACCTTCAAGGTCGTGCCCCCGGGCTTTGGCATCGTCCACCAGATCAATCTCGAATACCTGGCACCCGGGGTCCACCGCAGCCCGGAGGGGGTCCTCTACCCCGACACCCTGGTGGGCACCGACAGCCACACCACCATGATCAACGGGGTGGGCGTTGTGGCCTGGGGCGTGGGCGGCATCGAGGCCGAGGCGGCCATGCTGGGCCAGCCGGTCTTCTTCCTTACCCCGGATGTGGTGGGCTTCGAGCTGAAGGGCAAGCTGCGGGAGGGGGTCACCGCCACCGACTTGGTGCTCACGGTCACCGAAATCCTGCGCAAGGCCAAGGTGGTGGGGAAGTTCGTCGAGTTCTTCGGCGAGGGCGCCGAAAGCCTGACCGTCCCCGACCGGGCCACCCTGGCCAACATGGCCCCGGAATATGGCGCCACCATGGGCTTCTTCCCCGTGGACGGGGAGACCGTCACCTACTTCAAGGCCACAGGCCGCAAGAGGAAGGCCCTGGCCGCCTTCGAGGCCTACTTCCGCGCCCAGGGGCTCTTCGGCATCCCCCGGGCGGGGGCGATCGACTACAGCCAAGTCATCACCCTGGAGCTCTCGGAGATCGTGCCCTCCCTGGCCGGTCCCCGCCGTCCCCAGGATCGCATCGAAATCGGGAAGATGGCCGGGACCTTCGCTGAGCTCTTCGCCAAGCCCGTGAAGGAGGGCGGCTTTGGCCTTCCCGCTGAGCGGCTCAGTGAGGTCTGCCCTGCGGGCGAGGACCTGGAACTCCACCATGGCGATGTTCTGATTGCAGCCATCACAAGCTGCACCAATACTTCCAACCCAGGTGTCATGTTGGCTGCGGGCCTTCTGGCCCGGAATGCCGTGGCGGCGGGACTCAGCGTCCCCCCCCACATCAAGACCTCCCTGGCCCCGGGGTCCCGGATCGTCACTGAGTATCTGGAGGACACAGGGCTGCTCAAGCCCCTGGCCAAGCTGGGCTTCGCCCTGGCGGCCTACGGGTGCACCACCTGCATCGGCAATTCGGGTGAGCTGGCCCCAGCCATCAACGAGGCCATCGCCCGCCATGACCTGGTGGGTGCCGCGGTCCTCTCGGGCAACCGCAACTTCGAGGCCCGCATCCACCCCGCCATCAAGGCCAACTTCCTGGCCAGCCCTCCCCTGGTGGTGGCCTATGCCATCGCCGGCACCGTGACCCGGGACCTCCTGAAGGAGCCCCTGGGTCTGGGCAAGGATGGCAAGCCCGTGTTTCTCAAGGACATCTGGCCGAAGGCCAAGGAGTTGAGGAGCCTGATGAAGAAGGCCATGAAACCCAAGGCCTTCCGGGAGAACTACGCCAAGGTGGAGACCAAGCCCGGAAAACTCTGGGACAGAGTCAAGGGCGTCAGCAGCCCCGTCTACACCTGGCCAGCCAGCACCTACATCGCCCGCCCCCCCTTCTTCGAGGGGTTCACCCTCGCCGAAAAGGGTGACTTCACCCCCGGGGTCCGTGCAGCACGGGTCATGGCCCTCTTCGGGGACTCGGTCACCACGGATCACATCTCTCCAGCGGGCTCCATTAAGCCCGCTTCCCCCGCCGGGCAGTATCTCCTGGCCCAGGGGGTGGCGAGGGAAGACTTCAACTCCTATGGATCCCGCCGCGGCAACCACGAAGTCATGATGCGGGGCACCTTTGCCAATGTCCGCATCCGGAATCTGATGCTGCCCACCAGGGAGGACGGCTCCCGGGAGGAGGGAGGCCTCACCCTTCACCAGCCCAGCGGCGAGAAGCTTTACATCTACGACGCCGCCATGCGCTACCAGGCTGAGGGCATCTCCACCGTGGTCTTCGCCGGGGAGGAATATGGCACCGGCTCCAGTCGTGACTGGGCCGCCAAGGGCACCCAACTCCTGGGTATCAAGGCGGTGGTGGCCAGGAGCTTCGAGCGCATCCACCGGGCCAATCTGGTGGGCATGGGCATCCTGCCCCTCCAGTTCATGGCGGGAGAGTCCTGGGAGACCTTGGGCATCACCGGCCAGGAGACCGTGGACATCGAGCTGGACCCCGAGCTGAAGCCCCAGAGCGAAGCCCGCCTCATCCTCACCCGGTCCGATGGCTCTGTGGTCAACGCCTGGGTGAAGCTGCGCATCGACACCCCCATCGAGGTGGACTACTACCGCTCTGGGGGCATCCTGCCCTTCGTGCTGAGGGGACTGCTGGGCTGACCTGAAAGGTCACCAGCCCAGAGAGGCCCAAGGTCTCACTCGTTGTTTGAAAGCAGTGGCTGTCGGTGGAACCCAATGGAGGCAGCACCGACAACCGCTGATATAAAATAGATTACTCTTCAAGAGTTGAGAGATCACCTTCGGGCAGGCCCTGTGCCCTGGCCTTGAGCACCCGCCGCATGATCTTGCCGGAGCGGGTCTTGGGGAGCTTGTCCACGAAGGTGACGGACTCCGGTCGGGCAATGGCACCCAGGTGATGGGAGACGTGGTGGCGCAGCTCCTCCACCAGGGTGTCTGAACCCTTGAGACCGGGTTTCAGCTGGACGTAGCAGTGGATGGCCTGCCCTTTGATCTCGTGGGGCAGGCCAATGGCGGCGGATTCGGCCACGGCGGGGTGGGTGATGAGGGCCGACTCGATTTCAGCGGTGCCCAGGCGGTGACCTGAGACCTTGATGACATCGTCCACCCGCCCGGCGATCCAGTAGTAGCCGTCCGCGTCCCGGCGGGCGCTGTCCCCGGTGAGGTACTTGCCCGGAAATCGGCTCCAGTAGGCCTGGATGTAGCGCTCGTCGTCTCCATAGAGGGTGCGGAGCATGGAGGGCCAGGGACGGCTGAGCACCAGATAGCCCACGGTGCCCTCGGGCACCTCCCTGCCCTCCTCGTCCAGGATCTCCGCCTTCTGGCCGAAGAAGGGCCGGGTGCTGGACCCGGGCTTGAGGGGAGTCGAAGGCAGCGGGGTGATGACGAAGGCCCCCGTTTCGGTCTGCCACCAAGTGTCCATGATGGGGCAGCGCCCCTTCCCTACCACGGTGTGGAACCAGCGCCAGGCCTCGGGGTTGATGGGCTCGCCCACCGAGCCCAGAAGGCGCAGGGAAGAGAGGTCGTGCTTGTTGGGCCAGGCGTCCCCGAAGCGCATGAGGGAGCGGATGGCCGTGGGGGCTGTGTAGAAGATGCTGATGCCGTGCTGCTCGATGAGCTGCCACCAGCGGTTGGGGAAGGGATACGTGGGACCTCCCTCGAACATGAAGACCGTGGCCCCGTTCAGCAGCGGACCGTAGACCAGGTAGGAGTGGCCGGTGATCCAGCCGGGGTCGGCGGTGCACCAGAAGCGGTCCTCGTCCTTGAGGTCGAAGACGTATTTGAGGGTCGCGTAGGTTCCGACCATATACCCCCCGTGGGTGTGGAGGATGGCCTTGGGCTTCCCTGTGGATCCGGAGGTGTAGAGGATGAAGAGGGGGTCCTCGGCATCCATCTCCTCGGTGGCGCACTTGCCGTTGGCGATGGGCAGCATGCAGAGGTCGTGATACCAGTGGTCCCGCATGGCCTCCATGGGCACCTCCTGACCGGTGTGCCGCACCACCACCACGTTCTCCACCGAGGGGCAGGTGCGCAGGGACTCATCAACGATGCGCTTGAGCTCGATGCGCTTGCCGTTCTGGAGGCTGCCGTCGCAGGTGATGACCAGCCTGGACTGGCTGTCGGCGATGCGCCCCGCCAGGGCGTCCACGGAGAAGCCTCCGAAGATCACCGAGTGGACGGCCCCCAGCTTGGCGCAGGCGAGCATGGCGAACATGATCTCGGGGGTGCGGCCCATGTAGATGGTGACCCGGTCCCCGCGCTTTACCCCCATGGCCTTGATGATGTTGGCCATGCGGCAGATTTCCTGGTTCAGAGAGAAATAGGAGTAGGTCCGCCTGGACTTCCCATCCTCGCTCTCCCAGATCAGGGCCAGCTTGTTCCGGCGGTACCCGGCCAGATGCCGGTCAACGGCATTGTGGACAATGTTGGTCCGTCCACCCACAAACCACTTGTAAAAGGGTTTTCGGCTGTCATCCAGGACCTGGTCCCAGGGACGGAACCAGCTCAGCTGGCGGGCCTCCTCCTCCCAGAACCCCTCGGGGTCGCGATCCGCCCGCGCAGCCAACTCCAGCCAGGCATGGGCATCGCCCTGCCGGCTCAGTCCCTCCGGCGGTGGGTAAAGTTCAGAATCCGGAAACTCATGCTTGGCCGACATGAACCCTCCTGGACGAGAGCGCTCAGAGCCCCGGGACACCTCTGCCGGGCGGCAGCTCCCCTGTCACCCTTGGATGCTGCCTGTCGTCCGCATAATCAATTTGCAGGATCAAAATTCTTGATTGAACCTTCCCTAAGATCGGAAAGCACAACAGGGAAGAAGTCAGGGACGGCCCTGGCCCGGGCTCAAGGCCAGGGAATGAACAGAGACCTGCCGCCAGACTCAGATGCCCGGGTTGATCCAGGGCAGGACCGGACTGGGCTCACCGATGACCCCACCGACCCGCACCGCCACCACCACGAGCCACCCCGTGGGGCGGCCGATCTCCCTGAGGTCCATCCGGATGACTCCACCCGGGGGGGGGAGGTCCGGACGGCGCTGCTCCAGGATGACCTCGCCCCGGGTGATGAGCTCCGCCGGCTGGGGGCAGGCCAGCCCCACAGGCAGGTAGTAGACACGGATCTGCTCGACGCCCACCAGGGATTCCCCCTGGGCATCCTTCAGGGGCAGGCGGACCTCCAGCTCCCGGAGGGAGAGCCAGCGGGTCTGGCAGACCTGAGGCGATACCCGGGGCCTGGGGATGGGATCGCCCTTCCGGCCGCAGGCAGTGCTCCCCAGAGCGAGGAGGAGGGGCAGGAGCAGAAGGGGGAAAGCGGGTGATCGCACCTGTCCATGATGCCCGAAACCAGCCCAGGCTGTAGGCTGGAGACCGCAAGTCCTCCGGAGGTCTCCCGATCGTGTCATGGCTCCTTCCCCCGGACCTTCCCTGGTCCCAGTTTCTGCGGCAGCTCCGTCATCCTGCGCCCCCCGCGGGCTGGCTGGAGGCGGCGGCGGAGCTGCCGGAGCTGCGTCGCAGACCTCTCCTCCTGCGGTGGATCGCCCAGCATCCCAAGAGTCCGGTCCAGCTCCGGATGCGGCTGCTTCCCCGCCTTCCGTGGCGAGCTCTGGCCGCCGTGGCCCAGGATCCCACGGCCCATCCCCAGGCCCGGAGCCTGGCGGTGGAGCGACTCCAGGGGCTCTGGGGAACCATGACCCTGGGTGAGCGCCGCAGTTTCGCCCCCCAGGCCCCCAGAGCCATGTGGCCCCTGGTCTGGAAGGTCAGGGACGAGGGGGTGCTGGGCGCCTTCCTCCAGCACGGGCGCCTCGGTCACGAGACCCTGATGGGTCTCATCCAGCCCCCCCTGACCCCTTTCCAGGCCACGGCGCTCCAGTCCTCCCGCTGGCAGGCTTCGCGTCAGATCGCCGCTCAGGTCCTGGTGGCCCTGGACCGGAGCCTGGAGCTCCCCGAGAGTGGCCTGGTCCTGGGTATGGCTGCTCCCTGGGTACGGGCCCTCTCGCCGGAGGAGCGGCTCCTGGTCGCCACTCGGCTGAGCCATCCCGCTCTCCGCCGGATCGTCCGTGCCTGGGCCGAGCCCCGCCCCGAACCCTGGGATCTCAGCCCGGCGGGGCCCCCCGAACCTCGCTGATCTTCTCGGCCAGTTGGGCGGCGTTGAAAGGCTTCTGGAGGAAGCCGTTGCAACCGCATTCCAGGAGGGCCTCCACCTCCCCATCCAGGCTGTAGCCGCTGGAGAGGATCACGGGGAGTTCCGGTTCGAGGGCCCTCATTCGCTGGAAGGTCTCTCCTCCGCTCATGCCCGGCATGATCATGTCCAGGATCACGAGGTCCAGCATCCCCGGGTGGCCCTTGATGAACTCGATGGCAGCCAAACCGCTCTCCACGGCGGTCACCCGGTAACCGATCATCTCCAGCATGGACTGGCCCACCGTCCGGATGATCTCCTGGTCGTCCACGATGAGGACGCTGCCCTCTCCCGCCGTGATCTGCTTGACCCGCTGCCGCTCCTCCGAGATGAGGCCCACCTGGGATCTCGGCAGTGAGAAGGTGAAGTTGGCGCCCATGCCCGGCCGACTCTCGACGCGGATGCAGCCCCCGTGGTTCTTCAGGATGCCGTAGACCGAGGCCAGCCCGAGCCCCGTGCCGCCCCCCATGCTCCGCGTGGTGAAAAAGGGATCGAAGATCCGCGCCAGAGTGGCGCTGTCCATGCCGACGCCGGTGTCCTTTACGGAGACTTCAACATAGGTGCCAGGCTCCACGCCATGGGCTTCGGCGAAGTCCCTGCCATGGTCCTGGAAGTCGGTGCGGATCGTGAGGGTTCCCCCATCGGGCATGGCGTGGGCGGCATTGACGAAGAGGTTGATCAGGACCTGCTCGATCTGGCCCCGGTCGCAGTCCACCACGCACCTCTCCCGGTGGAGTTCCAGGGTAATCCGCACCTGCCGCTTGGTTCTGCCGAAGAGGTCCAGTGCCCCCTGCACAATCTGGTTGAGGTCCCAGGGTTTGGGCTCGTAGGCCCCTCCCCGGGCGAAGCCCAGGAGCTGACGGGTGAGCCCCGTGGCACTGTTGACCTGCTTTTCGACCTTCTGCAGCCGCTCGTATTCGGGGCTGCCGGGCTCCTTGCCCATCTGCAGCAGGGAGACATAGCCCAGGATGCCCGCCAGGATGTTGTTGAAGTCATGGGCGATGCCGCCGGCCAGGGTGCCGATGGCCTCCATCTTCTGGGCATGGAAGAGCTGGACCTGGAGGGCGCGGCTCTCGGAGGTGTCCTGGGCAAAGAAGAGGAGAGCAGGGTCCTCATCCCAGCGAATGACGACACAGTTGAGGTTCACCCAGACCGGCTCCCCTCCCCTGGACTCCAGTCGGAGTCCTTCCCGCAGGACGGGACTGCCGGTGGACTCTGCGCGGGCCACAAGGTCCAGGAAGGCGGGACGGTCCTCCTGGAGGACCAGTTCCTCGAAGCGGGTGCCGGTGAGCTGATCCTGCTCCCGACCGACCATGCCCCGGAGCGCCGGATTCCAGAAGCGGATGCGCCTCTGCTGGAGCACGAAGATCGCCTCGGCGGCATTCTCGAAGAGGAGCCGGTAGCGCTCCTCCGAGCGCTGCAGCTCCAGCGTCCTCTCGTTCACCCGGGCCTCCAGACCCTCCTTCAGACGCTGGAGGGCCTCGGCCATCCCGTTGAAGGCCAAGCTGAGCTGCTCCACCTCATCCCCGGTGCTCACCACCGCCCGCATCCCCAGTTCTCCCCCCTGGATCCGCTCCGCGGCCGTCTTGAGGTGCAGGAGCGGGGTGGCCAGACGCCTGGTGAAGAGCCAGGCCAGGAGGGCCGACAGGGCCGCAAAGACGAGCGCGCCTACCACAAAGTTGATGTAGAGCTGGTGGAGCTGGGCGTCGTAGGTGGCCATGGAGACCCCCACGTAGATCCAGCCCCACTCAGTGTTGTAGAACTTCACTGGGAAGGCGTGGTGGTAAACCCGGGTACCCGTGAGGGGATTGTGTTCGATGATCCGGCTGGAGGCCCCCTTGATCCACTGGTTCTCCGGGGCGCGGAGATCCAGTTCCGCCCAGTGGCCGTCAGTGTTCTGGATGGCTGTGCCCCCATTGCGGGAGATGATGACGTAGCGGAGTTCCGGGTTGGCCTCCAGAACCTGGGTGCCGATCTCCACCAGACCTGCAAAGTCATCCCGGGCGAAGGTGGAGCTGTTGATTCCGGTGATGGAGGCCAGCGTCCCGCTCATCTGGGAGTCCAGGGCCTGCATGAGCAGCCGCTCCTGGCGGGGCAGCACCATGCCCACCCCCAGAAGGATCGCCAGGATGGGGACCAGGAGGAACATGAGGAAGATGCGGGGGAAGAGCCCCAGACGGCGGGGATCGGTCACAGCAGCCTCCCCTTTCTGCGGCGGTATTCCTGGTACAGACGCCGGGTGACCGCGAGGTCAGCCTCGGTCGCCGGCCGGATCCCGCAGGCACGGAAGAGGCTCAGGATCTGTCGTCCCCTGGAGGTACTGCCCAGCCCTGCTATGCCATCGAGTACGGCCCGCCTCATGGGTTCCGGGAACCCCTGCCTGAACAGGGCGACACCGTTGTAAAGCAGCGGGGAGGAGGCGATGATGCGAAGCCTGTGGGCCATCTGCGGGTTCATGGTGGTGGCGAGCCGGAAGGTGTCTTCCGACACGACGCAGACATCCGCTTTGCCGAAATAGACCCCGTTCAAGGCCTGGACCCCCCTCGGGACGACCTCGATACCCCTGAAGAACCGATCCATCTCCATCTGGGATGTCCTGAGCAGCTCGTTGTTCACAAAGAGGAGTGCCAGATTCTCCCCATCCACATGGCAGAAGCGCCTCCCCCGGAGAGAGCTGAGTGTGGGGCTGGGCATCCTGGCATCGCCCACGATGACAAAGCGCTGGCAGCCCACCGGTCCCTGGTCGGTCACAAAGCCGATGTCCACCGGTGTGGAACGCATGCTGGAGAGGTAGTCATAGGTGGGCATCACCACCACATCGATCTCGGATCTCCGGAGGGCCTCCGCGATCTCCCCCGGTCTGCCGAAGATGTAGGTGGACACGCCGGAGATCCCCGGCACACTCCGGGTGACCTCCTCGGCCCAGATGGAAAGGGAGGCTCGGACATCCTGGGGAGAGACCTCAGGGAAGGAGGCCTGGGAGAAGCCGATTCTCACCCAATGGGGGTCGCTGCTCCACACCCGGGCTGTCCCGGCTGAGACCAGGCAGAGGAGCAGGAGGCATGTTCTAGCGATCTGCACCAAGGCTCTGTCCTATCAAGTTGTCGAGACGGCTCTGCTGAATCCGGGCATCGTAACGTGCCTTCTGTAGCTGGCTGGAGATGAAGAGCTCAGTGAGTTGCGCCTCCACCACATCCTTGGTCTCGACCAGCTCCTCACGATAGGCCTCTTCATGAAGCTGCCGGTTCTCCCGAGCCGACTCCAGCGCTTGTCCGATGGTCTGGACCTGCTCGGAGGCACGGGCAAGCTGAAGGAAGGCATCCTTCACCTGGACGCCGAGCCCCTCCTGCAACAGGCGCTGCTGCTGGCCGAGCTGCTCCCGCCGGGCCTTGGCCTCCAGGATCTCCCCTTCCACCCGGAAGCCGCTGAAAAGGGGAATCTGGACCCGTAGCCCCAGGGTCCAGGTGTTCCGGTTCTGGCCAGACACCAGCCCCTGGTTGTAGGCATTGTCATAGCGGTCCGCAGTGCCGAAGAGGACGACCACCGGGAGGTGTCCCGCCCGGGCCTTGGCCACTCCGGCATCCGCCGCTTCAAGACCTTGGCTGATCTGGATGGCCGTGGGGTTGAGGGCCTGGGCTCTTGCCACCAGTTCCGCCAGGCCTGTGGGGATTTCAGGATCCGGGAGCTCCTGGTCCGCAGGCTGGATCGAGGCATCCCAGGGGAGCCCCATGACATTGCCCAGGGCCGTACGGGCCATCTCGTCATTGGCTTTGAGGTTGAGCACCAGGGAGCGGAGACTGGCGACGAGGACCCTGGTCCGCAGGTAGTCCGTCTTCCGCACCCGCTCTGAACCTCGCTGGTAGAGCCGCTCCGTCAGGTCCAGCATCACCTGCATCCGGTCGAGACTCTCCTGCCCCAGCGCAAGCAGGCGATGGGTGAAGAGGGCACTGGAATAGCAGTCCCTGACTTGCTGGACGATCTGGAGATCTGTCCTGTGCACCTCTTCCCGGGCGGCTGCAAGACCTGCCCTGCCCTCACGGATGGCGGCACCCACCTTGCCGCCGGTGTATAGGGGGACATGGACGCTCAGAGAGGAGGTCAGAAGATCGCGATCAAGGAGTTTGACGTTCTGTTTGGGGATGGTGATGCCCTGGAACTGGGACAGGGCCTGCTGAGTGGCCTGGGTCAGGGCGGTGTTGTAGGCGTCCAGGCCCGCGGAATCCGGAGTGATGCCTGACTTGGCGAGCTGGGCGGCCGCCACCGCCTCCGCCAGGGGCGTCGCCATGTCCCCGAGGCTGAAGGTGGTGCTGGGGAAAATGAAGTTGGGGTCCTGGTCCCGGCGCAATCCGGTGATCTGGAGCGAAGCCTCCGGCCATCGCGCCGAAAGGGCCTGCTTGAGTTGAGCCTCCGCCACACGCTGGGAGCTCAGGGAGACTTGACGGTTCCTGTTGGCCGCCAGCGCCCGGTCAATGCACTCCCGCAGGGTGAGGGATGCGGGGACCGGCACCTGGGCCCCCAGAGAGAGGCAGACCAGCACCAGAACGGCATGGACACTCCGCAATACAACCTCCACCGGCTCGCCGCCGCAATCATCTGCAGGTCTTATCGGTAGGACCCGAAAGGGCCTTAGGGTCTACCTCCTCCGGAGGACCTCGGTGACACAGCGCTCAATACCTGTCCAGACGTCGCTCAGGCGGGCGTCATCAAACATGTAGGCCGCCGTCGTGACCAGTCTGTTCTCCTCATCGATCACCACCTCCCTGGGGGAAGGAACCGGCACATAGGTGTGCCCGAGGGCTTCCATGGCCGCTTGGACCTGTGCACCGTCCCCCAGGGTGAGACGGCCCTTCCGCCCCGCCGAGGCGAGACACAGACCCACCAGTGCCGGGGCGATGCAAATGGCGCCTACGGGTTTGCCTGCATTGAAGAAACCGTTCACCAGGGCCTCCAGGTCCGGGATCACTTTGCCTGCAGCACCCTGGAAGGCGAAGTCACAGAGGTTCTTGGCCACGCCAAAGCCCCCGGGCAGGACCAGGGCGTCGAAATCTTCGACCCGGGCGTCGGCAAGGGGAAGGCAGTTCCCTTTGCGGGCGATGCGACTCGCCTCCTCAAGGACATTGCGGCTTCCGGTGGCTTCCTGTCCTGTGGCGTGATTGACCACATGGTGCTGAGGGGCATCGGGGGCGAAGCACTGCACCTCCACCCCCTGCTGGTCCAAGGCCAGAAGGGCGAAGACCGCCTCACGGATCTCCGCACCGTCCATGTGGCCGCTTCCGGCCAGTACCACAGCGACGCGAGGGGAATGGGACATGGCAACCTCCGGGGAATGGACCAGTATGAAGCCCGATGGGACTCTGATGCCTGAAATGGTGTCTTGCAGCAGGGACGCTCCACGTATACTATTGAGACTCATTCTCACCTTGAAGCAAGCCAGCTTCCCCTGGAGACCCCATGAAGAGCCTCAGCCTTGCCCTCCCAGCCATCCTCCTCGCGGCCCCCCTCTTGAAGGCTGAAGAGCCCCAGGCGGGAGCCGTGCGCTCCATCGTCACCACCCCCGCAGGGCTCACAGAGAAGGGTGTTCTCCAGCTGGAACTGGGCGCGACCCAGGTTCGGGCCAAAGATGAGAGCCGGGAAGGCGGCATCACCGCCCAGTTCGATCTCGGAGTGTGCTCCTGGCTGGACCTCCGCTTCGGTTGGAACGCCCATGCCTGGAATCGCTCCTCGGATGGGGACTCCAACCGCGGGGTGAGCGATCCCTATATCGGGGGGCAGCTGCTCTTCGCTGCCCAGGACAAGGCGGGAATCGACCTGGGATTGGCCTATTCCCATGTCATCCCCCGAGCCAGCGAAGCCAAGGGACTGAGCTCAGGCTTCCATGAGGACACGCTGCTGGTGACGATGAGCCGCGCCATGGGGCGCTGGGCCCTGGACGCCAATGCCGGCGTGACCCGGACCCGAGTCGAGGATGGCAGTCGGAAGGCCACCCAGAAGGTGGGCTCACTGGCGGTGACCTATGCACCCGCCGCGGGCTGGAACCTGACTCTGGACCACTATGGTGTGGCCAAATCCGACCTGGGGGACCGGGAGCTCGGCAGCATCCTGGCACTCAGCTGCGAGGTGAGTGACAGACTCACAGTGGATATGAGTGTTGAGCACGGGTGGGCCGAGGCCTCTCCCCGCTATGCCCTCAATGCCGGGCTCGTCTACCGGATCGGGAAGCTCTGGGGCAAGTGAGTCCCGGCCTTTCCGCAAAGCCCCCCGGTAACCGGGGGGCTTTGCGGCATCCAAGGGGAAGGAAAGGCTCCGGTTCCTCCAAGTGGAAAATTGTCCTGCCCTGCGGGATTCTATAGGACTGCGCCAAGCGCCCCGACACCCGGGCGGGCTCCAAAGACGACAAGGAAGTTGCCACATGCTGACCATTGCCCTCGCCGGCAATCCCAATTGCGGGAAGACCTCCCTCTTCAATGCCCTCACCGGTGCCCGGCAGCATGTGGGCAACTGGCCCGGCGTCACCGTCGAACGTCGGGCAGGCTCCTTCCGCCTGCTGGATGGCAGCGAAGCCACGGTGGTGGACCTCCCGGGGACCTACTCCCTCTCCGCCCGCAGCGAGGATGAGCGCATCGCCGCTACCTACCTGGCCGAAGCGGAGGTGGATCTCATCGTCAACGTCGTCGATGCCGCCAACCTGGAGCGGAACCTCTACCTCACGACCCAGCTGCTGGATCTGCGCAAGCCCATGGTCCTCGTCCTCAACATGGCCGACGAGGCCCGGGCCCGCGGCCTGGAGATCGACCAGGCCACCATCTCCACCCTCCTGGGCTGTCCGGTGGTCAGCACTGTGGCCAGCACCGGAGAGGGCCTGGCAGAGCTGAAGGCCGCCGTCGCCACCCCCAGTGGCGTCAACTGGAACAATCTTGCCCAAGTCGGCTTTGGCCAGGACATTGAGGATGAGGTCCTGCGCCTGGAAGAGGAGATCCTGCGGGACGAGCACCTCGCCGAGATCCGGAAGCCCCGCCGCCTGGCCCTCCGTCTCCTGGAGGGGGCCACTGATGCCCTGGAACTCGTGGCCCGGAGCCATGCCCACAAGGCCATCCAAGCCCGTCTTGAGACCAGCCAGGCCTTTCTGGAGGGCCACCTGGGCGCAGACGCCGCGACCCTGCTCACCGAGCACCGCTACGGGTTTGCCCGCGGCCTGATGATGGAAGCCGTCCGGGGCGGAGATCTGGGCCAGACGGACCGGTCCTCCCGGATGGACCGGGTCCTGACCCACCGATTCTGGGGCTTTCCCATCTTCCTGGCGGTGATGGTGGCGGTGTATGCCCTGACCTTCGTGGTGGGCAAATACCCCCAGGACTGGATCGGCTCCCTCTTCGGGTGGCTCCAGCACTTCCTCGGGGATCACCTTCCCCAGGGTGAGCTGACCAGCCTCCTGGCCAACGGCATCATCCCGGGTGTGGGTTCGGTGGTGGTCTTCGTCCCCGTCATCATGATCCTCATGGCCTGCATCAGCTTCCTGGAGGACTCGGGCTACATGGCCCGGGCAGCCTTCATCATGGATCGCCTCATGCACAAGATGGGCCTCCACGGAAAGAGCTTCATCTCCCTGATCATGGGCCTGGGCTGCAACGCCCCAGCCATCCAGGCCACCCGGACCATCGAGGCCAGGAGCGACCGCCTCATCACCATCCTGGTGAACCCCCTGATCTCCTGCTCGGCCCGTCTGCCGGTCTACATCCTCTTCGCCGGAGCCTTCTTCAAGCCCGTCCAGGGTGCACTGGTGGTGGTGGGCATGCACGTCCTGGGCTTCGTCCTGGCCATCCTCATGGGCAAGCTCCTTCGCCTGACCCTCTTCCGCCATGACCAAGCCCCCTTCGTCATGGAGCTGCCCCCCTACCGCGTGCCCCTGCTCCGCACCACCTGCCTCCATGGTTGGGAGAAGGGGTTCATCTTCCTCAAGAAAGCGGGAACCGTGATCTTCGCTGGGGCCGTGCTCATCTGGTTCTTCAGCCAGTACCCGGGCATCAGCGACAAGAATCTTGCTGTCGAGCGCCACCGTCTGGAGCAGGAGGTCCGGGCAAGGCACCTTGATCCCGGTGCTGAACAGACTGCACTGGACGACCTGGACTTCGCCTTCCAGGGCCGGATCATGAACCAGAGCTATGCTGCCCGTTTCGGGAAACTGATCCAGCCCGTCTTCCGGCCCATCTTCGACCCTGACCACAGGCGGGCCGAGGCCTGGAAGGATGGCGTGGCCCTCACCGCGGGCTTCGTGGCCAAGGAAATCGTGGTGGGCACCCTCGGTGTGCTGAACCAGGCCCGGGAAGAGGGGGATCAGGGCAGACTCAGCCCCCTCCAGCAGAGTCTCCGTGACAGCTCCGGCCTCACCCCCCTCACTGCCATCGCCTTCATGGTGTTCACCCTGATCTACATCCCCTGCCTGGGCACGGTGGGCATCATCCGGAAGGAGACCCAGAGCTGGGGGTGGACAGGCTTCAGCGTTGGCTACGGGCTGGTCCTCGCCTGGGTCCTCGCCTGGATCATCGTCACTCTGGGCAAGGCCATCGGCATGGGCTGAAGGCTGGGAGCATCCAAAGGACAGGAGGTCTCCATGCAGACCTTGATCATCATCCTCATCGTGCTGGCCTGCGGAGCCTACCTGCTCCGTGGCATCCTCAGAAAGAAGCCAGGCAAGGGCGGCTGCGACGGCAACTGCGGCGGCGGCTGCTCCTGCGGCTGATCAGGCGCAGGCCTCCGGAAAAGGACGGCATGGCCCACCCTTCTCCAAGAGGAGGAGGAACTCCAGGTTTCCCTCGCCGCCGCGGATGGGGCTCTCCATGAAGGCCTGGGGCCTCAAGGGTGAATCGGAGAAGAAGGCCCAGATCTCCCGGATCACCCGCTGATGTACCGCCGGATCCCGGACGATGCCCCCACTGCCCACATCCTCCCTTCCCGCCTCGAACTGGGGCTTGACCAGGAGAATGGCCCGGGCGTCGTTCCGCAGACTCGGAAGGATGGGCGGAATGGCCAGCTTGAGGCTGATGAAGCTCAGGTCGGCCACCAGGAGGCTGCAGGTCTCCGGAATGGCTGACGGCTCCCACAACCTGAGATTGACCTGCTCCATGGAGACAACCCTGGGGTCGCTCCGCAGCTTCCAGTGCAGCTGATTCGTACCCACATCCACGGCATAGACCCTGAGCGCCCCCCGCTGCAGCAGGCAGTCCGTAAAACCACCTGTGCTTGAGCCCGCATCGAAGCAGATCAGTCCGGCAGGGTCGATCCCGAAGCCATCCAGGGCCCCTGCCAGTTTGAGCCCCCCACGGCTCACATAAGGCAGGTTCTCTCCCCGGAGACGGATGGGCGCCTCCTCGGGGATGGCTGTGCCCGCCTTCGTCACTGGCCGGTCCTCCACCAGAACCTCACCGGCGAGGATCCGTGCCTGGGCCTTGGCCCGGGTCTCGCAGAGCCCGCGCTGGACGAGGAGTTGATCGAGACGGAGCTTGGCCATGGATACAGGTTAACCGCTCCGGCGCCTCTCTTCAGGAGGCGCTGGGCAGGAGCACCGTGAAGCAGCTCCCCTGCCCCGGCTGGCTCTCCACCTCAATGCGGCCACCGTGGCTCCGGATGATGCCGATGGTGGTGGAGAGCCCCAGGCCGGTACCCCGCCCCGCGGGCTTGGTGGTGACAAAGGGCTCGAAGATGCGTTCCCGCAGCTCCTCCGGAATCCCGATGCCGGTATCCCTCACCTGCAGCGAAAGGCAGGAGTGGCCATCCGAGGCCAGCTCGGTTCCCAGCTCCACCTCCAGGCAGCCCCCCTCGGGCATGGCATCGCGGGCATTGACCAGAAGATTCATCATGACCTGCTCCAGCTGGGTCGGATTGCCCACGACTTCAGGCAGCCCTGAGGGGAGGGAGGTCCGGATCTCGATATTCCGGGGGAAGCTGCTGGTGCAGAGGGCCAGAGTCTCTTCGATCAAAGGGACCAGGGCGAGACGCTCCCGGTGGCCCGCTGATCCGCGGGCAAAGGTCATAAGTTGATTGAGAAATGCATTGCATCGCTTGATCTGATTGGCCATGTTGCAGGCAAGCCGCTGCTTTTCGGGACTGGGGGCATCAGTCTCCATGAGCTGGGCCCCCAGGAGGACCGGGGACAGCATGTTCTTGAGGTCATGGGCTATGCCGCTGGCCAATTGCCCGAGGCTGTCCATCCGCTGGCTCCGCCTCAGCTCCTGCTCCACCTGCTTCCGCCGGGTGATATCGGTGGCATAGGCGCAGGTCATGCGCTCACCGTTGACTTCCATGAGGATGGTGCGGACCTCCACGGGGATCCGTCGGCCATCCTTGGCCAGGTGGATGGCCTCAAAGGTCATGGCGTCCACCTTGGCAAGGTCCCCGACGTGCGCTCGAAAGCTCTGGATGTCGAAGTCCTCCACCAGATCCGGAATAGTCATGCTCAGCAACTCCTCACGGGAGTAACCCAGGGTGGTTGAGGCCTCCTGGTTGACATAGGCGATCCGTCCGTCCTCTCGGTTGAGGAAGACCATGACGGGTGCCGCCTGCACAGCGTGGTGCAGAATCTGGGGCCCGATGAAGGGGCAGGCATCCTGAAGGGCAGAACTCCTCTGGATGTCCATAGGGAAGGACATTTCTCTCTCCGGGGAATACTTGTGCTTTGGTTGGATTTAAACCTAACCGAGCGGGAAAATACATCAAAATGTCATCTGGATGCCAAAAGGAGCCCTGTGTCGTCCATCTACCTCGACCACAACGCCAGCACCCCGCCCCTCCCGGAGGTCGTGGAGGCCATGGTGCATTGCCTGCGCGAGGGCCTGGGGAACCCCTCCAGCGTCCACCGCTTCGGGCAGGAGGCCCGCAGGCGCCTGGACTTGGCCCGGGCGCAGGTGGCCGCCATGATCAGTGCTGCACCTGAGGAGATCATCTTCACCAGCGGAGGCACTGAGGCTGACAATCTGGCGCTCCGGGGCGCCCTGCCTCCGGGAGGAAGGCTGGCGATCAGTGCCATCGAGCATTCCGCCATCCGGGAGACAGGGCACGAACTCCGCCGCATGGGGGCTTCCCTCACATCGCTCCCCGTGGATCACCAGGGCATTCTCCGCCTGGACGACCTGGACCGGGCCTTGGCCGAGGGGCAGGACCTGGTTTCCATCATGGCGGCCAACAATGATCTGGGAACCCTCCAACCCATCGCTGAAGCCTGCGGGAGAACCCATGCTGCGGGGGCTCTGTTCCACACCGATGCGGTTCAGGCGGCTGGGAAGATCCCGATTCTAGTCCGGGAGTCGGGTGTGGACCTCCTCAGCCTCTCGGCCCACAAACTCCAGGGACCCAAGGGAGTCGGGGCGCTCTTCGTGAGGCGGAGCCTCGCGATCCATCCGACCCTGACGGGTGGGAGCCAGGAGCGCAGGCTCAGGCCTGGTACCGAAAACCTGCCCGGCATTGTGGGATTCGGCGTCGCCTGTGAGCATGCCCGGCACCAACAGGAAGCGGATGCTGCCAAGGTCCTGGCCTTGCGGCTGCGGCTGGAGGCGGGCCTCGTCCTCCTGGGCCTGCCCATCCACGGCCACCCGGAGCAGCGCCTGCCCAACACCGTCAACGTGGGCCTGCCTGGCATCCCCGGCGAGGATATGCTCCTCAACCTCGATCTCCAGGGCATCGCCGTATCGGTGGGCTCGGCCTGCAGCTCCACCAACCGGGAGCCCTCCTACATCCTCCAGGCCCTCGGATTGGACGACACCAGGGCCCGGCAGGCCATCCGCATCTCCCTGGGACCTTCCAACACCGAGGCTGAAATCGACCGGACCCTGGAGGCGATCCGGTCGATCATCCTTCGCTTCCGCTGATCAGGCTTCCCGCACCGCCTGGATGGCCGACTGGCACAGTCGCCGCACGCCGGGGAGCAGATCCAGGGTGGCCAGGGCCTTCTCCGAGACCCATTGTCCGCCTTCGGGAGGCGGTGGGAGCTCCTCTTCGGGCCCTTTGGTCCTCAGCAGGTGGGTGAGGTAGAGCCGCTGCTGGCCCTCCAGCCCCTCCAGACGGAGGAGCCAGGGGGTGGGCAGCCGGGAGGTGCGCTCGTCGAAGACCACCGGCAGGCGGCTTGCATCTACGAAGCGGAAGGGGATGCACCACCCGATGGCGATCTGGTTCTGCAGGAGGGTGGGCGGCAGGAAGCCCGGCGACCACGGCACATGGGGGGGCATGAGCAGTCCCCGATGGGGGTTGTGCATGCTGGGCACCAGCAGGACGAAGGGGGTGGCCGAACCATGGACCAGCACCCCCTCGATGAAGGTCGTCATCTGGACAGGACCCTCTGCCATGACCTTACCTCCCCCCGGCTTCCTGCAGTTCGGCCAGGATGCGATCCCGGGCGGCGGCCACTTCCGAAACCAGCGCCTCGGGAGCGAATTTCCTTATCTCCTTGGTGCGACGGTCCTTCAATTCCACGATGCCATCCTTGAGCCCCTTGGCCCCCACCACAACCCGGAGGGGGAAGCCCATCAGATCGGCGTCCTTGAACTTGGCGCCGGGGCTCATGCCCTCGCGGTCGTCATGGAGCACTTCGAAGCCCCCACGCTCCAGCTCCTTCTCGAGGCGGGTGGCCACCTCGGAGACCTCGGGATTCCCGGCATCCAGGCAGAGGAGGTGCACCTGGTAGGGGGCCACAGGCCAGGGCCAGATGATGCCGTCGGCATCGAAGTTCTGCTCGATGACCGCCGCCACGGTGCGGGTGATGCCAATGCCATAGCAGCCCATGACCATGGGCTGCTCCTTGCCCTGGTCGTCGAGGAAGACGCAGTTCATGGACTTCGAATACTTGGTGCCCAACTTGAAGACCTGCCCCACCTCGATGCCCCGGAAGGCCTGATATTTCCCGGTCCCGCAGCGGGGACAGGCATCGCCCTCCACCGCAAGGCGCAGGTCGAAGTAGCCCTTGAACTGGGCCAGATCGCGCTTGGGGCTGAAGTTGAAGTGGTGGCAGTCGGTCTGGTTGGCGCCACAGCTGAGGTTGACAGCCCCCTCCAGGCTGCGGTCCACATACATCGGAACCCTGGTGAACTCCACAGGCCCGATGAAGCCGCTTTTGGCACCCGCCAGCTGCTCGGCCTCCTCCACAGGCACCAGCTCCAGCGTGTCAGCCCCGATGAGGTTGCGGAGCTTGACCGGATTGGGTTCGTGATCGCTGCGCAGGACCATGCCCACCTCGAAGGCATTCTCGCCCTGGGTGGCCCGGTAGAGGTAGAACTTGGAAGCCTGATGGGGCTCCAGACCCATGGCCTTGGCCTGCTCCTCCATGGCGGTGATGCCGGGGGTGCTGAAGTGGGCCTTGCTGAGGGGCTGCTCGGGACCGTGATCCACGGCGGGAACCTGGGGAGCCTCGGTCTTCTCGCTGTTGGAGGTGTAGTCGCAGGCGTCGCAGGAGAGGATGGCGTCCTCGCCACTGCCCGCCAGCACGTGGAATTCGTGGGTGAAGCTGCCCCCGATGGCGCCGCTGTCGGCCTCCACGGGGCGGAACTTCACACCCAGGCGCGAGAAGATGCGCTTGTAGGCGTTGAACATCACCCAGTATTCGCGGTCGGCGTCGGCGTCATCGATGTGGAAGGAGTAGCCGTCCTTCATGATGAACTCGCGGCCACGCATGAGGCCGAAGCGGGGGCGGATCTCGTCGCGGAACTTGCTCTGGATCTGGAAGAGGTTCATAGGGAGCTGCTTGTAGCTCCGGACGTTCTTGCGGACGATGTCGGTGACGACTTCCTCATGGGTGGGACCCAGGCAGAAGTCGGCGTTCTTGCGGTCCTTGAAGCGCAGCAGCTCCTTGCCGTAGAAGTTCCAGCGGCCGGACTCCTGCCAGAGTTCGGCGGGCTGGACGGCGGGCATCAGGAGTTCCTGGCAGCCGTCCTTCTCCAGCTCCTCCCGGACGATCTCCTGGAACTTCCGGATGCTCCGGAAGGCCAGAGGGAGGTAGTCGTAGATGCCGGCGGCAAGCTTCATGATCATGCCGGAGCGCATCATGAGCTGCTGACTGACGACATCCGCATCCCTGGGGGCTTCGCGGAAAGTCTGGATGAGGAGCTTGGACTGTTTCATGTTCTCGGCTTTCGTGGGTGGAGGGTCAGTTCAGGAGGGACTGGACGAGCTGGCTGGCGGACTTGCCATCATAGGCACCCCCATGGGCGGCCTGGAGGGCCTTCATGACCAGACCCATGTCCTTCTTGGTGCTGGCGCCACATTCGGCGATGGCGGTCTTGACGGCGGCCTCGAGCTCGGCCCCCTCCAGCATGGTGGGCATATAGGGCATGAGCAGGGCGATCTCGGCCTTTTCAGACTCGGCCCGCTCGACCTGACCGGCTTTGAGGAACTGCTCAACGCTGTCCTCCCGGCTCTTCACCAGGCGCTTGACGACCGCCAGGGCGTCCGGCTCGCTCAGCACGCCCTGGGGGCTCAGCCCCTTGGCCACGGCCTCGTTTTTGTAGGCGGCGAGGGCCATGCGGAGGACCTGGGTACGGAGCGTGTCCTTGGCCAGCATGGAGGTCTTGAGGTCTGCTTGGAGGCGTTCGAGCATGATGGGGTCCCGTCTGATGACCTTCTATCCTGACGCCGAAACCACGCTCCATCAATAATCAGGTTGGATCGGCCCCGTGGATGGAGTAATGTGTGGCAAGCCCAAACATGAGGTCCGGTCTCCATGAACGTTGCTGTCATCAATCCCTTTGTCGAGTCCACCCTGCGCAGCCTTGACATGATGGCCAGCGTCCATGCGGAAAAAGTCGGGATCGAGCTCAAGGAAGACCTGATCACCACCTACGACATTTCCGCCATCATCGGCCTCACCGGCGAGACCTCCGGCTCCATCATCATCTCCATGCCCGAACAGCTGGCCTGCAAGGTGGCCTCCAACATGCTCATGGAAGACATCACCAGCATGAACAAGTCGGTGGAGGACGCCATCGGTGAGATCGGCAACATCGTAGTGGGTGACGCCCGCCGGGCCCTCATCCAGGAGGGCTTCTCCCTCAACATCTCCATCCCCACCGTGGTCATCGGCTCGGGCCACAAGATCAGCCGCTCCGGCGACATCCCTTGCATCGCCATCCCCTTTTCCACCGAGTACGGGGAGTTTGAGGTGAATGTCGGACTGCGGGACTGAGCAAGAGCCCTGCCTCCTGGGCGACCCGAAAGCCCAGAGAAGTGAAGCGGCTTCGTGCAGAGACCCCTACACGAAGCTCACATGCACTTCCTTCAGGAACTTCTCGCTGAGGGTGCGCTGCAGGTGGCGGATGATGTTGCGCCGGATGTCCAGGTCCTCAGGGAGGCTGGGATCCTGGAGTGCTTCATTGATCTTGGTGCCCACCTTGAAGTGGATGATGTCGCTGTCCAGGAGTACCCCCGCCAGACGGGTCACCGCGTTGGGGTGGAGCAGGTCGGGGTTCTCCTCCCGATCCAGCATGCGGGCCAGGGCGGCCAAGGTGATGGCCCCTTCGGTCACCAGCTCGAAACCCTCCATCTGGGAGACCGGGGGGATGTTGGGGTCCAGATCGCTGAGATCCATGAGCAGGGGCCGGTTCAACTCCCGGGAGAGGATGGTGGCAGTGGTCCCCCCGCAGATGATCTTCTTCCCTTCAAACTCCAGAGCGGCGGTGGCCAGATCCGCATCGCGCTCCTTCCTGACAGGGGCCCCGGTGAAGACCAGGACTTCCCGGGGCTTGCGGTAGTAAATGACCCCGCAGGAGATGTCGTCCTTGGCCTTGAAGTTGTCGTGGGCCAGAGCGCGGTGCACCAGATTCCTCGCCAACTGGCGGCCGGAGATGTTGGGCCGGTCCCGCACCACCTGCTCCAGGTAGGCCTTCACCGACTCGATGCCCCAACCCAGGGGGGTGATCCCCTGCCCGACACCTGCCTGTACCACGCCATCGGAGAAGACCACGATCCGGTCCCCGGGCCTGGCAATGAAGTTGGTGATCATGAGCCGGGACTCCCGCTCCAGATCGGTCTTGATGGGCATCGTGGACTTGGGCACCTGCCGGGTAGCGCCGTCCCGGAGGAGGATGAAGGCAGGGTTGTCGTACTCGACAATGCGGGTGTGCCCATGGCGGTCCATGTCCACCACCGTGAAGGTCGAGTAGGCGATGCCCCGGACCTTGCAGACCGGCAGGGTTTCCATGATGGTGCTGGCTGCCCTGGTGAGGTTCACATCGTTGGCCGAGAACTTCAGCGCCATGGTGGTGGTGAGATTGGCCAGCACAGCGGCCTTGATACCACTGCCCAGGCCGTCCGCCAGGACTGAGATCACCCGCTGCCCCTCGTCCACCTTCTGGGAGAGGAAGACATCGCCGCAGGCCATCTGCCCGTTCTTCTTCTCCTGATAGTGGTCCACCTCGATGAAGTGCCGGCTCTGGGACATGCCTAGCGCCCCCCCTTGCCCGAGGAGCTGTCGGTCCGCACCTTGAAGGAGTCGATGATGGAAGCGAGGATCATCTCCGTCTCAGCAGCGTTCTCGCCCAGGAGATAGGCGATCTGCTGCACCGTGGTGACATTCTTGCGAATCACCTCCTCGGCCTTCTGGATGATCAGTTCCCGCTCGCCCAGAGGCTGGGTGATGTCATAGACGATGCCGCCGACCACCCGCCCGGGCTCGATGGGGAAGACGGAGACCCGCAGGATGAGGCCACCCACCCTGAGATCCCTCAGGATGGCCTTGCCGTCCTCCAGGGTTGTCCTGAAGAGGCGGTGGAAGGGGGCGATCTTGGTCAGATCAGCCCCTGCCATGCCCGGACGGGCATCGAAGACATCCACATTGTCACCGCCGAGGATCTCGGCGAACTTGCGATTGCACTCCACCAGGTTCAGTCCGTCATCGACGATGACCACCCCACAGGGCATGGAGGCCATGAGCGCATTGGCCTTGTTGGAGGCCAACTCGCGCATGTAGGTGACACACATGCTGGGTTCCGCACGGCCATCCAGAAGCGCGGCCGCCAGAGCCCGGCAGGTGTCGTATCCGCACCCGCCGCAGTCCAGCTCATCGCTGGTGGCATTCTTGCCCAGACGCCTCAGGGTGGCCTGCATCTCTTCCCGGGACGGGACCCGCGCCTGGACCGGAGAGGGTTCGAAACTCCGGGTGATGTCCAGAGAAGGCTTCCGCAGGGTGGAGACCGGAAGATCTGCATATTTTCGGATCTCGAGGATCTTGGCGGCGGTGCCGCTGCGCTTGTGGCTGCGGGGACCGTTCACGCAGCCGCCATCGCAGGCCAGGAGCTCCAGGAAGAGAGGGGTCTCCCTATCCGACTCCTGGATGTCCTCCAGCGCCGTCATGATGTGCTGGACACCGGAGAAGGCCATGGTCTGGACGCGCCCGAGCCCGCCACAGGTCTCCATGCTCTTCAGCATGCCGCCGGAAATGGGGTAGAGGGCACCATCCCGGCTCCGTCGGGGGGTGAAGACATCCTCAGCTCCTTCCACCACTTCCTCGAGGACGATGCCCCGGTCTTCGAACCATTGGCGCAGCAAGGCGAAGTCAAGGGCCACATCCACCTTCATGCCCGTGTCGTCCGATTCCAGCTTCCGGGAGATGCAGGGCCCCATGTAGACGATGCCGATGTCGTCGCCCATCTCCCGGCGCAACATCCGTGCGTGGGCGCCCATGAGGGAGAGGACAGGCGTCAGGTGGGGCGTCAGGTGGGGGTAGTACTTCCGGATCAGCTCCACAATGGTGGGACAGGTAGTGCTGATGAAGAGGCTGTCCTGGCTCTCCCGGGACAGGTCGGCACAGAAGGCGGAGACCTCTTCAGCCGCCAGGGCAGCCTCGGAGACCGCATGGAAGCCCAGCTCTTTGAGTGCATGGATGAGCTGTCCGGGGCGCACCCCAGGGAACTCCGAGACGAAGCTGGGCGCGAGGGAGGCCACCAGGCGCTCCTTGCGGCGCACCAGGAGCTTGGCTCGATTGAGGTCATCCCGGACTCGCTTGGCACCCACCGGGCAGGCATCCACGCAGATGCCGCAGTAGATGCAGCGGTCCGGGATGATGGAGGCCTGGTTGTTCTCGATGCGGATGGCCTTCACCGGGCAGTGCCGGACGCACTTGTAGCAGTCCCGGCAGTAGCCCTGCTCTGTGTAGATCGGCTTCTGGAAGGTCACACAACCCCCTACTTGTATCCGAATTGCTCGTCCAACAGATCCTGGAGCGTGGAGGGATCCACCTTGCAGAGGCATGATCCCCCGAAGCAGACGTTGGGCCCCTCCTTGCAGGCATCCTGACAGAGGGTTCCCGTGACCTTGACATCCTTATCGAGGCCTTTCTCCTGCAGGTAGCTCTGGATGATCTGGACGGACTTCACGTTGCCCCGCGAGAAACAGGCGCTCCCCATGCAGACGACGATTTCCTTGGGAAGCTCCTTGTTGCGGGTCATGCTGGCCTTTCTGAAGACTACTCCGAGGTGGAGGGGAAACTCCGGGACTGGTTCCGATGACGCTCGGCCAGCTTCCGGGAGATGATCGCCAGACTGGAGTAGAGCTCCACATTCTCGACGATAACGCTGGAAGGGAGATCCAGCGCGGGGGGGGCGAAGTTCCAGATGGCCTGGATGCCCGCCCGCACCATCATGTTGGCGACCTCCTGGGCCCGCGACTCCGGGACCGTGATGATGCCGATGGAGATGTGCATGCGCTTGGCCAGGTCCTCGAACTTCTCCACGGGGAGGATGGTCACCCCCTGGTATTGCTGGCCCACCCGGGTCGGGTTGCTGTCGAAGGCCGCCACGATCTTGATGCCAGCCTTCTCGAAGCCCTGGTAGCCCAGGAGGGCAAGCCCAAGGTTGCCTGCTCCCACCAGGAAGGCGTCAGAGGAGTTGTTCCAGTTGAGGAACTTCTCGATGGACTGGATCAGGTCATCGACCCGATGGCCGACCTTGGGCTTGCCCACGCTGCCCGTGGCGGCGAGGTCCTTGCGGACCTGGGTGTGGTGGATGCCCAACGACTCGCCCATCATGGTGGCAGAGACGATCTCCTGGCCGTTCTCCTGGAGACGGCGGAGCAGATGGTAGTACCGGGGAAGGCGCCTCAGGGTCGGTTCCGGGACGGGCTCCATTCTCATTGACGCCTCCTGCGCAAAAGGGGGTGACTACAGGCGCCCGAGCGCCGCCCGGATGAACTGGTCACGCTCCAGCAGGCCCAGGGAGCCCTGGACGGCCTGGGCTTCGTCATAGCTCTCACAGGCGTCGGCCTGCATCCCAGGGCGCCAGATGGCGAAGGGTACCGGATCGCTGGCGTGGGCTCCGCTCTCCACCGGGGTCGGGTGGTCGGGGAGCACCGCGAAGGTGGCCTGGAGCCCCCTGGCCTTGACGCCTTCCATGATGGGACGGATCAGCCGGTCGTCCAGGTACTCGATGCAGCGGATCTTGAGTTCCAGATCCCGGCCATGGGAAGCCTCGTCCGTGGCCTCGACATGGACGTAGACCAGGTCGTGGTCATCAAGGGCATCCAGGGCGGCCTGGGCCTTCCCCTCGTAGTTGGTGTCGTGGAGGCCTGTGGCCCCCTCCACCGTGATCCGGGTCATGCCTGCATAGACGCCGATCCCATAGATCAGGTCCACAGCGGAGATGACAGCCCCCTTGACCCCATAGAGCGCCTGGAGGGTCTCCATCCTGGGACGGTGGCCCGGAGACCAGACCCAGATGGAATTGGCGGGATCCAGTCCCTTGGCGAGACGGGTGCGGTTGACAGGGTGCTCAGCCAGGATGGCCTTGGCCTCCCGGTGGATCTCCGTGAGGCGCTCGACGGTCCGGATGGCCGCAGCGCTCCGGGCCCTGGGCAGGAGATCGGCTTCCGCTTCGCCCACATGGTCATGGGGAGGGGCACAGTCGAACTCGGCTGAGGCCCATCCATCGCGCAGCACCAGGAGGTGACGATAGCTGACGCCAGGGTGGAAGGTGGCGGGATGGTCCCCGCGCCCTCCGCCCAGGACCAAGTCGAGGTCGTGGATCAATTCGGCGGCCTCTTCGGAGTGGATGTGCCCCGCCGAGTGGTTCTTGATCCGGCCATCCTCGGTGAGGCAGATCAGGTTGCAGCGCATGGCCACATCCTCAGGGGCCAAATCGATTCCCATGCTGGCGGCTTCGAGGACACCCCTGCCCTGGAGGCAGGTCCGGGGATCGTAGCCGAGCACCGAGAGGTTGGCCACTTCGGAACCGGGGGACATGCCGTCAGGAATGCTCGAGAAGCGGCCCATGGCCCCTTCACGGGCGATCCGGTCCATGAAGGGCTTGCGGGCGACCATGAGGGGCGTGCGGCCACCCAGTGCCGCAACGGGATGATCAGACATCCCATCGCCCAGGATGATGATGGTCTTCGGGTTGCTCATCGGGCGTAGTCCCGGCGGAGGATGGCCTTGAAGGCCTCGTAGTCGGCGTCCATCTTCCCGCAGACTTCCGTCCGGGACTCCAGTCCCTCGAGACTGGGGGGAAGGGCGGGCTCCACATCCACGCAGGCCTTGACCTCAGCGGGGAACTTGGCGGGGTGGGCGGTCTCCAGGAGCACCGAGGTGTACTGGCGGGCAGAGGGATCGGCCTCGAGGAGGCGGTCCAGGCCCGCCCAGCCCACGGCACCGTGGGGTTCCAGCAGGACACCGGTCTCCCGGTGGACCCTCGCCAGGGTGGCCTTGGTGTCCTGGTCAGTGATGCTGACAGCGTAGAAGTCCCTGCGCAGGGCCTCCATGTCGGGCATCTGGTGGATCTTGCCGGTCTCGTCCATGCGACCGCCGTAGAGCGCCACCAGACGGGCCAGGTTCGAGGGATGGCCGACGTTCATGGCATTGGAGAGGCACTCGCGGGAGGGCTCGATCTTCTGGTAGACGCCCGTCTCCAGGAAGCGAGGTACTTCGTCATTGGCGTTGGTGGCAGCCACGAAGCGGGCCACGGGCAGACCGCTCCGGAAGGAGAGGACACCCCCCATGAGATCGCCGAAGTTGCCGGAGGGCACGGAGAAGATCACCTTCTCCCCCCCGGCGATGTCCGCCAGCCGGGAGGCGGCATAGACGTAATAGACCGACTGGGGCAGCAGCCGACCGATGTTGATGGAGTTGGCGGAGGAGAGATTCAGGCGCTTCAGGTCGGGATCCGCAAAGGCCTTCTTCACCAGGGCCTGGCAGTCATCGAACTTGCCGTCCACGGAGATGGCCGCCACATTGCCCCCCAGCGTGGTCATCTGCTTGCGCTGGCGCTCGGAAACCTCACCCGTGGGGAAGAGCACCAGGACCCGGATGCCCTCGACCCCGAGGAAGGCGTGGGCGACGGCGGAGCCGGTGTCACCGGAGGTGGCGGTGAGGATCAGCAGCTCGGAGCCCTTGGCCCGGACCAGGCGGCCCAGGGCGCGGCCCATGAACCGGGCAGCGAAGTCCTTGAAGGAGGCCGTGGGGCCCTGGTCCAGGCGCATCACGTAGCGCTTGTCCGTGGCCTTCTCCAGAGGTACCTCGAAGTTGTATGCATCATGGCAGAGGGCACTCAGATCCTCCCGGCCGAAGACGCCCTCGGCATAGGGCATGAGGATTTCAGTGGCCAGATCCGCATAGGAGAGGTTCCTGGCAGTCTTCAGAAAGGCCGGGCTGAAGGTCGGCAGGGTCGAGGGCATGTAGAGCCCTTTGTCATCGGCCTGACCCTGCATGAGGGCGCCGCCCAGGGTGGTGCGGGGGGCGTTCAGGTTGGTGCTGTAGAACTCGATCATCCCGTGAACTCCTGCGGACATCCGTCCTTCCCCTCCATCTTAGCCCGGAACCCTTGGAAAGACCGCAGCAGATGCCGATCCACACCCATGCCCCACGGGCTCCGCAAGCGGGCGGAGTCCATGGGGCCTTGAGGCGGAAGGGGATCAGCGACTGTACCGCCGCAGCATTCTCATGTTCCGGCGGTAGGCCGCCCCCCGGGTGAAGTTGATGGCCACCTGCTTGGGGAAACGGGTGATGGAGGTGGCGAGTCCGATGAAGGTCCGGACCATGCGGGCAGAGGACTGCCCCTGGCGGGCTGCATTGTCGTAGTACACCATCAGGGCACTGCGCATGACGGACTTGGGCAGGTTGAAAAGACCATAAGCCTCAAGCACATCGTGATTTATACGCCTAGTCCCGTCCTGCTCGGTCACAATCAGGTCTTCGGGCTTGATGTCCTGGGCCATGGATACTCCTGCAGGGCTTCTTATCGACAGCTCCCTGATGAAAATCAAACACCAGATTTCCAACACCTCGCAAGGCAATGCTGTCAAAATACTGCAGCGCTGAAGCGCATTGGGCCCTGGGAGGCACCTACCGCCATGAAGACCGCTGTATTGACGATCTACTTCACGATCCTGTCGATCCTCAGCATCTATGGGGCCCACCGGCTCTGGATGCTCCTTCTCTACTACAAGTACAAGAAGCAGCCGCCTCAGCCGAAGGGTGACGAGAACTACCTCCCCCACGTCACGGTCCAGCTCGCCGTGTTCAACGAAATGAATGTGATCGAGCGTCTGATGGACTATGTCGTCCGCATGGAGTGGCCCAAGGAGAAGCTGGAGATCCAGCTCCTGGACGACTCCACGGACGAGACCGTCAAGGTGGCCCAAGCCGTCTGTGACCGTTACCGCAATCTCGGGTATGACATCGCCTATATCCACCGCACCGACCGCACCGGCTTCAAGGCCGGCGCCCTCAACCACGGCCTCAAGGTGGCCAAGGGCGAGCTGGTGGCCATGTTCGACGCCGACTTCCTCCCCACCCGCGACTTCCTCAAGAAGGCCGTTCCCCACTTCGCCGACGACAATATCGCCTTTGTGCAGGGCTGCTGGGACCATCTCAACCGCGAGTACAACATCCTGACCCAGGTCCAGGCCGTCATGCTCGATGGCCACTTCGTCTTCGAGCACACCGCCCGCCATCGCTCCAATGCATTCTTCAACTTCTCCGGCACCGCCGGCATGTGGCGGGTCGCCGCCATCGCCGATGCGGGCGGCTGGCAGCACGACACCATCACCGAGGATGCCGACCTCAGCTACAGGGCCCAGCTCAAGGGCTGGCGCGGCGTATACATGAAGGACCTGGTCGTGCCCGCCGAACTGCCGGTGGACGTGAACGCTTTCAAGAGCCAGCAGCACCGCTGGGCCAAGGGCAATGCCCAGGTCATCCGCAAGATGATGAAGACCCTGCTCACCAGCAAGGAGAGCCTCCACACCAAGGCCGAGTGCTGGTTCCACCTCACCGCCAACTGCAACTACCTGCTGATGGTCATCCTGGCCATCATCATGGTGCCCTGCATGATTCTGCGGGCGGGGACCTCCCCCAAGATCCTCCTGATGACCGATGCGCCCTTCTTCCTGCTGAACGCCGTGAGCGTGGGCCTCTTCTACGGCCTCTCCCAGCGCGAAGCCCACAACAACCAGAACTGGTGGAACCGCATCAAGTACATCCCCGGCCTCATGAGCCTGGGTATCGGCCTGGGCCTCAACCAGTCCAAGGCGGTGATCGAGGGCTTCTTCTCCAACAACATCGAGTTCAAGCGCACCCCCAAGCTGGGTGTCGACGAGAACGGCAAGGTGGCCACCAAGGCGGCCTACAAGGTCCCCAAGAACCTCATCACCTTCCTGGATCTGGCCTTCGCCATCTACTACCTGGCAGCCCTGGTCATCTCCATCCACCTGCGCAAGTGGGCCTCCGTGCCCTTCCTGTGGCTCTTCTTCAGCGGCTTCGCCTACGTCAGCCTCATGTCTCTCTCCGACATGCAACTCTTCCGTCGCTTCACCACCGAGGAGCTTGAGGACGAGGAGAACGCCCACAGCTTCGTCCAGTAACACCCATGCCCCGTTCCCGGCGCCTCAGTGCGGTAGCCCTTCGCTACCAACCTGGGGCGCCGTTCCTTGATGCCGCCCCCCGCCTGGTGGCCAAGGGACAGGGGCTGCTGGCAGAGCGCCTCTTGGATGTGGCGCGGGAACATCACATCCCCATCGAGCAGGATCCCGATCTGCTGGCCCTCCTGGAACCCCTCGACCTGAATCATCTGATCCCCTCGGAGCTCTTCCAGGCCGTTGCCATCCTCCTGGCAGGTCTCTATCGGGTGAATGGAGGCAAGACTACCCTTCCCTGATCTTCGGACTCAGCCTTCCTGCATGAGTCCGAGGATCACGGGACGCTCGGGCATGCCCTGTTCGAACATCACCGCACACGCGGCGCCCATGGTCTTCCCCCAACCTTGGGACCAACTGAAATGTTCGGGTCTGGGTTTTAGGGTTGGCAATCAAGGACAGCGTGCTGCGTGATTCCGGGTTCATGGTAGCGTCTCTTCCGCCTGGACGGAGGATAAGGCAACGCTGGGAAGCGACCTGAGCGCCGATCCGGGGCCACCTGACGGTGGGGGCTGGCTCATGCCAGCCCTTCGTTGGTTACCGGGGGTGGCCCAAGGCGATAAATCCCTGGGGTTTGGGGGCAGAGCCCCCATGGCGCATAGGTCTGCGAACTCACTGGGTGTATGGAACCCCAGGCTTGAATGGGGGTGCCCTTCGTTGAATGACCTCATGAAGGCCTGGGCGATCACCCTGGCTTCTGGCACGCCATGGAAGGATTCCCCCTTCAGGCACTCGTCTCTGAATCGAGCATTGAAGCTTTCAGCCAGGCCATTCTGCCAAGGCTTGCCCGGATCGATCAGGTGGGTGTCGACTCCTTGCTCTTTCAGCCAGAGCCCGATCTCCAATGAGACGAACTCAGGGCCATTGTCGCTCCGGATGAACTTCGGCACTCCCCGTTGGGCGATGACACGGGCCAGCACCTCTTTGACATGGAGCGCCCGGAAGGACCGACCCACCTCGATCGCCAAGCACTCTCGGGTGTATTCATCCTCCAGGGTCAGGAACTTTAGAGCCGACCCTCCCAGAGTCCAGGCAAACACGAAGTCGTAGGTCCAAACGTGGTTCGGAAACTCGGCAGCCCTTGGCACGCCATCGCCAGAACGGACCTTCCTGCGCTTCGGGCGCCGGGTGAGCTGGAGCCCCAGCTTTTGCCAGAGTCGGCTCACAGCCTTGTGGTTGACGACGATGTCCGCTCGTCGGAGTAGAGCCCAGATGCGGACCTGCCCGTAGCGGGGATGCTCCGAACTCAAGGCCTGGATACGCTCTGCCAAGCAGTCCTGCGGCTTCGGGCGTACGCGATAGCGCATGCCTGATCGGGATAGGCCAATCAGAGCGGCGATGCGCCGCTCCGGGATCCGCCTGGCTTTCAGCACCCGAGCCCCTTCCCGCTTCTGCCGGGCGCTTACCATTTTTTTCGGAGGAGCTCCTTCATGGCGTCGATCTCGACCTCGCGCTGCCCCAGGAGGCGCAGCAGGCGGGCGTTGTCCTTCTCCAACTGCTTGAGTCGGCGGACATCCGAGACCGTGCTTCCGGCAAACTTCCGTCGCCACCGGTAGATGGTCTGCTCGGCTACGCCATGCTCCCGGGCCAGATCTGCGATGGACTTCTCTCCTCGCTCGGCTTCCCGCAGCACAGCCACGATCTGCTCGTCTGTCAGCTTCTGGGGTCTCATCAGGGGGCTCCTCTTTCAGGATGGACCCTAACGTTTCCTTTGGCTCTCAGATTTGGGGGAAGACCACAGAAGAGTGGAGAGTCGCCGGTTCCCATCAACGGCCACTCTCCATTTTTTAATTATGTATATTTGAATTTTACAAAGGGTTCTCATGAGTGGGATCAAAGGCAAGGCCGGACACCCATCCCCAAGTGCAGCAAATAAGACGACCGCCAAGCATCCAACGGCAGAACACAATCATCCCAACCGGCTGATGACCCTGTCGGAAAAAGGAATCAAGTGGCTTGTCAAAAGTGAAGGCTGTGTCACCAAGGCCGAGAAGGGTGTGATCCTGCATGTTCTGTATGACGATACGCAGAAATTTGCAACAATCGGATATGGGCATCTTGTATCCAGAAAATCCATTGCCGAATCCGGTTCAGACCCAAAACAGAAGCCCTATATCCATGGCATCACCCAATCAGAGGCCGAAAAGCTGCTTGCTCAAGACCTGAAATTCCATGTGGACGGCATCAGAAAAAACACAACCCATGCATTGAATCAATCGCAATTTGACGCCTTGGTCAGTCTGAGCTTCAACGCAGGCCGGTCTGCCCTGATCAAATCTTCGATCATCAAACACATCAACAAGGGCGAGCTGGACCACGCGGCCGATGCGATAAGAACTTTCAGAGTGGGCGGAGGAAATGGCCCGAGGCGGAAACGCGAATCATTCAATTTCACGAATGGCGGTTACAAATGAAAATCATTCTTCGAGCAATCCTCGCTATAGGCCTTTCCGTCACGGCCCTGGGCTCGGCTCCCCAATCCCTCCGCGCAGAGGAGATGTCCCAGGCTCCAAGTGCGTCGGCCCCCGGGCTCAAGGCGGCGCTGGAGGAGAGATACGGTCCCCGTGCATTGGAATGCCTCGCTTTCCTCTCGACCATCGAACATGCTATCAGATCCAATGACCGGCACACCCTGCTAGCCGCCCTGCACTACCCCACCCGGGTCAGGATCGGAAAAAGGCAGAAGTGGGTCCGATCCCAATCGGTGATGTCTTTCTACTACGACCGCGTATTCACCAAGGTCTACAGGAACAAGCTGCTGGAGGACATAAAAGACATCCATATCCTCTCAAAGGGCGTTATGTTAGGACATGGTTCCATGTGGATTAACCTGGACAATGACAATCTGAATTGGGAGATCATTTCAGTCAATAATTAAAAATGCACTCTGAGTTCCGAGAGAAGCACCACAAAGCTGCGAGAACATCCGTCCAGAATCGTTCCAGCACAGAGCAATGACAGCGGAGGGACTCCCGCTGGATGCTCGCTGGACAGACCCAGAAGCGGACTCGACTCTGGGTGCCCGAGAAGGCTGAGGCATGCGGAGCACTCAGGACAACAAGGCCAGGGGATCAGCAAAGGCGGGCATGACAAGATCCTTGGTGCACTGAAGTCTCTGAAGATCACGCACCCCTGGCCTCGGGGCAAAGGAGAAGGCAGACTGGGAGGGCTATTGGGGGTCAGGCCACCCCCAGTGGCATGAGGAGACGATCCCCGCATGTCAGAACCGGAAGTGCAGCAAGTTTCCCCGAGTGACCCCTCTGCCCCGGAGGGTACCCCCACACGCAGGCCCGCCCCCGGTCTTGCGAGGCAGTCCCGCGAGCTGCTCGACATGATCAAGTTCGAGCACACCGTTTTTGCCCTGCCCTTCGCCTTCCTGGGGGCGCTGGCTGGCGCAGATGGCATCCCACCCCTCTGGATCTGCTTCTGGATCATCATGGCCATGGTGGGCGCCCGTACAGCTGCCATGACCTTCAACCGTTTGGTGGATGCTGATGTCGACGCCAGGAACCCCCGGACCTCCATGCGGGCGCTCCCGGCGGGACGCGTTACCCGTGGGGTGGCCTTGACCTTCCTGGGTCTATCCATTGTTCTTTTCGGATACAGTGCCGGACAACTGGGGCCCCTGCCCTGGAAGCTCTCCCCCCTGGCCCTGGTGATCCTTCTGGGCTATTCCCTCTGCAAGAGGTTCACTGCCTGGGCCCACGTGGTTCTTGGACTCTCTCTTGCTGGCGCTCCTCTAGGGGCCTGGATCGCCGTGACGGGGCGCTTTGAAGGCACCCCTTGTCTCCTCGCTCTGGGGGTTCTGGCCTGGACAGCAGGCTTCGATATCCTCTACGCCCTCCAGGACGAGGAGTTCGACCGACATCAGGGGCTGCACTCCATCCCTGTGCGCTTCGGGACCCAACGTTCGCTCCTCCTCTCCAGAGCACTCCATCTCCTCGCCCTGGCAGCCTGGGCGGCCTTCAACCTAGAGGTAGGGGCCCATCTATTCCCCTGGCTCGGCTGGGTCCTCGTCGGCGGGATACTCACCCGGGAGCACTGGGTGGTCCGGGGGGGGCGCCTGGATCGTATAGATCACGCATTTTTCACGCTGAACAGCCTTGTGGGACTGATCTTCTTCCTGGGGCATCTTGCTGAGTTCCTGTTCTCACGCCCGACCTGAATCACTAATAGAGATTCATTCTCGACATCCGAACCACTTCCGTCTAATTTGATCGGATGTCCTCCAAGCCAAGTGCCCGACGTGCGATCCGGCGGAGCCGTCCCGATCGGGAGAAATTCTTCACCCTGATGCTGGTTTTCGCGCATCGGACCTTCCGCTGGTCCGTCCGGCGGAAGACCATCCTCTGGAGCCTGGCCGTCCTGGTGGTTCTCTACGCCCTGGCCATGAGCGGGTCGGCCTATGGCCTCTGGGCCTCCAAGCGGCTCATGAGCTTCAGTCAGCTCCAGCGCGACACAGCCACCCAGCAGTGGCAGCTCAGGAAAAGCCTCGAGCAGGCCCAGGGGCTGGAGCAAGAGATCAATACCCTCCGGGAGCAGCTCTCGGAACTCCTCCAGCAGATCGACCCCAAGCAGCCTGCGCCCACCCTGCCGCCTGCCCCTGAGAAAGCGCCCCCCCCCAAGGGGGATCAGGAGAAGAGCGCCGACAAGATCAGCCGACTGCGCTTGAAGCTGGAGCAGACAGAAGCCCAGGCCCACCTGATCAGGGCGAGCATGACCCCCATCATCGACCGGTGGAGCCACACGCCATCCGTCCTGCCCACTGCTGGTTACCTCAGCTCCAGCTTCGGATTCAGGGTGAGCCCTTTCTCGAAGAACAACGATGAATCCGGCAAGCCCCTGGGCTTCCACTCCGGCCTGGATATCTCGAATACCCTGGGCACCCCGATCCAGGCGACCGCCGAAGGCACCGTCGAGCAGGCGGGCTGGATGGACAGGTACGGGAACTGCGTCGTCTTGAGGCATACGGATGAGCTTGAAACCCTCTACGCCCACATGTCCCATGTCGAGGTCCACCCTGGCCAACTGGTGAACCGCGGGGACATCCTGGGGGAGATGGGGCAGACGGGCCAGGCCACTGGAGTCCACCTTCACTACGAGGTCCGCCTTCACGGAAAGCCCGTTGATCCCAAGCCCTACCTCCGTCTCCAGAAGCAATGGCTCTCTGCCCTTTCCTGAGTGAGTGGACCATGTTCAAGAAAAACCCCAAGACCCGATCCCTGACCGCAGAGGTCGTCCATACCCTCCTGGGCAGAGGCTCCCTCTGGAAGGGGGAGGTCCTGATGGGCACCAACAGCCTGCGTATCGAAGGCACCCTGGAAGGGACCATCCACAGCGAGGGCGAAGTGACCATCACCCCCACAGGCCTCGTGAAAGGCACTGTCCACGCCAAGCACCTCATCGTGTCCGGCCGGGCGGAAGGCCTGTTCAAGGTGGAGGGCTGCCTGGAGATCCATGGCAGCGGCCACGTGGAAGGAGAGGTCGAGGTGGGGACCCTGGTGGTCGATGAGGGCGGCACCCTGGAGGGGACCTGTCACCGGCAGGGACAGGAGCCGAGCGGGACGCCGGAAATGGAAGCCCCCCTCCCCCCCCTAGCTTGAAACGGCATCAGCGGAAGAGCGGTCCAGAATCCGTCTTGAGCCCGAGATAGGCATAGGCGGCATCGGTAGCGCGCCTTCCCTGGGGAGTCCGGTCCAGAAAGCCGATCTGCATGAGGTAGGGCTCCACCAGGTCTTCCAGGCTGTCCCCCTCGACCTCCCCCAGGGCGGCCGCCAGGGTCCTCACCCCCACCGGACCGCCCTTGAACTTTCCACACAGGGCCTCCAGGTAGTCCCGATCCAGACCGTCCAGGCCCAGATCGTCCACCTCGTGGAGCTCCAGGCAGGCCTCGGCAACGCCCGGTGTGATGACCCCCTGCCCCTTCACTTCAGCGTAGTCCCGGCAGCGCCGCAGAAGCCGGTTCACGATGCGCGGGGTCCCCCGCGAGCGCCTGGCGATGGCCTCTGCCCCCCCTGTTTCGATGCCCACTCCCAGGACCTGGGCCGTGCGGGTGGCGATGACTCTCAGCTCATCCCGTGTGTAGTATTCCAGGCGGTAGACCATCCCGAAGCGGTCATGGAGAGGCTTGCTCAACAGCCCGGCTCTCGTGGTCGCACCCACCAGGGTGAAGGGACGGAGGTCGACCTTGAGGGTCTGGGCCGAAGGGCCCTGGCCGATGAGGATGTCAAGCTTCCGGTCCTCCATGGCAGCGTAGAGCATCTCCTCGATGGCGGGGGGCAGACGATGGATTTCATCGATGAACAGGAACTCGCCCTCCTCGAGATTGGTGAGGATGGCCGCCAAGTCCCCCTTCTTTTCCAGGGCAGGAGCCTGGATGACCTTGCAGGAGGCCCCCATCTCGTTGGCCAGAACATGGGCCAGGGTGGTCTTGCCCAACCCCGGCGGCCCGAAGAGCAGGACATGATCCAGTACATCCCCGCGTCGCAGGGCGGCGTGGAGGGCTATCTCCAGACGGGCCTTGACCTTCTCCTGTCCGATGTACTCGGGCAGACGCTGGGGACGCAGCGAATACTCATAGGAGTCGTCGCGATCGGCGGGGTCCAGGTCAGGATTGCGGTGGTGGTCCATGGTCATAAGCTCCTGACCATTCCCTCACGGCGGCCGCCCTTTTGTCCACACTCCCCCCTGGCGGGGGATTCTGTCAGGATGGATCCTTGGTCGTCCATCCCCCACCTGGAGCACAAGTGGCAGAAGACTTCTCCATTTCCATCCGGGACCGATACGGCTTCGAACGATCCGTGCCGCTAAACCGCAGCGTGGTCATCGGGCGCCAGAACCAGTGCGACATCGTACTCCCCGACACCATGGTGAGCCGCACCCACCTCCGGGTCGAATACCAGGACGGGGCCTGGTGGGTCGAGGATCTCGGGTCCTCCCACGGCACCTTCTTCCAGGACCGCCGGGTGACCCGCATGGTCTGGGAGCCCGGCTGCTCCCTCCGCCTGGCGGACAGCGCCTACATCCTGACCCTGAGGGACCAGACCCCTTTCCCCTCTGAGGTCAACCTCCAGGCCATTCTCCAGACCGCCCAGCTCCTCTCCGGGGAGATCGAGCTGGAGGATCTGCTGGAGCGGACCTTGACCCGTCTTCTGGCCATATCCGGCAACGACAGGGGCTTCATCATGCTGCCCGAGGGGGAGGAACTGGAGGTCAAGGTCCAGCGAAACCTCGGGGAGGACATGACCCGGAACATCCATCTCTCCATGTCGAGCGTCCGCAAGGTCTTCGACCAGCGGGAGGCCATCTGGATCCAGAATGTGGCCACGGACCAGGCCCTCATGGCCCAGCAGTCCGTCCACAACCTGCAGCTCAAGACCATCCTCTGCCTGCCACTCGTCGTCCAGGGCCGCTGCATCGGTGTGGTCTACCTGGACAGCCGGCGCATCAGTACCGGGCCCGTGGACCGTTCGACCTTCGAGGCGATCGTCTCCCTCTGCGCCATCGCCATCGAGCGCACCCGACTGGCCGAAGAGGGGATGCACAACCGGGTGCTCGCAACCGTGGGCCAAGTGGCCAGCGCCATCGTCCATGACATCAAGAACGCCCTCTTCGTCATCGCCGGACATGCCCAGATGATCGGTGCCTGCCAGGAGCCCGGCACCCGTGCCCAGCACCACGTGGCTGAGATCCTCGGTGCCGTGGAGCGCCTCAGCCAGTTGAGCAGTGATGTCCTGGACTATGCCAAGGTCCGCGAGCCCAACTTGGAGTGTGTGGACCTCTCAGCCTTCCTCAGCGGGCAGGCCGAGGCCCTGCAGGCCAGAGCCCGTGAGAAGGGCGTCACTCTGCTGGCGGAAGGCCCCCCGTGCCACGCCCTCCTGGACCAGTACCGCTTCACCCGGGTCATGGAGAACCTCCTCGTCAACGCCCTGGATGCCCTCGCAGAGCGCCCTGATCCACGGATCTCTCTCCGCTGGCAGGAAACCCCGGCTGGGATAAGCATCGAGGTGGAGGACAACGGCAAGGGCATCCCCCGGAGAGTTCTCAAGCGGATCTTCGAGCCCTTCTTCTCTTACGGGAAGGCCAAGGGCACCGGCCTTGGCATGGCGACCGTGAAGAAGATCGTCGAAGAGCACCATGGCCTCCTGGAAGTCCGCAGTGAGGAGGGCGTGGGCACCCTGGTCCGCCTGCTGGTCCCCAGGCAGACCGACAACACCCCCGACGACTCGACGGGAGAATTCAAGGCCATGGGACTGGGAGTGCAGCCGTGATCCGTATCGGCCAAGGTTTCGATGTCCACCGCTTTTCCGCTCCGGAAGAGGGCCGTCCCCTGGTCCTCATGGGCATTCAGGTCCCCCACGACCGGGGACTGGCCGGGCACAGCGATGCGGACGTCATGCTCCACGCCCTCATGGATGCCCTCCTGGGTGCAGCAGGTTTGGGGGACATCGGCCAGCACTTCCCCGACACCGACCCGGCCTATAGAGGGGCAGACTCCGCGGAACTGCTCAAGCGGGTGATGGAAGCCCTCGCGGCCCAGGGATGGTGCGTGGTCAACGCCGATGTCCTCCTGATCGGCGAGCGTCCGAAGGTCGGCCCGCACCGCCAGGCCATGCGGGAGCACATCGCCCCCGTGCTCGGCGTCGGCACGGATGCCTTGAACGTGAAGGCCACCACCACCGAGAAGCTCGGCTTCACCGGACGCGGCGAGGGCCTCGCCGCCCAGGCCGTCGTGCTCCTGGAAAAAAACTTCCGGAATTCCTGACGGAGCATCCTTATCGTGTCCGGCATCACACTGATAACCACGCTTCCGGCTTGAGGTAAACGACCCTGCTGCCGGACAATGATCTGATCCATCAAGGAGACAACCCATGACCAAGTGGCGCTGCACCGTCTGCAATTACATCTATGATCCCGAAGTCGGGGATCCCGATAGCGGCATCGCCCCCGGCACCCCCTTCGAGAGCATCCCCGAAGACTGGGTCTGCCCCCTCTGCGGCGTAGGCAAGAGCGATTTCGAACTGGAAGCCTGATCCACCGGAGTCTTCACCATGGGAACCACACAATTAGCCCCAGGCGTCTACAGCGTAGGCGTCAAGGATCCGGGTCTGGCCATCTTCGATATCGTGATCCCCACAGAATTCGGGACGACCTACAACGCCTACCTTGTGCGGGGCAGCGGCAAGACCGCCCTCATCGACTGCGTCAAGGCCCCCTTCGGGGAGGAGTTCATCGACCACATCACGGACATCTGCCCCCTCGAGCAGATCGACTATGTGATCGTGAACCACTCAGAGCCGGACCACTCGGGCTCCCTGGTGAACCTGCTGCAGCTGCGCCCGGATGTGGAGGTCCTCTTCACCCGGGCGGCCAAGTCCTTCATCGACAACCTGGTCAACCGCGACTACCGGCACCGGATCGTCAAGGACGGCGAAAAGCTGGAACTCGGGGGCAAGACCCTGGTCTTCCAGGAGATGCCCTTCCTCCACTGGCCCGACACCATGTTGACCTGGCTGGAGGAGGACCGCATTCTCTTCCCCTGCGACTTCCTGGGTGCCCACTACTCCAGCGAGGCGGACTTCAACGACGAGCTGAAGGACCCGGAAGCCGCACGGAGGGCCTTCGAGTTCTACTACGCCACCATCATGCGCCCCTACAAGGAGCACATCCTGAAGGCGGTTCACCGGGTCCGCGAACTCCAGCCCGCGATGATCGCGCCCTCCCACGGGCCGATCCTGCGGAAGGACCCCATGGCCTACCTCGACTACTACGAGGAGCGGGCCTCCATCCTCAACCGAACCCATGACATCCGTGTGCCCGTGGTGTATGTCTCCGCCTACGGAAACACGGAGATGATGGCGAAGAAGGTCGCCGAGGGGCTCCAGGACGCCGGGGTGACCCCAATCCTCATGAATGCGACGGAGAAGTCCGTGGCGGAGATCGTGGATGAGTTCGAGAAGGCCGCGGGCTTCCTCATCGGCACCCCCACCCTCAATGCTGATGTGCCCCACCCCATCCTGGAGCTGGTGGCCTCCCTGGTCTTCCTCAACATGCGCGGCAAGCCGGCCTCGGTCTTCGGATCTTATGGCTGGAGCGGAGAGGCCATCAAGACGGTCCACGACATCCTCTCCTCGATGCGGATGAAGGTGGGACCGGAGCCCATCAAGGCCAGGATGACGCCCTCCCCTGCAGAACTGGAGGCCTGCCGCGAGTTCGGTCACACCTTCGCCGAGATCGTCAAGATGCCCGGCGCCAAGTAGGTCCCGCCCCACCCCGATGACCCGGCCAGGAAGCCATTCCAGGCCGGGTCATTTGTTTACACCCCTGTGGCAGATGACTTAGAATGACAGGGCTTCCACCCTGCTTGGTGCACAGAGAGAAAGGCTCCCATGACTGGTTCCCAGCCCCGCAAGATCATCCTGGCCGAAAAGGACATGCCCACGGCCTGGTACAACGTCATGGGCGACATGCCCAATCCCCCGGCGCCGGTCCTCCATCCCGGGACCCACCTGCCCGCCACCCTCCAGGACATGCAAGCCATCTTTCCCGTGGAGATCATCAAGCAGGAGATGTCCACCGACCGCTACATCGACATCCCTGAAGAGGTCCAGGACATCCTGAAGTCCTGGCGCCCCTCCCCCCTCTTCCGGGCCACTCAGCTCGAAAAGGCCCTGGATACCCCGGCGAAGATCTACTACAAGTACGAGGGCGTCTCCCCTTCTGGCAGTCACAAGAGCAACACCGCTGTGGCCCAGGCCTATTACAACAAGAAGGAAGGCACCAAGTACATCACCACCGAGACCGGCGCCGGCCAGTGGGGCTCCGCCCTCTCCCTGGCGGGCAGCCTCTTCGACATCGACATCAAGGTCTTCATGGTGAAGGTGAGCTACAACCAGAAGCCCTACCGCCGCCTGATGATGGAGACCTGGGGTGCCAAAGTGGTCCCCAGCCCCAGCATGGACACCGCCTATGGCCGCTCCATCCTCGAAAAGGATCCCGAAAACCAGGGTTCCCTCGGCATCGCCATCTCCGAGGCTGTGGAACTGGCCCTGCAGCGGGACGACACCAAGTACGCCCTGGGCTCCGTCCTCAACCATGTGGGCCTGCACCAGAGCATCATCGGCCAGGAAGCCATCAAGCAGCTGGAGATGGTCGGCCAGCAGGCCGACATCGTCATCGGGTGCCACGGCGGAGGCTCCAACTTCGCCGGCCTCTGCTTCCCCTTTGTCGGCCAGAACCTGCGGGGCGAACGCAGCGGCAAGAACAAGGTCCGCTGCATCGCAGTGGAGCCCTACAGCTGCCCCACCCTCACCAAGGGGACCTATGCCTACGACTTCGGTGACACCGCCGGCATGACCCCCATCATGAAGATGTACACCCTGGGCCACGACTTCATGCCCCCCGGCATCCACGCTGGCGGCCTCCGCTACCACGGCGCCTCCCCCATCGTCAGCCAGCTCCTCCACGAGGGGCACATCGAGGCCACCAGCGTCCATCAGATCCCCTGCTTCGAAGCAGCCATCCTCTTCGCCCGCACCGAGGGCATCCTGCCCGCCCCCGAGTCCACCCACGCCATCCGGGCCGCCATAGATGAGGCTCTGAAGTGCAAGGAGGAGGGCACCGCCAAGACCATCGTCTTTAATCTGACGGGACACGGGCACTTCGACATGAGCAGCTACGAGCGCTACCTCTCCGGACAGCTTGAGGACTACGAGTTCCCCGACGAGATCCTTGCCACCACCCTGGCCAGCCTACCCAAGATCGAGGGCTGAGCCGCATTCCCTCCCTGCACGCCGGAGATCCAAGGGTCCCCGGCGTGTTCTCACATGAACCCCAAGGAGCTCTCATGCTGCAAGTGAATGAGTATTTCAGTGGAACCGTCAAGTCCATCGCACTCCGGGAAAAGGATGGGCGGGCCACCGTCGGCGTCATGGAAAAGGGCGAGTATGACTTCGGCACTGATTGCCTGGAGATCATGACCGTCGTCGCAGGTCACCTCACCGTCAAACTCCCCAGGGCAGACTCCTGGCAGGAATTCCCCGCAGGCAGCACCTTTGAAGTCCCCGCCAACCAGCGATTCCAGCTGAAGGTGCCCGTGGACACCGCCTATCTCTGCCGGTACCGCTGACCCAGAAAAGCAGGCTGGTTTTGCCTGCTCATTCTGCACTTGCCGTTGGTCGCTAATTCAGGCAGGATTATTGGGTTAGCCGCACCACTCTGACAATTTGGAAAATCGTTTCACTCGGGAATCAATCCTTACCCAGCTTGACGTCCAATCCTGCACTCATACGCAGGTAGGTAGTGATATTTCATATCCACCCGTTCTGCCTTTCCGCAGATCCACTTATTATAGGGGGAATATCAATGTCGCAGGCTATTCAAGGGGCCGGTCTCATGGACCGGCTTGGATCCTGGGCCCGGTCCTTGCGCGGGCTCCGGTGGGGCATGATCCCCGCCTTCCTCATGCTGCTGGCCGGGTCAACCTGGGCCAAGGCCAGTGAGGCGGACCTTAAGCTCCCCGATCTCCGCAGTGAGCACTTCGCCGGCGGCCTCACCGGGCACAGCCTCCTGGCCCTCGGCCTGATCGTGTGCGTCGCCGGCATCGTCTTCGGCCTGTGGAAGTTCTCCCAGATCAAGAATCTCCCCGTCCACAAGTCCATGGCCGAGATCTCCGAGCTGATCTACGAGACCTGCAAGACCTACCTGGTCACCCAGGGCAAGTTCCTGGCCGTGCTGTGGGTCTTCATCGCCATCATCATGGTGATCTACTTCGGGGCCCTCGAGCACTTCAGCGCCGGCAAGCTCATCACGGTGGTGGTCTTCAGCATCATCGGCATCCTGGGTAGCTTCACCGTGGCCTGGTTCGGCATCCGCATCAACACCTTCGCCAACAGCCGCACCGCCTTCGCCTCCCTGAGGGGCAAGCCCTTCCCCACCATGGCGATCCCCCTCGAGGCCGGCATGAGCATCGGCATGCTGCTTATCAGCATCGAGCTCTTCCTCATGCTGTGCATCCTGCTCTTCGTCCCCGGTGACCAGGCCGGCCCCTGCTTCATCGGCTTTGCCATTGGCGAGTCCCTGGGTGCCGCAGCGCTGCGCATCGCCGGTGGCATCTTCACCAAGATCGCCGACATCGGCTCCGACCTCATGAAGATCGTCTTCAAGATCAAGGAAGACGATGCCCGCAACCCCGGCGTGATCGCCGACTGCACCGGTGACAACGCTGGCGACTCCGTGGGACCCACGGCGGACGGCTTCGAGACCTACGGTGTGACCGGCGTGGCCCTGGTGACATTCATCCTGCTGGCCGTCCACGATCCCGCCGTCCAGGTGAAGCTCCTGGTCTGGATCTTCGTGATGCGCGTGGGCATGATCGTGACCTCCGCCGTGTCTTACTGGATCAACGGCGCCATCGCCAAGGCCAAGTACGCTGCGGCCGCCAAGTTCAACTTCGAGATCCCCCTGACCTCCCTGGTCTGGATCACCTCGATCATCTCCATCATCGTGACCTATGCCCTCTCCAGCGTCCTGATCCCGAACCTGAACGGCGACACGACCCTGTGGTGGAAGCTCTCCACCATCATCACCTGCGGCACCCTGGCCGGGGCCATCATCCCCGAGTTGGTGAAGGTCTTCACCTCCACCCACTCCGCCCACGTCCGCGAGGTGGTCACCGCCTCCAAGGAAGGCGGTGCCTCCCTGAACATCCTCAGCGGTCTGGTGGCCGGCAACTTCAGCGCTTACTGGATGGGCATCATCATTGTCATCCTGATGGGAGCGGCCGGGATCGTCTCCACCTTCGGGCTGGGCGTCCTCATGACCGCCCCCGCCATCTTCGCCTTCGGTCTGGTGGCCTTCGGCTTCCTGGGCATGGGCCCTGTGACCATCGCCGTGGACTCCTATGGTCCGGTCACCGACAACGCCCAGTCCGTCTACGAACTCTCCACCATCGAGGCCATCCCCGGCATCGAGAAGGAGATCGAGAAGGACTTTGGCTTCAAGCCCGACTTCGAGGAAGCCAAGCTCTACCTCGAGGAGAACGACGGTGCCGGCAACACCTTCAAGGCCACCGCCAAGCCCGTGCTCATCGGCACCGCCGTGGTGGGCGCCACCACCCTGATCTTCTCCATCATCCAGGTGCTGTCCGCCAAGTTCGGATCGGCCAATGTGGTCGAGGGCCTCTCCATCCTCAACCCCCTCTTCCTCCTGGGTCTCATCACCGGCGGCGCCGTCATTTTCTGGTTCTCCGGTGCCTCTATCCAGGCGGTGTCCACCGGTGCCTATCGCGCCGTGGAGTTCATCAAGAACAACATCAAGCTCGACACCGAGACCGCCAAGGCCAACGTCGAGGACTCCAAGAAGGTGGTGGCCATCTGCACCCAGTACGCGCAGAAGGGCATGTTCAACATCTTCCTGGCCGTCTTCTTCAGCACCCTGGCCTTCGCCTGCCTGAACCACTACTTCTTCATCGGCTACCTGATCTCCATCGCCATCGTGGGTCTCTACCAGGCCATTTTCATGGCCAATGCCGGTGGTGCCTGGGACAACGCCAAGAAGCTGGTGGAGACCGAACTCCACATGAAGGGCACCGACCTGCACGATGCCTGCGTGGTGGGTGACACCGTGGGTGACCCCTTCAAGGACACCTCCTCCGTGGCTCTCAACCCTGTGATCAAGTTCACAACCCTCTTCGGCCTCCTGGCCGTGGAGCTGGCCATCACCCTGAGCCCGGCGGTCAGCCACACCGCTGCCTTCATCTTCTTCCTGGTGTCGGTGGTCTTCGTCTGGCGCTCCTTCTACGGCATGCGGATCCCCATCGTCGATGAAAAGACCGCCTCCAAGGATGCCAAGAGCGAGACCTGCATCTCCTAGTTCAAGGCATTGTTTGCCCCGAGGCCCGGGAAACCGGGCCTCTTTTTTGTCTCCACAGGCCTCCCACCCCTTGTCAAAGGGGCTGAGATTTGTCATGGTTATTAGACCGATGGAGGAGCGGTCCCCATCAGTAGCGGCCGGGAGGGCGATGAGCCCGCTGAACGGCAACGAAAGGGGAGGATCGCCGAAGGGCATGCGCATCATCAACGTCTGCCTTGGACGTAAGGGCTAATACCCTGCGGCTGTCGCGGCGCCAGATCGCCGCGGAGTGCCTGAGGATGCGAACCGGGGGCCCCATCGGGTTCCAAGGTGAGTTCCAAGGCTTCCCTCGGTCAGGAGGCTTTTCTTGGAAACACCCATCCCTCAGCGATCCCAGGCGGACATGGCGGCGACCATGCTGATGGAGCTCTGCGCCCAGGATTCGACCTCGGGCCAGGAATCGGGGATCCTCAAGGCCCTGCTGCCCATGCTGGAGCGCATGGGGGCGCAGGTTGAAGTCCGGGAGCCCGTCCGGGGACGGTGCAACGTCCTGGCCACCTGGGGTGAGCCCAGGGTGCTCTTCTCAACCCACCTGGATACGGTCCCCCCCTTCATCGCCCCCCGCCAGGAGGGGAAGCGGGTCTATGGTCGGGGAAGCTGCGACGCCAAGGGGCAGATCGTCGCCCAGCTGCTGGCCATCCAGGCTCTGTTGGCAGAGGGGCGGACCGGCCTTGCCTGGCTGGGCGTGGCGGGAGAGGAAACCGACAGCCTCGGCGCCAAGGATGCCCTCCGCTGGCGCGCCAGATTCATCAACTGCAGGGCCCTCATCAATGGCGAGCCCACCGAGCTGAAACTGGGAACGGGTCAGCGCGGCCTGGAGAGTGTCATCCTCCGCTGCAAGGGTGTGGCCGCCCACAGCGGGAGCCCGGAGCTGGGGCGCAGTGCCATCCGGGATCTCATCCAGTGGATCCAGGCCATCCAATCCCGCCCCAGCCCGGTGGACCCCCACCTCGGAGCCGAGGTCTGGAACCTGGGCATCATACAGGGAGGTGATGCGGTGAATGTGATCCCCGCCCATGCCGAGGCCCGCATTCTGGCACGTACGGTCCCCGGGACGAGCTTCTGGGACTCGGTGATGGGATATCAGCCCGAAGGCGCCTCGGTGGAATCGATTCTTTCCGAGCCCTGGGACCGCTACCCTGTGATCCCGGGCTTTGATCACGCCCCCATGCCCTTCGGTTCCGATGCCCCTTCCCTCCGAGCCCTCATCCCCGACCGCACCGTGGTGCTGGCCGGCCCCGGCACGATCCAGGTGGCCCACACGGACGACGAATTCATCGACCTTGACGACTTGACGGCAGGCATCGAGCTCAACCTCAAGCTTGCTGCGCACTTTTTGGAGGACCTGCCATGACACGAGCTGGACACCCTTTGCCCAAAGATGATGCCAAGCCCTCCAAAGCCGCAGGCCGTCCGGGCCTGCCGGCCAAGCAGGGGCTCTACGACCCCCGCTTCGAGCACGATGCCTGCGGCATGGGCATCGTCGTCAACATCGACGGCACCCGCAATCATCGCATCGTGGACCAAGCCCTCACGGTCCTGACCAACCTCACCCACCGGGGTGCCCGCGGCTCCGAGCCCAACTCCGGTGATGGCGCTGGCATCATGATCCAGATCCCCCACAAGTTCTTCCAGAAGCGGGCCGAGCAGAAGGGCTTCCGCCTGCCGGAACCCGGTGAATACGGCGTGGGTGTCGTCTTCATGCCCCCCGAGGCCGCTCATCAGCGGGCTATCGAGGTCCACTTCGAAAAGATCATTGCCGCCGAGGGTCAGAAGGTCCTGGGCTGGCTGCCAGTGAACGTGGACGGCTCCGACCTAGGGGAGACCGCCCGCCGCGCCGAGCCCCGCCAGCGCCAGGTCTTCATCGCCCGCAACCCCCAGATCACCGATGACATGGAGTTCGAGCGCAAGCTCTACGTCATCCGCAAGCGCGCCGAGAACGAGATCCGCTACGGCGGGAACCTCACCAATGGTGAGTATTTCTATGTCTCCAGCCTCTCCTTCAAGACCGTGGTCTACAAGGGCCAGTTCGTCTCGGACCAGGTTCGGGGCTACTTCACCGACCTGGCCGATCCCGATGTCGAGAGCGCCCTGGCCCTGGTCCACTCCCGCTTCAGCACCAACACTTTCCCCAGCTGGGAGCGGGCCCATCCCTACCGCTACATCATCCACAACGGCGAGATCAACACGCTGCGCGGCAACGTCAACTGGATCCGGGCCCAGGAGGACTCCCTCGAGTCCGAGCTCTTCGGCACAGACATGGAAAAGATCCTGCCCATCATCCAGCCGGATGGCAGCGATTCCGCCATGTTCGACAACTGTGTGGAGTTCCTGACCCTGGCCGGGCGCCCCTTGCCCCATGCCATGATGATGATGATCCCCGAACCCTGGTCCCGCCACGAGACCATGGACGATGAAAAGAAGGCCTTCTACGAGTACCACGCCCACCTGATGGAGCCCTGGGACGGCCCCGCCGCCATGGGTTTCACCGATGGTGTCGTGGTCGGTGCCATGCTGGACCGCAATGGCCTGCGCCCCGCCCGCTATTACGTCACCAAGGACAACCAGCTGATCTTGGGCTCTGAAGTGGGCGTGCTGCCCATTCCCCCTGAGAACGTCGCCAAGCTGGGCCGCCTTGAGCCCGGTCGCATGCTCCTGGTGGACACCGCTCAGCAGCGCATCATCAGCGATGACGAGATCAAGCACCAGATCGCTACCGAACACCCCTACCGGGACTGGCTCAACAAGTATCAGGTCCGCCTCGAGGACCTGCCCGCCCCCAAAGCCGAGCAGCTCCACAAGACCGACTACGAGACCATCATCAAGCGCCAGCGCGCCTTCGGCTACACCGATGAGGACCTGCGCCTGATCCTGGCTCCCATGGCCGAGAACGCCATCGAGCCCATTGGCGCCATGGGCACCGACACCCCCCTGGCGGTGCTCTCCAACAAGCCCAAGCTGCTCTACAACTACTTCAAGCAGCTCTTTGCCCAGGTGACCAACCCCCCCATCGACGCCATCCGCGAGGAGCTGATCATCGCCACCGAGGTGATGGTCGGGGCTGACAGCAACCTGCTCAAGCCCACCCCCCAGAACTGCCACCAGCTCCGCCTGGACTACCCCATCCTCACCAATGAGGAGCTGGCCCAGGTCCGCTCCTCCAAGATCCCCGGCTTCGTCACCACCACCCTGCCCTTCCTCTACAAGGCGGGATCGGGCGCCAAGGGCATGGTCCAGGGCTTGGAAGATCTCTTCGCCGCAGCTGACGCCGCCATTGCCCGGGGCATCAACCTGATCGTCCTCTCCGACCGTGGGGTGGACCAGGAGCGGGCGGCTATCCCGGCCCTCCTGGCTGTGGCCGCCCTGCACCACCACTTGGTGCGCAACGGCAGCCGCACCCGCATCGGCCTCATCGTCGAGAGCGGCGAACCCCGTGAGGTCCACCACTTCGCGGCCCTCATCGGCTACGGTGCCACCGCCATCTGCCCCTACTTGGCCTATGAGTCCATCGATAACATGATCATGCTCGGCCAGATCATGACCGTGGACCGCGAGAAGGGCTACAAGAACTACGTCAAGGCGGCCATCAAGGGCGTGGTGAAGACCCTCTCCAAGATGGGCATCTCCACCGTCCAGAGCTACTGCGGCGCCCAGATCTTCGAGGCCGTGGGCATCCACCAGAGTGTCATCGACAAGTACTTCACCAACACCCCCTCCCGCATCGGGGGCGTGGACCTGGAGGTCATCGCCCAGGAGGCGGAGATCCGCCACGAGGCCGGCTATCCCTCCCACCCCACCAACGAGGAGCAGACTCTGGTGGTGGGCGGCGAGTACCAGTGGCGCAAGGAGGGCGAATACCACCTCTGGAACCCCGAAACCATCTACAACCTCCAGCAGGCGGTGTGGACCGGAAGCTACGACACCTTCAAGCAGTACAGCCAGGCCATCAACGAGCAGGACACGAGCCTGAAGACCATTCGCGGTCTCTTCCAGTTCAAGTTCGCCAACCAGCCCATCCCCCTCGAGGAGGTGGAGTCCGTCGAGGCCATCGTCCGGCGTTTCAAGGGCGGTGCCATGAGCTTCGGCTCCATCAGCAAGGAGGCCCACGAGACCATCGCCATCGCCATGAACCGCCTGGGTGGCAAGAGCAACTCCGGCGAAGGCGGCGAGGATCCCGAGCGCTTCAAGCCCCTGGCCAACGGCGACTCCAAGTGCAGCGCCATCAAGCAGGTTGCCTCCGGCCGCTTCGGCGTCACCAGCGACTACCTGGTGAGTGCCAAGGAAATCCAGATCAAGATGGCCCAGGGCGCCAAGCCCGGCGAGGGCGGCCAGCTCCCCGGCCGCAAGGTTTACCCCTGGGTGGCCAAGGAGCGCCACTCCACGCCCGGCGTGGGGCTGATCTCCCCTCCGCCCCACCACGACATCTACTCCATCGAGGATCTGGCCGAGCTGATCCATGACCTGAAGAACGCCAACCGCCGCGCACGCATCAACGTGAAGCTGGTGTCCGAGATCGGTGTGGGCACCATCGCCGCAGGTGTGGCCAAGGCCCACGCGGACGTGGTCCTGGTGAGCGGCTTCGATGGCGGCACCGGCGCCTCCCCCGTGAGCAGCATCAAGCACACCGGCCTTCCCTGGGAGCTGGGCCTCGCGGAAACCCACCAGACCTTGGTGCTCAACAAGCTCCGTGACCGCATCGTGGTGGAGACCGACGGCCAGCTCAAGACCGGCCGGGATGTCGTCGTGGCGGCCCTCCTGGGCGCCGAGGAATACGGTTTCGCCACCACGCTGCTGGTGACCATGGGCTGCGTGCTGCTGCGCGCCTGCCACCTGGACACCTGCGAGGTCGGCGTCGCCACCCAGAACCCCGAGCTCCGCAAGAACTTCAAGGGCAAGCCCGAATACATCGTGAATTTCCTGACCTTCATCGCCCAGGAGGTCCGCGAATACATGGCCCAGCTCGGCTTCCGGACCATCGACGAGATGATCGGCCGCTCGGACTGCCTGGAGATGAAGGAGGCCGTCGATCACTGGAAGGCCAAGGGTCTCGACTACTCCGAACTCCTCTACAGGCCCGACATGGGCAGCGATGTGGCTGTCCGCTGCGTCCAGACCCAGGATCATGGCCTGGAGCAGAGCCTGGACCATCGGGTCCTGCTCGGCCTGGCAGAGCCGGCCCTCGAACGCGGCGAGAAGGTCGAGGCCACCCTCGACATCCACAGCCTCAACCGGGTGGTGGGCACCATCCTGGGCAGTGAGGTGACCCGCAAATACGGCGCCGCTGGGCTCCCCGAGGACACCATCCGCCTCACCTTCCAGGGCTCCGCCGGCCAGAGCTTCGCCGCCTTCGTCCCCAAGGGCATGACCATGCTCCTGGAGGGTGACGCCAACGACTACATCGGCAAAGGCCTCTCCGGCGGCAAGCTGGCAGTCTACCCCCCCAAGAGCGCCACCTTCGTGGCCGAGGAGAACATCATCATCGGCAACGTGGCCTTCTACGGCGCCACCTCTGGTGAGGCCTACATCCGCGGGATGGCCGGCGAGCGGTTCTGCGTGCGCAACTCCGGTGTCACCACGGTGGTCGAGGGCGTGGGCGACCACGGCTGCGAGTATATGACCGGTGGCCGCGTAGTGATCCTGGGCCGCACCGGCCGCAACTTCGCAGCCGGTATGTCCGGAGGCGTGGCCTACGTCTTCGACGAGAAGGGCAGCTTCCCCATCCACTGCAACCAGGAAATGGTGGCCCTCGAAAACCTGACGGCCAAGGATGAAGCCGAGCTGAAATCCCTCATCGAGAACCATGCCTCCGCCACTGGCAGTGCCGTCGCAAAGCGCATCCTGGCCAACTGGGCCGCCTCCCTGCCCAAATTCGTCAAGGTGATGCCCAAGGACTACAAGCGTATGCTCGAGGCCTTCGAGGAGGTCGCCGCCAAGGGCCTCAGCGGTGAGGAGGCCATCATGGCCGCCTTCGAGCTGAACAAGAACGACAAGACCCGCGTCAGCGGCAACTAGTGGAGTAGACGATGGGCAAGCCTTCTGGATTCATGGAAATCAACCGCGAGCTCCCCGCGGATCGCGACCCCAGGGAACGGCTCCGGGACTGGGACGAGTTCCACCTCCACATGTCAGAGGAGGGCCTCCGCAGCCAGGGTGCGCGGTGCATGGACTGCGGCATCCCCTTCTGCCACACCGGCGGCCTCTTCAAGGGCATGGCCGCCGGATGCCCGGTCAACAACCTCATTCCCGAGTGGAACGACCTCATCTACCGCGGCATGTGGAAGCAGGCCTACGAGCGCCTAGCCAAGACCAACAACTTCCCCGAGTTCACCGGCCGGGTCTGCCCCGCTCCCTGCGAGGGCTCCTGCACCCTGGGCATCCACTACCCCGCCGTGACCATCAAGAACATCGAGTGCTCCATCATCGACCGCGCCTTCGAGGAAGGGCTGGTCCAGCCTGAGCCCCCTGCCCACCGCACGGGCAAGCAGGTGGCCGTGGTGGGCTCCGGCCCCGCCGGTCTGGCCGCCGCTGCCCAGCTCAACAAGGCCGGGCACCTGGTGACGGTCTTCGAGCGCGCTGACCGGGTGGGTGGCCTCCTCATGTATGGCATCCCCAACATGAAGCTGGACAAGAAGAAGGTCGTCCAGCGCCGGGTGGACCTGATGGCCTCCGAGCGCATCAAGTTCGTCACCGGCACCGAGGTCGGCAAGGACTTCCCCGCCGACCGCCTCATGAAGGAGTTCGACGCCGTCGTCCTGGCGGGCGGCGCCACCAAGCCCCGCGATCTCCCCATTGAGGGCCGCCAGCTCAAGGGCGTCCACTTCGCCATGGAGTTCCTCACCGCCAACACCGCCAACCTCCTCAACGAGGGCGAGGGCTCTGCCATTTCCGCCCAGGGCAAGGATGTCCTGGTCATCGGTGGCGGTGACACCGGCACCGACTGCGTGGGTACCTCCCTGCGCCAGGGCTGCCGCAGCGTCGTCCAGCTCGAAATCATGAACCGTCCCCCCGAGACCCGCGCCGAGAGCAACCCCTGGCCCGAGTGGCCCGTGGTCTTCAAACAGGACTACGGCCAGGAGGAGTTCCAGGCCCTCAACGGACACGATCCCCGGGTCTACCAGGTCTCGGCCAAGCGCTTCGTCGGTGATGGGAACGGCCACCTGAAGGAAGTCCACACCATCCAGGTCGAGTGGGTCAAGGATGAGCAGGGCCGCATGATGCCCAGGGAAGTTCCTGGCTCCGAGAAGGTCTACCCTGCCCAGCTCGTGCTCCTGGCCATGGGCTTCCTCGGACCCGAAGACCAGCTCCTCGAGCAGCTCGGCGTGGAGCGTGACGCCCGCAGCAACGCCAAGGCCGAATACGGCAAGTTCGCCACCAGTGTCACCGGCGTCTTCGCCGCGGGTGACATGCGGCGCGGCCAGAGCCTGGTGGTCTGGGCCATCAACGAGGGCCGGGCTGCGGCGCGGGAATGTGACCGCTATCTGATGGGCACCACCTACCTGCCCTGATAGTGTCAGGAGGGGCTCCGGCCCCTCCTCCGTTCCTTTCTGAAGACTCAGCAAGAGGCTAGTGCATGTCCGACAGAGTGATCCTATTCGACACCACGCTCCGGGATGGGGAGCAGGCCCTCGCCGCCAGCCTGACGGTCAAGGAAAAGCTGCAGATCGCCCTCGCCCTCGAGAAGCTCGGCGTCGATGTCATCGAGGCGGGCTTCCCAGTGTCCTCCCCCGGGGATTTCCAGTCGGTCCAGGCCATTGCCAGGCAGATCCGGGACAGCCGCGTCTGCGCCCTCTCCCGGGCCATGGAGAAGGACATTGAAGCCGCCGGCGAAGCCCTCAAGGTCGCCAGCCAGTTCCGCATTCACACCTTCATCTCCACCTCGACCATCCATGTGGAGAGCAAGCTCCGCAAGGGTTTCGAGGATGTGCTGGAGATGGGCGTGCAGGCAGTGAAGCTCGCCCGCCGCTATACCGATGATGTCGAGTTCTCCTGTGAGGACGCGGGCCGTACCCCCATCGACCACCTCTGCCGCATGGTGGAGGGGGTCATCGAGGCCGGTGCCACCACGGTGAACATCCCCGACACCGTGGGCTACACCCTGCCCAGCGAGTTCGGCGGCATCATCAAGACCCTCTTCGAGCGGGTTCCCAACATCCACAAGGCCGTCATCTCCGTGCACTGCCATGACGACCTGGGCCTCTCGGTGGCCAACTCCATTGCCGCGATCCAGCAGGGCGCGCGCCAGATCGAGTGCACCATGAACGGCCTGGGTGAGCGGGCGGGCAACTGCTCCCTTGAGGAAGTGGCCATGATCATCAAGACCCGTCAGGCCCTCCTGGGGGGCCTCCAGACCGGGATCCGCCACCAGGAGATCCACCGCACCAGCCAGCTGGTGAGCCGCCTCTGCAACATGCCCATCCAGCCCAACAAGGCCATCGTGGGATCCAATGCCTTCAGCCACTCCTCCGGCATCCACCAGGATGGTGTGCTGAAGTCCAAGAACACCTACGAGATCATCACCCCCGAGAGCATCGGCCTCGCCCAGAACGTGCTGAACCTGACCTCCCGCTCCGGGCGCCATGTCATCAAGCACCACATGGAGGTCATGGGCTACCCCGAGGGCAGCTATGACCTCGACCAGCTCTACACGAGCTTCCTCAAGCTCGCCGACAAGAAGGGCCAGGTCCATGACTACGATCTGGAGGCCCTGCTCTTCTACAACCAGCTCCACGATGAGCCTGAGCACTTCAAGCTGGAATACCTCAGCGTCCAGACCGTAGCCGGGATCATGGCCACCGCCACCGTGCGCCTCAAGTCCGGTGAGACCGCCGTGGCCGAGGCCGCCACGGGCAACGGCCCGGTGGATGCGGTCTACCGCTGCATCAACCGCATCGTGGGCTTCGACATCAACATCGACCAGTACGAACTGAAGAGCAAGACCGAGGGAACGGATGCCCTGGGCCAGGTGGACATCACCGCCGATTACGAAGGCCGCAAGTTCCACGGCATGGGCCTGGCTACCGACATCGTCGAAGCCTCCGCCCAGGCCCTGGTCCATGTCATCAACCACATCCATCGTGCCCGGCAGGTGGCCGAGCACAAGGAACGCTTCCAGAAGACCCGCATGGAGACCATCTGAACATGAGCAGCACCTATAAGATCGCGGTACTGCCCGGGGACGGCATCGGCCCCGAGGTGATGAATGAGGCCATCAAGGTTCTGGCCAAGGTCCAGGAGGCCTTTGGCTTCAAGCTCGATTACTCCTGGCACGATGTGGGCGGAGCGGCCATCGACAAGCACGGCTGCCCCCTCCCGGAGAGCACCGTCAAGGCCTGTGAGACCTCCGATGCGGTCCTCTTCGGCTCTGTAGGCGGCCCCAAGTGGGAGCACCTGCCCCCCAACCAGCAGCCCGAGCGCGGTGCCCTCCTGCCCCTTCGGGCCCACTTCAAGCTCTTCTGCAACCTGCGCCCTGCCCAGATCCATGCCGGACTGAACCACCTCAGTCCCCTTCGGGCTGACATCTCCCAGCGCGGTTTCGATATTGTCTGCGTCCGTGAGCTGACCGGCGGCATCTACTTCGGCCAGCCCAAGGGACGCGAGGGCGAAGGGGCGAACGAGCGGGCCTTCGATACCGAGGTCTACCACCGCTATGAGATCGAGCGGATCGCCCGCATCGCCTTCGAGAGCGCCCGCCTGCGCCGGAAGAAGGTGACCTCCGTGGACAAGGCCAACGTGCTCCAGAGCTCCATCCTCTGGCGCCAGGTGGTCTCCGAGATCGCCAAGGACTATCCCGATGTGGAACTCAGCCACATCTACATCGACAACGCCACCATGCAGCTGGTGAAGGATCCCGCCCAGTTCGATGTGATGCTCTGCTCCAACATCTTCGGCGACATCCTCTCCGACGAGTGCGCCATGATCACCGGTTCCATGGGCATGCTGCCCTCAGCCAGTCTGAACGAGAGCGGCTTCGGCCTCTATGAACCCGCGGGCGGCTCCGCCCCGGACATCGCGGGCAAGGGCATCGCCAACCCCGTGGCCCAGATCCTGAGCGCCGCCCTCATGCTCCGCTACAGCCTCAAGCAGGAGGCCGCAGCCCAGGCCATCGAGCGCGCCATCGCCGAGACGCTGGCCGAGGGTTTCCTCACCGGTGACCTCGCTGCGGGCGGTACCCAGCATCCCATCCAGAAGACCGCTGATATGGGCAGCCAGATCGCCGCCCGCATTCGCCCCCTTTGATTCCGAGCCCAGAGACGCGATGACCCGAGAGATCCCCTTCAACTACACGTCAGCCGAAGACCACCAGGCCGTTTCCATGCTCCTGGGGACCGAGATCGTCGAGTCCCTGGAGGCCCTCCGGAGCCGACGGGTCACCGGGCGCTCTGCCCGGCTGCTGGCGCGGATCTTCGGGGAGATCCTCATCCATCGCCGCAACCCCTTCCTCTTCCAGGAACTGCTGGATTCCGCCAGCCGCCAGGAGCGCTTCTTCGGCAAGGCCATGCAGAACCTGGATGCCATTCAGGCCAATGCCAACGGTGAGCCCCTGGTTGCCCAGGTCCTTGATGCCGTGCGCAAGCTCATCCGGGCCTTCAAAGCCGAAGTGGATGGCACACCCGCTCTCCGCCGGCGCATGAAGTCCGAACTGGGTGCGGTGGTGGGCGCCGCCAATGTCCTGGTGGATCCCTTCGCCCTGGTCTCCCATGCCACGGACGCGACGGATTGGCGCCTCCACCTCCCGGTCGCGGTGGTCATGCCCGACCAGGAGAGCCAGGTGGCCCCCCTTCTGCTGGCGATTGAGGGCCTTGGCCTCAAGGCCATCCCCCGGGGCGGCGGCACGGGCCTCACCGGTGGCGCGATCCCTCTGCGCCCCGACTGCGTGGTCATCAACACCGAGAAGCTCAACCATGTCCTGGGCATCCGGGAGCGCGACTTCACCCTGGCTGACGGCAGCACCCTCAAGGCCAGCACCCTCTGGGTCGAGTCGGGGGTCATCACCGAAAAGGCCATGGAGGTGGCCGCGGAGAAGGGTCTGGTCTTCGCCACGGATCCCACCAGTGAGTGGGCCTCCACCATTGGCGGCAACATCGCCGAGAACGCCGGCGGCAAGCTGGCCGTGCGCTGGGGCACCTGCATCGACAATCTCCTGGCTTGGCGCATGGCCATGCCCGGCGGGCACCAGTGGACCGTACGTCGCACGGACCACCAGCTCCGCAAGATCCTGCCCCAGGACACCGTCACCTGGGAAGTGACGGACGAAAAGGGCCTCGTCGTGAAGACCGTCGCCCTGAAGGGCACCGAGATCCGCAAGCAGGGACTCTGGAAGGACATCACCAACAAGGCTCTTGGTGGCGTCCCCGGCCTCCAGAAGGAGGGTACCGACGGCGTCATCACTTCCGCCGAGTTCATCCTCTACCCCGAGTACGAGGCCAAGAAGACCCTCTGCATCGAGTTCTTCGGTCCCAACATGGACGAGGCCAGCCGCGTCATCGTCGACATCTCCAAGGCCTTCCCCTTCGACCAAGTGGACCACGAGACCCTTCTCGCCCTGGAGCACTGGGACGATGAGTATGTCCGTGCCATCGACTACAAGGTCAAGGCCGCCCGGGCCGAGACCCCCAAGGCCGTCCTGGTGATCGATGTGGCCGGACACACCCCCGAGGAGGCCGCTAGGGGCGCCCAGCGCATCCACAGCATCCTGGAGGGCTATCCCAACACCATCGCCTTCGGGGCCCGGGACAGCGCCGAGTCCAAGAAGTTCTGGCTGGACCGCAAGAAACTCGGAGCCATCGCCAAGCGCACCAACGCCTTCAAGCTCAACGAAGACATTGTCATCCCCCTGGAGACCCTGGCTGAGTTCGCCCACTTCATCGAGCGGCTCAATGTCGAGGAGGAGCGGCACACCCAGCTCCGCTTCATCGAGCGGGTCCAGGACTACATGGTGGAGCTGAAGAACGGCGATGAGGCCGAGGCCCTGGCCCTGAAGGTCCCCTCGGCCAAGTCCCTCTGTGCCGCCGCCCGCCTGGCCCTCCAGAGCGCAGGGGACGCCCACCTCCAGGAACAGACCGTACCCACAAAGCTGCGCCACGACCTGGCGGAGCTCATGCAGGGCTACCCGGAAGTCCTCGAGAGCCTGGAGCGCATCCACGGCGAGGTCCGCCACCGCCGCATCGTCATCGCCACCCACATGCACGCCGGCGATGGCAATGTCCATGTCAACATCCCCGTCCTCTCCAACGACCGCCCCATGCTCATCCGCGCCGATCTGGTCGTGGACCGGGTCATGGAGAAGGTCGTGGAGCTGGGCGGCGTGGTGTCCGGTGAACACGGCATCGGCGTAACCAAGTTGAAGTACTTCGACCCCCAGCGCGTGGGCGAGCTCCGCACCTACCGCAAAGAGGTGGATCCCGGGGGGCTCATGAACCCGGGCAAGCTGGAAGACCACACGATCCTGGAGCACATCTTCACCCCCTCCTTCAACCTCATGGAGTTGGAGGCCCGCATCCTCCAGCACGGACAGTTGGAGGAACTGGCCAGGAAGATCGCCCACTGCGTCCGCTGCGGGAAGTGCAAGCCCGACTGCTGCGTCTTCCACCCGGCCCGAAGCCTCTTCTACCACCCCCGGAACAAGAACCTCGCCATCGGCTCCCTCATCGAAGCCCTCCTCTTCGAGGCACAGCGCGAGCGCAGCACCCGCTTCGAGCTCCTCCGCTGGCTGGAGGAGATCGCCGATCACTGCACCATCTGCCACAAGTGCCTCAAGCCCTGCCCCGTGGAGATCGACACCGGAGCCGTCTCGGTCCTGGAGCGGGAGATCCTCACCAGCTGGGGCTACAAGCACTCCCCCCTCACCACCAGGCTGACCCTGAAGTACCTGGACTCCCGGAATCCCACCTTCAACAAGCTCTTCCGGGCCTCCTTCGTGAAGCTCGGCGGCATGGCCCAGCGCATCGGCCACCGGGTGGCGGGCCCCATGGTCTCCGCCAAGCCCGAGCCCCCTGCCCTCTACCCCCTCAGGATGCTGCGCTCCAGTACTGGCCCGGTCTCGGACCGGACCCTGCGGGATGTGCTGCCCGAGTGCGCCGCGGACCAGGTGCTGGTCTTCGAGCCCGAGGGCGAGGCCAAGTCGAATGTGGTCTATTTCCCCGGCTGCGGCTCCGAGCGCCTCTTCTCGGAAGTCTCCATGGCGGCCATCCATGTCCTCCTGGAGACCGGCACCCGGGTCATCCTGCCGCCCCCCTTCCTCTGCTGCGGCTTCCCGGCCCATGTGAACGCCAAGACCGCCATGCACAGTCGCATCGTGCTGCGCGACACCATCATCCTCTCCCAGATCCGCGACATGTTCTGCCACCTGGCCTTCGAAGCCTGCGTGGTGACCTGCGGCACCTGCAAGGAGGGCCTGGAGACCATGGAGGCCGGCGGCCTCTTCGGAGGCAAGGTCCAGGATGTGGCGAAGTTCGCGGTGGATCACGGGCTCCGACTGCAGGGCAGCGGGGACTGGCTCTACCACCCTCCCTGCCACGATTCCCTGGAGGCCAAGGCCCTTCAGGTCCTGGGCAAGTCAGGGGGCTTCGGTCAGGTCCACCAGGTCGCCAACTGCTGCTCCGAGGCCGGTACCCTCTCCATCTCCCGACCCGACATCACCGATGCCATGCTGCACCGGAAGCGGGAGGCGCTGGAGGAAGCCGCCCACGAGCACGGGGTGAAAAAGATCCTCACCAACTGCCCCTCCTGCCTCACCGGCCTCAGCCGCAACCGCGGCATGGGCTTCGAGGCCCAGCACATCACCGTGGCCCTGGCCGAAGGCCTCAACGGCAGGGACTGGCTGGAGAAGTTCAGGCGGCAGGCCGCCCGGGCGAAGGCCGTGTCCTTCTAGCCACCCTCTGCACCTCGGGAGGGACCTCCGGGTCCTGCTCGGGGTGCACCCTTTCGCACACCCCTTTTATTTCATTTTTCAACTATTCCAGGAGGAAACGTGGCAGAGGCGATCGAGATCCGCTGGCACGGCCGAGGTGGCCAGGGCACGGTGACGGCCTGCAAGGTCTTCGCCGAAGCCTGTCTCGGTGACGGGCACTACGTCCAGGCCTTCCCCGAGTACGGCCCCGAGCGGGCCGGAGCACCGGTGAAGGCCTACAACCGGGTGAATGCCCGCCCCCTGCGGGGACACTACCCTGTACTCCGGCCGGACATCGTGGTGGTGGTGGACGAGACCCTCCTGGACTGCGTGGACATCACCGAAGGCACCCACGAGCAGAGCGCTTTCATCGTCAACTGCGCCCCGGAGCACTGCGGTGACCTGCGCCAGCGCATCGGTGCCAAGGCCGGGCAGCGGGTGGTGGCGGTGAATGCCTCCCACATCTCCATTGAGACCCTGGGACGCCCCATGCCCAACGCTCCGCTCATCGGCACCGTAACCAAGGTCTCGGGCATGCTCAGCCTCGAGGCGGCCCTGGAGGACATCAGGCAGAACTTCGGGAAGAAGTTCAGTGAGAAGGTGACCCAGGGGAACCTGGAAGCGACCCGTCGTGGATATGAGGAAGGGGTGGAACTGTGAAGAACTGGCAGGAACTCAACCCGGGCGCGGTGGTCACCGAACCCGGCAGCTCCCGCAACGTCAAGACCGGCTCCTGGCGCTCCTACCATCCCGTGTGGATCGAGGAGAACTGCTGCCAGTGCATGCTCTGCTGGCTCTACTGTCCCGACATGTCCGTGAAGACCGCGGACGGCAAGCGCGGTGACTTCGACTACGACTACTGCAAGGGCTGCGGGATCTGCGCCCTGGAGTGCCCCGGCAAGAAGGGGCAGAAGGCCATTGTCATGAAGGAAGGGGTGCAGTGATGTCCAAGATGCATGCCGCTACGGGCAATGAGGCCATTGCCAACGCCATGCGCCTGGCGAAGGTCGATGCCTGCGCCGCCTACCCCATCACCCCCGCCACCGAGATCATGCAGCGCTTCACTTCCTTTGCCGCCAACGGCAAGGTGGAGACCGAGGTCCTGCTGGCGGAGAGCGAGCACAGCGCCATGAGCGCCTGCATCGGCGCCGCCGCTGCGGGAGGCCGGGTGGCCACTGCCACCTCCTCCCAGGGCCTCGCCCTCATGTGGGAGATGCTCCTCATCGCCTCCGGCCAGCGTCTCCCCATCGTCATGGCCGTCTGCAACCGCGCCCTCTCCGCCCCCGTGAACATCGGCTGCGACCACTCCGACAGCATGGGCGCCCGTGACTGCGGCTGGATCCAGTTCTACTCCGAGACCGGCCAGGAGGCCTTCGACAACATGCTCATGGCCTTCAAGGTCGCCGAGCACCCCGAAATCCGCATGCCAGCCATGGTCTGCCAGGACGGCTTCATCACCAGCCACTCCATCGCCAACATCCAGTGGGTGGACGAAAGGGCTGCCACCTCCTTCGTCGGCGCCTACGAGGCGAGCAACCCCCTCCTGGATGTGGAGAAGCCCGTCAGCTACGGCCAGCTCGCCCTCTCGGACCTCTACATGGAGTACCGCAAGGCCCATGAGGTCATCATGGCCAAGGTCCCCGGGGTGGTGCGACAAGTCGCCGCCGACTTCGAGAAGATCTCAGGGCGTCGCTATGACCTCTTCGAAAGCTACTGCCTGGAAGATGCGGAGGTGGCCATCGTGGTGATGAGCTCCGCCGCCGGGACCACCAAGGACCTCGTGGACCGCTACCGCGCCAAGGGCATCCGAGCCGGATTGTTGAAGCCCCGCCTCTTCCGTCCCTTCCCCTATGACGAGGTGGCCGGTGCCCTGAAGCACCTCAAGGCCGTGGCCGTCCTGGACCGCTCCGACAGCTTCGGGGCCTCCTTCGGTCCCCTCTACCTGGACATCGCCGGTGCCCTTTCCACCGTCCGGGGCGGGCCCGTGCTCCTCAACAAGATCTTCGGCCTGGGTGGCCGCGACTACATGCCCGAGCAGGGCGAGCAGGTCCTGGATGAACTGGTCCGGATCGCTGAGGGCGAACCTGTCAAGGCCGCCAAGGAATACATCGGGGTGAGGGGCTGACCATGACGACACCGCTGAATCTACGGGAACTCTCCCGCCTCCCCGAGCGCTTCTCCCCCGGCCACCGCATGTGTGCCGGCTGCGGCGCCCCCATCGTGGTCAAGATGGTCCTCATGGCCGCCCAGCATCCCCTGGTTGTGGGCAATGCCACTGGCTGTCTGGAGGTCTCCAGCTGCATCGCGGAGGGCACCTCCTGGCAGGTGCCCTGGATCCACACCGCCTTCGAGAACGCCGCCGCCATGCTCTCCGGCGCCGAGACCATGTACCGCTCCCTGAAGAAGCAGGGACGCATCGACCAGGACATCCGCTTCGTCGCCTTCGGCGGCGACGGCGGCACCGCCGACATCGGCCTCCAGAGCCTCTCGGGGGCCATGGAGCGCGGCCACGACCTGCTCTACATCTGCTACGACAACGGCGCCTACATGAACACCGGCATCCAGCGCTCCTCGGCCACCCCCTACGGCGCCGACACCACCACCTGCCCGGTGGGGAGCCAGAACCCCGGCAAGCAGCAGCCCCGCAAGGACCTGGCCCGCATCATGGCCGCCCACGGCATCCCCTATGTCGCCCAGGCCTCCCCCAGCCACTGGCAGGACCTCATGAAGAAGGTGCGCAAGGCCCTGGACATCAAGGGCCCCAAGTTCATCAACATCCTGGCCCCCTGCAACCGCGGGTGGAGAACAGGGATGGACGACGCCATCCAGCTCTCTCGATTGGCGGTGGATACCTGCTACTGGCCACTCTTTGAGATCGAGAACGGCGAGACCCGCATCACCCACACGCCCAGGGAGAAGAAGCCCCTCGCCGACTTCATGAAGCCCCAGGGCCGCTTCAAGCACCTCTTCCAGCCCGGCAGCGAGGCACTCCTGGAGGAGGCCCAGGCCCAGGTGGACGCCACCTGGAACCGGCTCATGCGGGAGTCCGGCACCCTCGCCTGAGCCAGCGCCTAAACCAAGGGGGGGCGGATCCGACGATCCGCCCCCCCTTGGTTCTTCAGGAGTTGCTTCAGCGCAGGACGGACTCAGCCCTCCGCGACTTGAGGCGGGCACTGGCCAGCTGATCACCGGACAGGATGAAGCGGCGGGCCCCGACAACCCGCTTGGCAAAGTAGTCCTCGCTGAGCTTCGCAATGCGCACCTGGCCACGACCCCGACCGAAGCCGGAGGCGGCGTGGATGAAGCGTCCCTCGCCAAGGTAGATGCCCACATGGCTGATCCTTCCGCGCCGCCCCCCGGTGTGGTTGAAGTAGAGGAGGTCGCCGGGCTGCAGGTCATCCAGGGAAGCCGGAAGGCCCTCGGTGGCCTGGGCGGCGGAGCTATGTTCCAGGTTCACGCCATAGGGCGCGAAGACGTAGCGGACAAAGCCGGAGCAGTCGAAGCCCTGGGTGGAGGTGCCCCCGCTGCGATAGGGGGTTCCCAAGCACGACAGGGCCCGGTCGAGGAGGGGACTCAGCTCCCCGGTGGAGATTGCAGAGGAAGTCTTCTCGGGAATGGCTACGGGACGAAGCTCCCCGGGGGTCACCGGGAGGAGTTCCTCCAGGTGGGCCATTTCCCCCCCGACAGGAGCCGGGAGGGTGGGGAGGAGGGCTTCGGTGGCCGCCGGCTTGGCCTTGGGAGCCTGATGGGCCAGGGTCCGAACATGGGCGGAGACGGTATGCCGATGGGCGACCGCCTTGTGGTGCCGGGCCGGAGCAGCCGACAACACCAGCCCCAGGGGAAGGAGCAGGCAGAGCTTCAGGGACGGAATGGACAAGGAAAACTCCAATGAGGACACCCACTCCGGGCTGGGAGAGCCGGGACATGGATCCGCAAATTCACGAATGGCTGGGTATGTTCCTATCATACCCGAGACTGACCCTCCCGTCCACCCCGGGCTTCCCAGGGGCGAAGTGCGGTAGTCTGCACAGAGACTCAGAGGAGGTACCGTGCCCCGGCCCACTGCCCGGACCTGGATCAGCTTGGCGCTCTGCCTGGCCGCCATCGGCATCATGGCCCTCTATGCCTTCTGCAGTGGAGAGTGCCGCTACTTCAAGGGGACCCTCTTCGGTGTGGACCTCAAGCCTCTCGGGGTGCTCTTCATGGTCGTCCTGGGAGGCCTGATCCTGCTGCGGAAACGGCTCCTGGCAGCCCTCGCTCTGGCCGCAGCCCTGGGAGGTGAAGTCCTCCTGGTGGCCTTCCAGATCCGGCAGGGGCGCTACTGCCCCTTCTGCCTCTCCTACGCGGCCGTGGTGGTCATCCTCTTCGGCCTCAACGCCCAGTGGAGGCGGTACGGGCTGCTCCTCGGCGCCCTGTGCGCAGGCGCCCTGGTCTTCCACTTCGGATTCCAGGGCGCTTTCCTCCCAACCTATGACCTGCCGATCCCCATCCCCTGATCAGGCCCCTCCCGGAATCGCCTGGAGAGCGGCAAGGATGTGAGTCCTGCCTGAGAGGGTCTGTCGCCCCTTGGCATCGATGATGGTGCAACTCGGGGTCTGGAGGATCTTGTCTTCCATGATCATCTTCTGATACGAGGCGAAGGCCGGACGGTAGTCCAGGGCCTGCAGGGGAATGCCCTTCCCTCTGAGATAGCGGTCCAGCCCCGTCCGGTCATGAATCTCGGCCTCGGCTGCTTCGTAGAGCGCAGTCCGCAGGTTCTCGGCCACATGGATGTCCCCGCCTCCCGTCGCCCGAAGGCCCTGGAGGAAGTACACCGCATAGAGGGTGGAGGCGGGATGCCCGGGGTAGTCCACAAAAGTCACCCGGACAGCACGACGCTCCACCAGCTTGACCAGGAGGGGCATCAGGGCGGCCTCCTCTCCCCGGCAGGGGTTGCAGAAGTAGTCGGTATAGACCCTGACCTCCACTGGACCGGAGCCGAAGGTGGGGGGCTGGGGGGCACTCACCCCCTGGGCCATGGAGGGCCAGGCGGACAGGACTGCCAGGGCGACCCCAAGGAGATGAGAGATAGGACGTCGATTCATGGTGTGCAGTGCCTCTTCGGGTGCAGCGAAAAGCAGGGGGGGCGGGTGCCCCGAAGGATTCCCGCCCCCTTCCTCTCACTTCAGGTTGCTGTAGGCATCCAGCTTGGTGCAGGTGTAGTTGGCGGCGTCGGTGATGTCTCCATCCACAGCCCCGGTGTACTTCGGGTAGTAGGGGAAGACGCAGACCGGACGGGTGCCCAGACTGGTGTGGGCAGAGCTGGTGTCCGTGGCCACCAGGTTGTTCCGGGGGGCGATGTCCATCTCCCGCCAGTTCTCCAGGGCGGTGAGCCAGTCTACAGAGGCCTGGAAGTAGCCGTGGCCGTGGCCCAGCCCCGGGATCAGATAGAAGGAGTAGAAGTCGTCCACAATACCGCCGGAGACGGCCGCATCGCTGTTCTGGGCGACACTGGCATTGACCGTGGCATCGCTGCCATAGGCGTCCACCTGGGCGCTGTTCGGACTCGCAGCCCAGAAGGCACTGTCGCCGAGGTACTGGGTGTTGCCCACGAACTGCCCGCTCATGCGCAGGAAGAGATCGATGGAATTGTAGGGCGTGATCGAGACATCGGATGAACCGTGATAGTGGATCATCTTGCCGCCCCGGCCCCGGAAGGCCGAGTAATCCACGCTGGAGGTATCGACGTAGCTGGAGACCTCCATGACCCGATCGACGTAGTCGTTGATGTCGAAGCCAATGATGGCATCGGCAGCCGTCCAGGTGTGGCGGGTCAGCATGTTCAGCTGGTCCGTGACCGGGAAGGAGGCCTGGAAGGCATCCACGGTGAAGGGGGCGGAGCCGAAGTCCTCCTGGCTGCTGTCCTTGGTGGCATCCTTCGCGAACCAGATGCCGTCCAGCATGGGCCACTTGCCATAGCTCGCCGTGCCGCCTTCGAGGGTGATGCCAGGGGCGAAGTCGTAGCGGGAGGTGATGTGGGCCAGGGTCTCGATCTGGGCATCGGAGAGGCAGGTCTCCGCCGAGTAGGTCGCAACGTTCTCGTCCGAACTCAGGTCAACGCTGTGCTCACCCCCTTCGCAGCGCAGGGGATTGGCCGAGGTGTGGAGGTAGAGACTCTCGCGGTAGCTCTTGCAGGTGGGATCCCCGGGATTGCTGACCATGCCGTCCTCGGCCCCGTCCAGACCATCACAGACCGTCATGATGGCTTCAGTGACAGCGGCCATCTGGGTCCGGCTGATCCAGCCGTAGCCGGCCTCCACAGGATAGTTGTAGCCCAGGGCAGTCGTGTGGGCCCCGTAGAGGGCCTTGGCGTAGTCGATGGAGCCGGGGTGCATGGCCTCCAGGTCATAGGCAGGGAAACCCACCACCACGCCATCGAAGTCCTGCGGATAGAACTGGGCGGCGATGAGGGCCTCGTGTCCCCCCTGGGACCCTCCCATGAAGTAGTTGAAGCGGGGGCTGGTGCCAAAGCGGGCCGCAATGACCGCCACAGCCACATCGTGGGTCTTCTTGATCTGTTCCCGGCCGAAGTTGCGGACAACCTCGCTGTTCCACATCATGTTGGCATTCCCGCCGGCATAAGGTGCGGCATGCCCGCTGTCGCTGCCCAGGGTCGCATAGCCCCGGGCCAAGGGATTCGTGATGCCGTTGGCCGTGGCCGTATCCAGGGAGGGAATGGTTCCGTCGAAACCTCCCCCGCCCACCTGCAGGGTCCTGTAGTTCCAGTCGGTGGGGATATCCACTTGGAAGTTGATGTTGGGGGTTGTGATGGTCGTGACCGTCGTCCCGTCCGTGAGGTCGGTCACATCCTCCGAGGTGGTGTAGGGATAGATCTCGCCCACCACCTTGCAGTATTCCACGCCGCTGGTGGCATCGGCCGCCTTGACCAGAGTGGCCGCGGTCACCTTGGCCCCCTTGGTGGCCAGGCCGATCTCGGAGGCCGGGATGGTCAACCCCGTCAGGGAAGCACAGGGATCCTTGGTGGTGGTGCCGCTGCTTCCACCGCAGCCGACCGCCAGGCCCACCGCGCTGAGGAGCAGTCCCATCTGGGCTGCGATGTTTGGGTTGGGTCTTCTCATGGTGTGCTGCCTCCTTATGAGGGTTGAGGGGTGAGAGAACAGGACAGAGGGACCCCGGAGCGCCAACGGCACCCTGGTTTATAAATTAAAATTTTTAAAACTTATCCCAGGCAAATGGACATACAGCCCCCGCCAAGCTCAGGGGCGTAGAAGCAAAATCATTCTTAAGCGTTGTGCTTTAATGATATAGACAAGCGCTTATGCACGCTTTTTTATGAGAGGGGACGACGCCCATATACTTGCGCCCGCAATCGGGGAGTTCCAATACTTTTTCACACCCCCATTGATCACTGGGACCTATCAGACAGCCATCCAGCCCAACCGATCATCCATACGACCCATTGGCACGACAAGAGGCATGCATTTTGTTTGAGCATATCCCCAGGAAAGAGCCCACAGGCATCTGTCAAACTGGAAGCGGCCCCTGTGAGGCGCCGCCCCATCTGTCCCGCTCTCCACCGGACCCCCCATGGCCATCCTGCATCTCCAGATCCAGCTCTTCCTCCTCATCCTCACCGGCTTCATCCTCTTCCGGACAGGCATGATCACGGATGTCTCCAGGCGCCACCTCACGGACCTGGTCATCTACGTGGTGCTCCCCGCGAACATCATCCAGTCTTTCCACATGGACCTGGGACCAGGCATTTTCAGGGCCACAGCCCTGCTCCTGGTGATCGGCTTCCTGCTTCAGGGGGTCTATGTCCTCCTCAACCTCTTCCTCTACCGCCGCTTTGAGCCGGGCCAGCAGATAAGCCTGAAATACGGCACCATCTGCTCCAATGCCGGCTTCATGGGCCTGCCCCTCTCGGCTGCCATCTTCGGCCCCAGGGGCCTCCTCTACGCCTCTGTAGCCCTGCTGCCCATCCGCTGCTTCATGTGGTCCATGGGGTTGTCCATGTACACCCGGACCACCCGCCAGGCGGCTATCCGCTCGGTGGTGACCCACCCCTGCATCGTGGCTGTGGTCCTGGGCTTCCTGATGATGATCTTCCAAGTCCACCTGCCCCAGGCCTTGCAGGGCACCATCAAGACCCTCAGCGACTGCTGCACGGCCCTCTCCATGATCGTCATCGGGGCGATCCTGAGCGAGGTGGACATCCGGAAGGTCTTCGACCGGGGCAGCCTTTACTACGCCAGCATCAGGTTGATCCTCATACCGGCGGCGCTCTATGCCGTCCTGCGGATCCTCAGGATCGAATCTCTGGCCATGGGGGTGCTGGTCATCCTGGCCGCCATGCCCGCTGGCACCAGCACAGCCATGCTTGCCCAGAAGTACGACAAGGACCCGGCCTTCGCCTCCAAGCTCGTCTTCACCTCGACTCTGATCTCCCTCTTCACCCTGCCGGTCTGCGCCCTGGTCCTCACCTGAAGCGGGCCACCATCCCCTCCAGGTAGACGGCAGCTTCGGGAGTCCCTTCCGCCGGCGCCCAGGGAGCGATCTCGTCGGCACCCAGGGGGAGGTACGGGCCTGCCTTGGCTTCGAAAAAGACGGATCCGGGCTCAAGCGCCACCATGGCATGGTAGGTACCCGGCACAAGGTCCACCACCAGGCTGCCCCCCGCCCTGTCCATGGGAATCAGCTCCGACACCCCGCCCGTCTCATCAAAGATCAGCACGCCGAGTCGCCCAGCCACCAGGGCAACGGACTCCCCCTTCTCGGGGTCGAGGTGCCGGTGGGGACGGATGTAGCTCCCGGGCTCGACGGCGTTCAGAAGACGGTGACACCGAGCCTCATTGCCCTGATGGAGGTTGAGGTTCCTGCGGAGCCTAGGGGACTGGCGGGCCTCCTGGATGAGGCAGGTGAGGACTTCAGGGGTGATGGCGGCCATGCGTGGAGCTCCGGACAGACAGAGGAACAGGCTACCGGTACCCCCGGGAAGCGGGCACAATTTATAGGTTCAATAGAGTCAAACATGAAGCTCAAAGCAGGCCCCCTGGGCGCCACCGAGAAGAACATCGACAAGACCCGGGTGCTCTCACGCTCGTACGACATTCTCATGGCCATCAACAGCCATCCCGATGGCCTTACCCTCCGGGAGCTCTGCACCTACACCAAGCTCGCCCGATCCACCATCCAGCGGATTCTGGCGACCCTCGAGGAGCAGAACATCGTCATGGCCTCGCCCACCACCGGTCTCTACCGACTGGGCCCGACCCTCACCCTTCTGGCGGCCAATGTCCGCCCCTTCGACATCACCCAGATGGCCAGGCCCATCCTGATGCAGCTGGCCAACGCCACCGAAGAGAGTGTCTATCTCTGCGTCCTGGCCCATGGCAAGGCCGTGGTGGTGGACCTGGTCCGGGGATCCCACCCCCTGGCCACCCTCACGACCCTGGGCACCTCCCTGCCCCTCCATGCCACCGCTTGCGGCAAGGCTCTGCTGGCGATGCTGCCCCCTGAAGACCTGGAAACCCTCCGCCCCCAGCTCGTCCTGAGCCCCTGCACCCCGGGCACCCCCCTGACCTGGGAGGCCCTGGAGGCGGACCTCTCCAGGATCCGCCACACCGGAGTGGCCCTGGACTTCGAGGAGCACCAGCCTGGCACCAGCGCCATCGCCGTCCCCCTCAAGGGGCTGGGCAAGGAGATCGCCACCATCAGCATTCCCATGCCCACCGAGCGATTCCGGGAGTGTGAGCAGCGGCTGACCGACATCGTGCTGAGACAGGTCCAGCAGGTCCGCTGAAGTAGGCTGACCATCGTCATTCAAGGCCTCCGGCATTGCGATGCCGGAGGGTTTGCCATGTCCACAGCTCTACCGCGCCTCTCCAAAAAGCCCGCCTAGTGGGCCAACATGCCCGTAGAATGGATTTTTTTATTTACGCCGAAACCCAAAGCTGGGTATCTTCGGTACACAAGCTCCGCAAGGCAGTACTGCGCGCCCCTCCGCGACGCGCCTTCCAGGTCGGAAGTTCCCGGCCATGGCACTCAGAAGCGCCCTCCCCTGGCATTCCCCAGACCCCAGCAGGAATCGACAGCACCTACACCCACGCGTCAAAGCCGGGGGCAGGAAGCAGTGCTGCCATCTTCCATGGTCTTGATTTTTATGTTCATTTTTGAACATCTAATTTTTATACACAACACAACAGACAGCATGTCATTTATTAAAACAACCACGCATGACAATCGAGGATTAAATGCCCCACTCATGCAACTCACCCCCAAGCGTCTGATGCATGGGCGATCTCGCCAAGCATGAAAGCAGTGCCCCAAGAATGCCCTATACCACTGGAGAGCGACATGCGGCATATTGATGTCACAGGCATTGTAGATAACGCAAAATTCAATGGCTTTTTCAGGACCGTTCTTGCAATCTGTATGGCCACCACTATCTGTGATGGCTTTGATGTCAATATCTTTGGCCTCATCATCCCCAGCCTCATGAAGGATTGGCAGCTCCAGCCGGCCCATGTCGGATTGCTGGCCAGCTGGGGGATGTTCGGCATGATCTTCGGCTCCCTGGCCTTCGGTCCGCTGGCTGATGCCATCGGGAAAAAGCGGGCCATCATGGCCGGCACGGCCACCTATGTGGTTCTCACGGTGGCCTGCGGCTTCGTCCACAGCTTCACCTCCTTCGCTGTGCTGCGCTTCCTGGCGGGATTCGCCCTGGCCGGGGTCTTCCCCCTGGCTGGCGTGATCGCCTCCGAGTTCTCCCCCAAGGAGATCCGGAGCCGCGTCACGGTGTGGTCCACCTCGGGCATGGCCATCGGGACCGTCATCGCCGCCATCATCGGCATCGCCCTCATCGGTCCCTACGGCTGGAGGTCCATGTTCTATGTCTCGGCTTTGGGCATCCTCCTCCTGGTCGCCCAGAGTTTCCTGCCCGAGTCCCTTGCCTTCCTCAAACGCACAGGACGCAGCGCCCAGCTGGGCAGAACGCTCCAGCAGATGGACCCTGCCTTCACCCCCCAAAGGGATGACGACTATGTGCTTACCAAGAAGGATCCAGGCAAGGGGAGCGTCGCCAATCTCTTCAAGGATGGTTTCGCCCGGAACACCATCCTCTTCTGGCTGATGTTCCTCAGCAGCTACATCTTCATCTATGGAGTCCTCATCTGGCTGCCCAAGCTCATGATCATGAAGGGCTTCAGCATCCGCGGGGGCCTCTTCTTCACCATGACCTGGAATCTGGGCTTCATCCTGGGTATCCCCCTCTTCGGCTGGCTCCAGGACCGCTTCGGCGGCAAGCGAACCCTCCAGGTCTGCTGGGTGATCCTCGCCGTCCTCATCTCCATCCTCGGATTCGTCAGCAACCCCTACCTGCTCACCATCGTCCTGTTCCTGACCGGCGCCTGCCAGCACGGCTGCTCCGGCACTCTGGGATCCTACGTCACCCAGTCCTATCCCGCCTCCTTCCGGGGTACCGGCGCCACCTGGGCCTATGGCCTGGGACGCATCGGCGGCACCATCGGCCCCATGATCGGTGGCCTCCTGGTGGCCAGGAAACTCCCGGTGGGCCTGAACATGATGTTCTTCGGCATTTTCCTCATCATCGGGGCCCTTCTTGCCAGTTTCACCACGGACTTCTTCTCAAAGAAGACCGCGGCCGGCCAGCCCCAAGCAGAACCCGGAGCCTGATCCATGACCCAAACCCCTGAACAGCTTTTCCAAGAGCGGCTGGGCCGCTACCAGAGGGCCATCGCCCTCGAAGCGGTGGACCGCGTCCCCATTGCCGTGGGATCGAATACCTACGCCGAGACCTACAGTGGCATCTCCAAACAGGAGGTGGTCTACGCCCCCGAACGCTGGCTGGAAAGTGAACTCAAGTTCTGCAGGGACTTCCCCGAAGTGGATGTGCTCCGGAACAACCGTTTCTGGGTCCCCCTCTACGACATGGTCGGTCTCAAGACCTACAAGTTCCCGGGGCGGGACCTGCCCGTGGGCGACCCTCTCCAGTTCGTCGAGGACGAGTACATGCTGGCCGAGGAATACGATGACTTCATCAGCTCCCCGGCGACCTTCATGATGGAGAAGTTCTTCCCCAGGATCTTCGGAGAGATGGGCAAGGGCTCAGCCCGCTCGCATCTCGCCTTCCTCAAGGCCGGGTTGGCCCAGGCCCGCCTGGGTGAGATCATGCGCAACCGCGGCATCCAGCTGCAGACCCAGTGTGGCATGCCGCAGCCCGTGGCCGGAGCCTTCATGGCCCCGATGGATGCCTTGGGCGATGTCCTGCGGGGCATGGTCGGGATCCTGAAGGACACCCGACGCTGTCCCGACAAGCTGCTGGAGGCCTGTGAGGTCATGACCCCGATCATGATCCGCTTCGCCCTGGCCACGGCCGACCCCCTCCGCCGCTACCCGATCTTTGTGCCCACCCACAAGCCCACCTTCATGTCGCCCAGGCAATTCGACCAGTTCTACTGGCCCTCCTTCAAGAAGACCCTGGAGGGGATCATCGCCGCTGGCCATAAGGTGCGCTGCTACCTTGAGGGGGACTGGTCCCCCCACTGGCACCACTTCCTGGAGCTCCCCAAGGGCAGCATCCTCCTGGATATCGACGACCCCGCCGACAACATCTTCAAGGCCAAGAAGGAGATCGGGCACCACATGTGCCTGGCGGGCGGCATCGCCAGCACGCAGTTCATCCTCAGCAGCCCCGAGGAGATGGATGCCCGGGTCAAACGGCTCTGCGAGGAGTGCATGCCGGGCGGAGGCTACATCCTGAGCGGCAGCTGCTACATCCCCTCCAACACCCGCCCGGAGAACTACAAGGCCATGGTCGATGCCGCTCTGAAATACGGATGGTATGACCGCTCCTTCAAGCCGGAGCCCCTGGAGCCCCTGCCCATCCTGCAGGGTGCGCCGGACATGGGCGACAAGGGTCGGCTGACGCCTTGGTCCGCCCGGAGGGCCGAGTTCCCGAACCTCACCGGAAACGAGGAGCTCATCCAGAAGCCCTGGGAATCCTTCGAGGACATGGCCTTCCTCTGGATGTGGAACTGGGCCTTCTGAGTGCAGCACCACCGGAGGCTCCCCTCCGAGGGAGCCCCTCCCGACCCACCGGGACACCTCCGTCCCCATCTACAGGTTGCAACATCATGAGTGAGACCGTCATCAACGCCATGGCAGACCTCGAGGAGGCTCTCCTTCTGAAGGAAGTGAAGAGCCTCCGGGAGCAGGGGATTCCCGCCCTGGCGATCATCCAGAAACTCCAGGAGGGCATGAACATCGTGGGCAAGCGCTACGAGGAGAAGGAGTACTACCTCTCTGAGCTCATCATGTCGGCGGAGATCTTCAAGGAGGTCACCGAGCAGCTGGGTGCCGACCTGAACGCAGGAGACGCCCCAAGCCATGGCACTTTCGTCATGGGCACCATCTATGGCGACATCCATGACATCGGCAAGAACATCGTCACCACCGTCATGAGCTGCAACGGCTTCAAGGTGGTGGATCTCGGCGTGGATGTCCCCACGGAGCGCTATCTCCAGGCCATCCGGGAATACCGGCCCCAGCTGGTCGGCATCTCCTGTCTCCTGACCACGGCCTTCGATGGCATGAAGGAGTGCATCTCGTCCATCGAGGCCGCAGACCTTCGGAGCGGCCTCAAGATCCTCATCGGCGGCGGCCCTTGCGACCAGACCACGGCGGACTATGTGGGGGCGGATGCCTACTGCAAGACCGCCCAGGACGCAGTGGATTACGCAAAGAGGCTGGTGGGGGCCTGCTGAGGGAAACCGGGTGCCGGCCGAGGGTCCGGTACCTGAAGGTCCAGCCGCCCCCCTCCTTGGGTGGCCGGACACGGGGGCGCCCCGGGCATGGTGCCCGGGGCGTTTCCAGTTGTCTGGAGAGGTGCTCCTGTCCGGGTCAGCGCTGGGGAGCCAGCGACTCGGTGGCGGTCCAGCTGGACTGTTCTCCGAAGAAGCCCGCCCCGCGGGCCATGGCGACAGCACCGGTTCGTCCGATCTCAAGGATTCCATAGGGGCGCATGACATCCAGGAGAGCATCGATCTTGCCGGCGCTGCCTGTGCACTCCAGGATCAGGCTCTCGGCGGCGATGTCCACCACCGCAGCCCGGAAAGCGGTGGCCAACTGCATGATCTGGGGACGGACGGCGGGATCGGCCTTGACGCGCAGGAGCACCAGGTCCCGCACGATGGAGGGGTAGCGGGAGAGCCGCTCCACCCGCTGCACATTGAGCAGCTTGTCCAGGTGGGCTTCGGCGAGCTTCGCCCCCGTTTCGTCGGTCTCCACCACGATGGTCATGCGGGAGGTGCCGCTTTTCTCGGTGGGGCCCACCGTCAGGGAGTGGATGTTGTAGCCGCGACGACGGAAGAGGGAGGTGACCCGGTTCAGGACCCCGGGCTCATCGTCGGTGTAGACCACAAAGACGTGGGTGGTATTGCCGGTATGGGGTCGCATCACTGGGCTCCCTTCTTCTTGCTGGTCTTGGGCTTTTCGGGCCGGCGCAGCATGTCATGCAGGCTCGCCCCGGCGGGCACCATGGGATAGACGCTGAGCTCGGGCTCCACTCGGAATTCGATGAGGTAGGAACCCTCAGCCGCCCGTGCGCGCTCGATGGCAGGTCCGACCTCCTCCTGGCGGGTGACCACTTCACCCCCAAGACCATAGGCCTGGGCCACCTTGACGAAATCGGGGCTCTGGATGGTGGTGGAGGCGTAGCGCTTCTCATAGAAGAGCTCCTGCCACTGGCGGACCATGCCCAGGTACCCGTTGTTGACCACGGCGATATTCACCTTGATCTCCTCCTGGAGAATGGTCTGCAGCTCCTGGATGTTCATCTGGAAGCCACCGTCCCCGGCCACCATCCAGACCTCCCGGTCCGGCCGGGCCAGCTTGGCGCCGATGGCGGCGGGCAGGCCGAAACCCATGGTCCCCAGGCCACCCGAGGTGACGAGCCCCACTTCGTGCTTGTAATACTGGGCCTCCCACATCTGATGCTGACCCACATCTGTGACCATGAGGGCCTGCCCGCTGGTGGCCTTGCAGATCCCGTGGATCACCTGCGGAGCCTGGATGTGCCCCTCGTGCTCCAGGATGTCCCCGGCCTTGGCGGCATCCCGGGCCTGCTGGATGCCCTTCATCCACTCCGTGTGTTCCATGGGCTCCAGCTGGGGGATCAGGGCCTCCAGGGCCGCCTTGAGATCAGCGATGACCGGGACATCCACCTTGACGTTCTTGTCGATCTCGCTCCGGTCCACATCCACATGGATCTTCTTGGCATGGGGGGCGAAGGTCTTGAGATCCCCCGTGACCCGATCATCAAAGCGCATCCCCAAGGCGATGAGGAGATCCGCCTCCTGCACGGCCTGGTTGGTCCAGGCTTCACCATGCATGCCCAGCATCCCCAGGTTGAGGGGGTGGCTGGCAGGGACCGTGCTGATTCCCAGCAGGGTGGTGATGATGGGGAGATTGAGCTTCTCCGCGAAGGCCAGGAACTCCCGCTCGGCACCGGAGAGCTTGATGCCGTGCCCCGCCAGGATCACCGGGCGCTTGGCGTGGCGGATGAGCCTGATGGCCTGCTCCAGGGACTCCGGAGAGGGGGGCTGGGGGATATGACGCAGGTGGCGCTTGGGCTCCGCCGCTTCCCAGTTGAAACGGGTCTTCAGCTTCTGGGCGTCGGTGGTGATGTCCACCAGCACGGGGCCGGGACGGCCGGTGCGGGCCACGGCAAAGGCCTCGCGCAGCGCCGGGGCGATATCCTCGGGTTTCTGCACCAGATAGTTGTGCTTGGTGATGGGGAGGGTCACGCCGGTGACATCGATCTCCTGGAAAGCGTCGGAGCCGAGGAGCGGCGAGCGGACCTGGCCCGTGATGGCCACCATGGGGATGGAATCCAGCATGGCGTTGGCCAGGCCGGTCACCAGGTTCATGGCCCCGGGGCCGGAGGTGGCGATCACCACACCCGTGCGGCCCGAGGCGCGGGAGAAGCCGTCGGCCATGTGGCAGGCACCCTGCTCGTGACGAGCCAGGACGTGGTGGATGGCCGGGTAGTCCAGGAGGGCGTCGTAGAGGTTGATCACCGTGCCGCCGGGATAGCCGAACACCGTGTCCACGCCCTCACGGATCAGGCATTCCCATATGATTTGGGCACCGCTCAGTTCCATGGCTTCCTCCTAGGATCAGGTATTGAGAAAACCCCGCGACCGTTGGGGTCTGCGGGGTTCCGGATGGAGTCTCTCAGGTGCTATTCCGGCCCCGCGCTGCCAAGCAGAAGCAGCCCTACCACGGGTACGGACAGCAGACCGGCCTGGAGGCCGACGCCGCTGGGGATGATGAGAGAGAGACCCGACATAGACCCAAGTTACCACTGTTTCGATCATTTTCGGAGCATGAGAAGTTCTAATCACAACATTATCGTGACAGTGAGCTCCTTCCCGGCATGGCTTATCGCTATAATCGATAACCAAGGAGTGCCTACATGCGTTCAGACATCATCAAGAAGGGCCTGGAGCGGGCCGGCCACCGCAGCCTCCTGCGGGCTGCCGGCGTCAAGGAAGAGGACTTCGGCAAGCCCTTCATCGGCATCGCCAATTCCTACACCGATATCGTCCCTGGTCACGTGCACCTCAGCAAGTACGCCGCTGACCTCAAGGAGATGATCATCGAACTGGGGGGCGTGCCCTTCGAGTTCAACACCATCGCCGTGGATGACGGCATCGCCATGGGCCACGCCGGCATGCGCTTCTCCCTGCCCAGCCGCGAGCTCATTGCCGATGCGGTCGAGACCATGGCCATGGCCCACTGCTTCGACGCCATGATCTGCATCCCCAACTGCGACAAGATCACCCCCGGCATGATCATGGGCGCCCTGCGCGTCAACATCCCCACTGTCTTCCTGACCGGCGGCCCCATGATGGCCGGCAAGAAGGCCGATGGCACCGCCGCCGACTTGATCAGCGTCTTCGAGGGCGTCGGCAAGGTGCAGAGCGGTGAGTGGACCGAGGAGCAGCTGGCCTCCCTCGAGAGCACCGCCTGCCCCACCTGCGGCTCCTGCTCCGGGATGTTCACCGCCAACTCCATGAACTGCCTCCTGGAGGCCATCGGCCTTGGCCTGCCCGGCAACGGCACCATCCCCGCCGTGGACCCCCGCCGCAAGGAGCTCATGCGCCGTGCGGCCGAACAGGTCTTCGAGGTGCTCAAGCGCGACATCAAGCCCCGGGACCTCGTGACCAAGGAGAGCCTGGACAACGCCTACGTCCTCGACATGGCCATGGGCGGCTCCACCAACACCGTGCTCCACGGCCTCGCCATCGCCCAGGAGGCCGGCTTCAGCTACCCCCTGGAGCGCCTGAACGAGCTCTCCGCCGCCACCCCCTGCATCTGCAAGGTGGCCCCCTCGGTGCCTGACATCCACATCCAGAACGTGGACGCCGCCGGCGGCATCAGCGCCATCCTGGCCGAGGTCGCCAAGAAGCCCGGCCTCCTGAACCTGGACGCCATGACCGTCACCGGCAAGACCCTGGGCGAGAACATCGCCGGGCTCTCCAGCAAGGATGCCCGCGTCATCCGCACCGTCGAGAATCCCTACACCGTGGACGGCGGCCTGGCGGTGCTCACCGGCAACATCGCCCCCAACGGCGGCGTGGTGAAGAGCGCCGGCGTGGACGCTTCCTGCTTCGTGTTTGAGGGCGAGGCCATCGTCTTCGAGAGCGAGAACGACTGCCTCCTGGCCCTGGCCAAGCGCGAAGTGAAGCCCGGTCACGTCGTCGTGATCCGCTACGAAGGCCCCAAGGGCGGCCCCGGCATGCCCGAAATGCTCTCCCCCACCTCCATGATCAAGGGCCAGGGCCTGGGCAAGCAGGTGGCCCTCATCACCGACGGCCGCTTCTCCGGTGGCACCGCAGGCCTCTGCATCGGCCACGTGAGCCCCGAGGCCGCCGAGGGTGGCCCCATCGGCCTCATCAAGACCGGCGACCGCATCAAGATCGACATCCCCAGCCGCACCATGAACCTGCTGGTGGACGATGCCGAGCTGGCCAAGCGCAAGACCGCCTGGGTCAAGCCCCCCTTCAAGATCAACAAGGGCTGGCTGGGCCGCTACTCCCGCATGGTCACCAGCGCCAACCTCGGCGCTGTCCTGGCCCTGCCCGAGGAAATCGGCAAGTAAGGCCGTCATCAACGAACAGGAGAAGGGGACCGGGCAGCCGGTCCCCTTTGTCATAGTGCTCCCAGCCCTTCCCGGATCCAGGCCTCTGCCTCCTGGAGGGTCCTGAAGACCCCCACCTTCCAGGTCCGGTCATGGCTGTAGCCCTGGTACATCCGGGCCAGGCCATAGAGCAGGGAGCCCGGCACGACCACGGCCATGAAACCGGGGTTGAGCTTCTCCTCACTCTCCCGGGTGACCTTGAGGACCTCCATCAATGAGCCCAGATCGAACTGGACCCGGCTCACATCCGAGAGGTCCATGATCGCGTGGGTGAGACGGGCGGGATCCGGCAGTTCATCCAGGAAGTTCCGGGCGGCGTCGAGCATCTCCTGGATGGGGACCTCTCCGTGCCAGATGCGCAGGAGTCCCGTCCCCCCGTGGATGATCTCGGTCGTATAGGACATCTCTTCACGCTACAGGTGGAAGCGCTTCATCACTTCGTTCAGGCCCTCCGCCACCCTGGCCAAGTCCTCCGCCGTGGCGGTGATCTCCTGGACCGTGGCGGCCATCTGGTGGGTGGCCGCCGCATTCTGGCTGAGTTCCTCCAGATTGCGCAACACCTGGTCTCCCACCTCTCTGGAGGTGAGGCTCTGCTCCCGGCTGAGACTGCCTACGGTCCCGATGCTTGCGGAAATCTGGAGGACCCGGTTCCGGATGCCCTCAAGGCTCTGGATGGTGGAGCCCACATGGCTGACCCCGCCCTCCACGGTCTCCCGGGTCCGCTCCAGCAGCCCCTCGATGTCCTCGGCACTTGAGCTGCTGCGCTCCGCCAGCTTCCGCACCTCGTCAGCCACCACGGCGAAGCCCTTGCCCATGGCACCCGCCTTGGCCGCTTCGATGGCGGCATTCAGGCTCAGGAGGTTCGTCTGCTGGGCGATCTCCTGGATCACCTGGACCGCCTTGGTGATCTGGACCGTGACAGCCTGGATCTCGGCCATGCCCCGGGAACTCTCCTGCCCCTCCCGCACACCACTGTCAGCCTCGGCCACAGCCTCCGCCGCCTCAACCCCGGTGCGCCCCGCATGACCCGCCAGGGTCTCGATGCTGGTGAGGAGGCGCCCGATCCCCTGGTTCATCTCATCGCCGGAGACCTTGAGCCCTTCGCCCGCTTTGGCGATATCGGCAATGGTCCGCGCCATCTCGTCGGCGGTCGCCGCCAGCTGGGCACTGCCCGAGGCGGCCCTCTGGGCCTGGTCCCGCACCTCCAGCACCACATCCCGGAGCGAGGCATTGTAGTCATTGAAGGCCTGGGCCGCCTTGGCGATCTCGTCCTTGCCGTGGAAGCGGATCTCCCGGCTCAGGTCCCCTTCACGAATCCCGGCGATGAGTTCATCGAGGGGCCGCACCAGCCGGGAGGCGATCCTCAGCGAGAGGACCAGGAGCAGCGCAGCCAGGACGACCATCGCCGCAGAGAGGATAAGGGTCACCTGGCGTATGCTCCCCTTCACATCATCGGTGTAGACCCCGGTCCCCACGATCCAGCCCCACGCCTCGAACCTCTTGACATAGGAGACCTTGGGGAAGAGGGTCTTCCCCCTGCCCTGCTTCGTCCACTCATAGTGCAGGTACCCCCCGTCCGGGGCCTGCCCCACCCGATCGAGATCCCGGAAGAGCCCCGCCACCCTGGGGTCCAGCCCCGCCATGGGCTTGTCCACCAAGGCTCCGTTGGGGTGAGCCAGCACCACCGGCCCCGGCCCCTGGATCCAGAGATAGTTGTCCCGGTCGAAACGCAACTGGGAGATCAGCTCTTTGGCCCGCTGTTGGGCGAACTCCGCGGTACGACGCCCTGCCCGTACTTCCACCATCTGGTTCTCAAGGATCCCCATGGCGGTCTCCACCACATTCCTGGCCCCCTCCTCCTTCGCCGCCAGGACCATCCCGCCCACCCGGGGGAGGACAAAGACGAAGAAGAAGACCAGGACGACGATCACCGGCGCAAGGCTCAGAGTGATGATCTTCCCGGAGAGGCTCTGGAATCGGGTTCGGAGGGACATGGGCACCTCAGAGAAGGCATCGGTCTCTCCCCCGACGGAGGTGAATACCAAGCTGCCCTTCCCTCCCGCTGGCATCCTATAGTCAAAGGGGGTACCGCCCCCAACCGAGAACCATGCCGCTTCCCTACGAATCCCTCACGAGCCTCATCCTCGAGTCGGCCGCCGAGGTCCACGCCGGACTCGGCCCCGGCTACCAGGCGCCTGTCTACGAGGCGGCCCTCTTCCTGGCCCTCCGGGAGCGGGGACTCCGGGTGGAGAAACAGGCGCTCATCCAGGTCTTCTACCGCGACCACCTGGTGGGCACCCATGTGGTGGACCTTCTCGTCTCAGGGGAGATCGCCCTGGCCATCCGGATCGAGGGCCCACTCAACGAGCAGCAGATCAACCGCACCCTCAACCACCTGAAGGCCTCCCGCAAGCCCGTGGGCATCTGCCTGGACTTCGGCGGGCCGAAGCTGGAGTGGAGGCGGCTCTTCAACCGCCCGGGGCCCGATCCTGGAGATGGCATCTGAGATGAATGACCGCATTGTCGTGGCCATGAGCGGGGGCGTGGACTCCAGTCTGGCTGCAGCCCTCCTGACCCGCGAAGGACACAGCCTCATCGGGGTGACCCTCCAGCTTCGCCCCTGCGATGACCGCATGTCCAGCCGCTCCTGCTGCTCCATGGACGCCATCGCCCAGGCCCGGGCGGTGGCCGGGGTCCTGGGCATCCCCCACTACGTCCTGGACTGCCGCACCGACTTCGAGGCCAAGGTGCTGAAGCCCGCCTGGGAGGACTATCTCCGGGGTCGCACCCCCAGCCCCTGCCTCCACTGCAACCGTGAGATCAAGTTCGGCATGCTGCTGGACTTCGCCCGCCGTCTGGGCGCAGACCGCATCGCCTCCGGACACTACGCCAGGCTGGTGCAGGAGGGCCCTGAGCCCCGCCTCCTCCGGGGCGTGGATCGCCAGAAGGACCAGTCCTACTTCCTCTCCGGCCTGGACCTGGAGGCTCTGCGCCACCTCATCCTGCCCCTGGGGGGCTTCACCAAGGCCGAGGTGCGCCGCATGGCCACGGAACTGGGCCTGCCCACAGCCCAGCGCCAGGAGAGCCAGGATGCCTGCCTGGTCTACGAGGGCATGAGCTTTCCCGAATCCCTGGAGGCCAAGTACGGGGCCCCAGGCGGGGATGGCAGCTTTGTGGACACCCGAGGCCGGGTCCTGGGGACCCATCGCGGGCTTCACCGGTACACCATCGGCCAGCGCCGCGGCCTGGGGATCGCCCTGGGCAGGCCCGCCCATGTCGTCCGCCTGGATGCGGAGCGGAACCAGGTGGTGCTGAGCACAGAACCCGCTGAGCTCCAGAGCATCGGGCTGCTGGCCAGCGACCTCCATTGGCTGACGGCCCCTCCGGATCACGCCCTGGTCCAGATACGTTCCCGCCACGCCGCGGCACCAGCCACCCTGGAGCATCTGCCCGACGGGCACTGTCGCGTCCGATTCGAGTCCCCCCAGAGCGCCGTCACCCCGGGACAGGCCGTGGCGTTCTACGCGGGGGACCGATTGCTGGGTGGGGGCTGGATCGAGAGAGCAGGCTTTGACTAAGGGGTCGTCAAGCTGCAGTCATCAGTCATCAAATGGCTCATGATGCAGTAGGGATGGGCTCTGCTCCTCCTGCGGGACTACGGAAAGCCGGTCAGCGTACCGGCCGGACCAGGGGCCAGGTGTTCCAGCATCAGGAGCCTTCCGGAGGATCTCCGAACAGCCCCTCGGAGCCCTCCAGCCTCCGTCGCTGGATGGCGCCGGTGCGCTTCCAGAAGAGGTAACCGAAGACCAGAGTGCCCGCCACCACGACCAGGGTCACCACCATCGGAGGCAGGAAGGGCTGGATGACCGCCACCATCGGCAGGGCCACCATGAAGCCGATGGCGACCTCAAGGGCGAAGCGCACCGCCTCCTCGAGACCCTCCACCGGCGCTGGCCTCTGGGCCAGGGAACGCTGGGCCATGGCCCGGGCGAGTCGGCGCACCTGCTTGATCATGCCCATCAGAAAGCGGAAGGCCACCAGGACCACCAGCAGCCACACCAGGAGGTCGGTGATGACCGGGGAGAGGCCGGCTCCGGCCAGGAGAAGCGCCAGGGCCCGCCTGGCCAGGGTCCCCAGCAGCACCACGAGGACGACCACCACCGCATCCGCGAGGAGGTAACCGAAGGGCCGCCGGAGGGGCTTCCAGGAGGCCTTCCGGAAGGGCATGGCCCCCAGGTGCCCCATGGCCGCCCTGAAGTGGATCAGGAAGTAGCGGAGGCGATGGGGTAGCACAGCCTCGAAGCGGTCGGCCAGGCGCTCCGAGTGCTGGATCAGGACCGGCGTGGTGATGGTCGTCCAGGCACTGGTCACCACCATCACCGGGAAGAGGGCCGGACCCACCACCCCCAGGCTCTGCCCCAGCCCAACGATGATGAAGCTGAACTCCCCGATCTGTGCCAGGCTGCCACCGATCCAGATGGAGGTCCGGAGCGACTGCCCCCCCAACAGGGCACCAAAGGCCGCCGAGCCCACTTTGCCCAGAGTCACCAGGAGGCCGAAGAGCAAGAGCGCCTTCCAGTTGGGGGCAACCTGAAGGGGGTCGATGAGCATGCCGATGGAGACGAAGAAGATGGCGACGAAGACATCCCTCAGGGGGGCCAGGAGGTGCTCGACCCTGCGCTCCCGGCCGGACTCCGCCACCAGCATGCCCGCCAGAAAGGCCCCCAGGGCCACGGAATAGCCCATCCACGCGGCCAGCACCGAGAGGAGGAAGCAGAAACCCACGGAGGCGACCAGCAGGGTCTCATCGCTGCCCATGTCCGCCACCCGGCGGATCAGCCGGGGCACCAGGGGCCGCCCCACCAGGAGGACCACCACCAGGAAACCCGCCAACTTCCCCAAGGTGAGGAGCAGGGCCCCTAGGGTGAGACCCGCCCCGCTGGCGACGGCCGTCAGCAGGGTCAACATCAGGATGGCCAGCAGGTCCTCCACGATGAGGGCCGAGAGGACCAGTTCGGCGACCGCTCCCTTGATGCCCATGGCAGAGAACACCCGGGCGATGATCATGGTGGAGCTGATGCCCAGGGCCGCCCCGGCGAAGACACTCTCCATGGACGTCCAGCCCAGGAGCCGACCCCCGAGGTAGCCCAGCCAGCCCAGGAGCCCGGTCTTGATCAGAGCGATGAGGGTGGCCGGGGGACCGGCCCGCATCAGGGTCTTCAGGCTGAACTCGATGCCGATGGAGAACATCAGCAGGATGATGCCCAGTTCCGAGAGGGTGTGGACGTGGTGCTGGTCTGCCACCAGGGGCACGGGGATGTGGGGGCCGATGATCATGCCGGCCACCAGATAGCCCAGCACTACCGGCAGCCGGAAGCGCTGGCAGACCACCGTGGTGACCGCAGCGACCCCGAGGACCAGGGCGAGGTCCACGACAAAGGAGGCACTGGAGGCGGCAGCGACCGTCATCTCTCCATCCTACTCGCTACCCTTCGGCGGGAAGTCCCCAGGCTGCAGCCACCGCCTGACCCCAATGGTGCTCCCAGGCCCGCTGCCAGACAAAGGAGTCCGGCTGGATGTGGGCCTCCCGGAGGCGGGCCTCCAGCTCCCGGCTCAGGGTCGCGTGCAGCCCCGGATCCAGGCGCTCCGCTGCCACCTCCAGCAGAGCCTGGCGCGCCTCCCGCTCCCGGTCGAAGTGATCCAGGAAGCCCGGCGAATCGGGTCCCGGGGCCGAGAGGTGGAGCTGGGCCCAGCTTTCGAAGGCGGCCCTCGCTTTGGGGTCGGAGTGGAGGGGCTCCTTCACCCGCTCCCAGCCCGCCACCTTGGGGGCTTCCACACCGGCCCGCTTCAGGGACTCCCTCAGCTTGAGCGCCTTCGCCACATCCTTCTCCAGGTGCTCCAGGGCCACGAAGGCCCGGCCACGGGGACGCCTGGCTCGCCGCTCGAAGTAGGCCCCCATGCAGGCAACCAGGGTCTCCGCCGGGAGTCCCTCCCGGTCCCACTTCTGAAGGGTCGTGAAGTCCTCCCGGCTCAGGAAGGCGCTCCTGCCATGCAGGTGGAAGGCCCACTCCGCCTCGATCCAGTCCAACTCCTCACGGGTATAGCTCACAGAACGTCCTTGCAGTGACCTACCAGTCTAAGGGCTGGGACCCCTGATCCGCCAAGCCCGGGCAGGATCCCTTCCGAGCGGCTAGACTGTTCTTGAAGGGAGTGCCAGTGGCCATTCGGGAACGTATCCGACTGAAGAGCAAGCGGGAGATCGAGAAGATGCGGGAGGCCGGTCGCCTTACCGCCAACGCCCTGCGTGTCGCGGCCCGGGCCGCCAAGCCCGGCGTCAGCCTGCTGGAGATCGACAAGATCGCCGAGCAGTACATCCGGAAGAACGGCGGCACCCCCAACTTCAAGGGCTACCACGGCTTTCCCGGCACCCTCTGCATGTCCGTCAATGACCGGGTGGTGCATGGCATCCCCACCAAATACGTCCTCCAGGAGGGCGACATCCTGGCCATCGACTGCGGCGCCAAGCTCGACGGCTGGCACGGCGACACCTGCCTGACCGTGGGCATCGGCAACATCAGCGAGGAGGCCAAGCGCCTCATCCTGACCACGAAGGAGGCCATGGAGCTGGCCATGAGCTACTGCAAGGTAGGGCACCGCCTGGGTGACATGGCCACCGCGGTGCAGACATATGCTGAGGAACGGGGCTACGGCGTGGTCCGCGAGTACATCGGCCACGGACTGGGCAAGGAACTCCACGAGGATCCCCAGGTGGTCTTTGCTGACCAGAGGCCCGGCACCGGCTTCCGCATGGAACCCGGCATGACCATCACCATCGAACCCATCCTCAACGCCGGCACCCACCGCTGCCTGGTGGAGCCCGACGGCTGGACCGTGCGCACCGCCGACGGCCAGCTCTCCGCCCAGTTCGAGCACACTGTGGCCATCACCGCCGGGGAGCCCGACATCCTGAGCCTGCCCGATCCCGAACTGGAGCTCGAGTACTGATGTCCCTGCGCCTGGCGTCCCCGGCCAAGCTGAACCGCTTCCTGGCCATCCTGGGGCGCCGCGCCGACGGCTTCCATGAGATGGAGCTGGTCACGACGGTGCTCGACGGGGTGCCTGGACTCACGGACACCCTGGAGGGGGAGCCTTCGGCGTTCTTCACTCTGGAGCTCTCGGGTCCCGCTTCCACGGGCCTGACGGTGGACGAGAACAATCTGGTGGTGAAGGCCTGGCGCCTCCTGGAGCGCGAAAGCGGCAGGGCACTGCCTGCGGCCCTGCGACTGGAGAAGCGCATCCCCCACGGGGCCGGCCTCGGCGGCGGCAGCAGCAATGCCGCGGCGGCCCTGCGCCTGGGCAATGCCCTCTTCGACCTCGGGCTGAGCCGGTCCACCCTTCTGCACCTGGGGGCCGAACTGGGCAGTGATGTCCCCCTCTTCCTCCTGGGAGGCACCGTCCTGGGCCTGGGCCGGGGCGAGAGGGTCTTCCCCCTGCGCCCCCTGCCCGCCGAGCCCATCCTCATCCTGAACCCCGGCATCCATGTCCCCACCCCAGCGGTCTTCAAGGCCTTGGCCCAGGCGGGCTACCCCATGCCCGAGCCCTGCCCCGCCCTGATGGAAGCGCAGCTCCCCCCCTGGCGCAACGACCTCACCGGGGCGGCCATCTGGGTCCAGCCCGCCCTGGCCGATATCCGCGCCGAGCTGATGGCGTTGGGGGGGGAGCCCCTGCTCTGCGGCTCGGGCTCCTCCTGGGCCGCCCGCTTCCCGGACAGCATGATGCGGGACCATGCCCGGCTGAGCCTGGAGAGGGCCCACCCCCAGTGGGGACTCTGGATCCCATGAGCCAGCTTCCCGAAGACTTCAGCTCGGTCCCCCAGCGACCGAAAGAAGGTCCAGAGGGACGCATGGAAGAGAACATCTATGCCCGCCGGGCGGACTTCGGCGCCCGGGTCCTGGTGGTGGACGACGAGCCCATCGCACGGCGGGGGCTGCGGGCCATGCTGGAGAAGGGCTACTACCAGGTGGAGACGGCAGGCGGGGGGGCCGAGGCCCTGGAACTCCTGCCCCGCTTCCGCCCTGACTTGGTGCTCCTCGACATCATCATGCCGGGCATGGACGGCCTGGAGACCTGCCGGAGGATCCGGGTCCTGCCCGGGGGGGACATGCTCCCCATCATCTTCCTCACCTCGGATGAACGGCCGGAAACCCATGCAGCAGCCTTCCAGGCCAAGGCGGACGACTTCCTCCGCAAGCCGGTCCTGCGCAGTGAGCTGATCGTCCGGATCCGGAGCCTCCTGCGGCTGAAGCGCCTCCAGGCCGAAGTCCAGGCGGAGCGGGACGCCCTGCTCGACTCCCAGAACCAGAAAGAACAGCTCTTCGCCTTCATCGTCCACGACCTCAAGAACCCCCTGACCACCCTCCAACTGGGCCTGGACCTCCTCAGCGACCGCTGTGACATGCCCTCGGACACCTTGCCCCAGCTTGGCCGGCTCCTGAAGACCGCCCAGGGCATGAGCCGGATGGTGCAGGACATCCTGGACATCGGCAGGGCCGAACAGATGGGCCTGGAGCTGCACCGGAGCCCCATCGACCTCCGGGCCTGGATCCCGGAGCTGCTCTCGGAGGTGGAGTACCGGGCCAAGCGCATGGATCAGGTCTTGGAGTGGGACTGTGCCGAGGGCGTCACCCTTGAGGCCGACCCGGAACTCCTCCGCCGCCTGGTGTTGAACCTCGTGGACAACGCTCTGAACTACTCCCCCTCCGGCACGAGGACCCGCATTGAGGCCGAAGCCATCCAGGGGGGCGTCCGGGTCACGGTGCGGGATGAGGGCCAGGGCATTCCCGAGCACATGCGGCAGGCGGTCTTCAACAAGTTCACCCGGCTGGCGGATGAGGGATCCAGGACCCGCTCCGGCTCGGGACTCGGGCTCACCTTCTGCCAGGCCGTGGCGGAGGCCCATGGCGGCCGCATCTGGGTCGAAGACAACCCGCCCGGGGGCAGCCTCTTCATCGTCGAGCTGCCCGACGAGGGCGGACCCGGCGTTCCGCTCTTCGCACCGGAGGGCTGAAGCTCCCTCCAGAAGGCCTGATAGATCGGCTCAGCCAGTCGGGCAGATGGGACCGGGCCTTCGGGGCATCCTGCCAGTCTGGGCCCTCCCAGGGCCGACCCGGCCATGATCCAGCCTCGCCAATCCCCCTTCCTGCGCGCTAGAATGAACGTTTTGCGCGGGTTCCCATGCACGTACAAGAACTGATCCTGAGACTTCAGCGGTACTGGGCGGACAGGGGCTGCCTGGTGGGCCAGCCCTACGACATCGAGAAGGGCGCGGGCACCATGAACCCGCTGACCTTCTTCGGTGCCCTGGGCTCCAAGCCCTGGAACGTCGCGTACGTGGAGCCCTCCCGCCGCCCCAGCGATGGCCGCTACGGCGACAACCCCTTCCGCCTCTACAAGCACCACCAGTTCCAGGTGATCCTCAAGCCCTCCCCCGCCAAGGTGCAGGAGATGTACATCGAGAGCCTGGAGGCCCTGGGCATCGACATGAGCAAGCACGACCTCCGCTTCGAGGAGGACAACTGGGAGTCCCCCACCCTGGGCGCCTGGGGCGTGGGCTGGCAGGTGGTGCTGGATGGCATGGAGATCAGCCAGTTCACCTACTTCCAGCAGGTGGCGGGCGTGGACTGCAAGCCCGTCTGTGCCGAGCTCACCTACGGCATCGAGCGCATCTGCATGTTCCTCACCGGCATCGACAACATCTTCGACCTCACCTGGGGCGATGTGAAGACCGATGACGGGGTCTTCCCCATCAGCTACGGCCAAGTACGTCACCGCGAGGAGTACGAGCTCTCCGCCTACAGCTTCGAGCACGCCAACCTGGAGCTGCACTGGATGCTCTTTGCGGAATACGAGAAGGAGGGCTGGCGTCTCATCCAGGAGATGGGCCACTACCACTCCGCCTTCGAGCAGACCCTCAAGCTCAGCCACACCTTCAACGTGCTCAACGCCCGCGGCGCCATCTCCACCACGGAGCGGCCCGGCATCATCAAGCGCGTACGCGATCTCGCCATCGCCTGCGCCAAGGGCTACCTGGAGCACGAGGCCGAGCAGGCCGCCAAGGAGGTGAAGTGATGAGCGAGACCAAGACCCTCCTGCTGGAGCTGCACTGCGAGGAGATCCCCGCCCGCTTCCTCAAGCCGCTGACCCAGGACTTCGCCGCCGCCTTCACCAAGTGGGCTGAAGGGGAGAAGCTGGTCCACGGCACCATCGCCCCCGAGTACTCCCCCCGCAAGATCAGTTGGTCCATCGCGGCCCTGCCCGTGACCCAAGCGGACCAGACGGAGGTCCAGGTGGGGCCCCCCCAGCGCATGTGTGTGGATGAGGCGGGCCAGCCCACGGTCCAGGGACAGAAGTTCGCTGAAAAGTGGGGCGTCCCCTTCGAGTCCGTCCGTTTCGAACAGCCCGCAGGCAAGAAGGAACCCTGCGCCGTGGTGGAACTGACCCGCAAGGGCCAGAGCACCCTGGCGCTGCTGGTGGAGGCCCTGCCCCGTCTGGTGGCCGGGCTCCATGTGCCCAAGGCCATGCGCTGGGGCAACCACACCTTCGAGTTCGTGCGCCCCATCCGCAACGTCCTCTGCCTCTTCGGCCAGGAGGTGGTGCCCATCGAGATTGATGGCGTCAAGGCCAGCGCCAGCACTTGGGGCCACCGTCTCTTCCACCGCCAGAGCCCCGATCCCGTGGCCATCTGCTGCCCCGAAGCCTACGCAGACGCCCTGAAGGCCTCTGGCGTCGTGGTCTCCTGCACCGAGCGCCGGACCATCCTGGAGACCCAGCTCAACGAGCTGGCGGCCCAGACCGGCGGCCAGGTGGTCCAGGACGAGGAGCTGCTGGACACCCTATCGGAGATCGTGGAGTGGCCCCGGGCCCTGCGCGGCGAGTTCCCTCCCGAGTTCATGGAGCTGCCCAAGGAGGTGCTGGTCACCAGCCTCAAGGAGCACCAGAAGTCCTTCTGCATCGAGAAGCTTGACGGTACCGACCTGCTGCCCTTCTTCCTCACGGTGGCCAACCGCGATGACGATCCTGCGGGCTTCATCAAGGCGGGCAACGAGTGGGTGCTCAAGGCCCGTCTCTACGACGCCCGTTTCTTCTTCGCCGAGGACCGCCGCACCCCCCTCCAGGACCGCCTGGAGAAGCTCAAGCAACTCACTTTCCATCGGGAGCTGGGCAGCTACCTGGAGAAGACCGAGCGCATCCAGACCATCGCCACGGGCCTGGCCCACGCCCTGAGCCTTGACACCGCCCAGGCGGACCACGCCGCCCGCCTCTCCAAGGCCGACCTCATGACCCTCATGGTGGGCGAATTCCCCGAGCTCCAGGGCGTCATGGGCGGTGAGTATCTCAAGCATGAGGGTGAGCCCGAGGCAGTCTGGAAGGCGGTCAAGGAGCACTACCGCCCCACCGGCGCCGACGATGCCATCCCCGGCAGCCCCCTGGGCGGCCTGCTGGCCGTGGCCGACAAGCTGGACACCGTGGCGGGCTGCTTCGCCATCGGCCAGATTCCCAGCGGCTCCAAGGACCCCCTGGCCCTGCGCCGCGCCGGCATCGGCATCACCCGCATCGCCTGGGAGCAGGGCTGGGCCCTGGACATGGGCGCCCTGGTGGACCTGGGCCTCAAGGCCGTGGCCAGCCGCGCCTCCAAGCCCGGCGCTGAGACCCGGGAGGCCCTCCTGGGCTTCTTCAAGGACCGCGTGGCCTACCAGCTCGAAGTCGCCGGTTACGCCGGGGCCGTGCGCCGAAGCGCCCTGGCCACGGGCTGGACGGACCTGGTGGACCTCAAGGCCCGCTGCGAGGCCCTCTCCGCCTTCGCCGAGGATGAGCGCTTCGCCTCCCTGGCCCAGAGCGCCAAGCGCATCGGCAACATCTTGAAAGACGAAGCGCCAGCGGAGTCTTTCAATGCTTTGGCCCTCCAGGCTGCCGAAGAAAAGGTGCTCGCCGCCCACCTCGACACCATCGAGGCCACCACCGACCGCAAGGCCCTGCTGGAGGCCCTGGCCGAACTGGCCCAGCCCTTGGCGGCCTTCTTCGACGCCGTCATGGTCAAGTGCGAGGACGAGACCCTCAAGGCCACCCGCCTCTCCCTGCTGGACCGCCTGCGGAAGGCCTTCCTGAAGGTCGCCGACTTCAGCCTCTGGCAGTAGGTTTCAAGGAGAAGGCTCCCGCCGGACGCGGGAGCCTTCTCCTTGAAAAGAGGATCCGGGATTATGATGGATCCCATGAGCCAGCCCACCTCCCGCTTCGACAACGCCGCCGCCACCTGGGATGCCGAGCAGCGCCGGGTGAAGATGGCCACCGATATCCAGGCCACCCTGGCCGCCACCCTGCCCCTCAGCGCCGACCTGGATCTTCTGGACTTCGGCTGCGGGACCGGGCTCTTCAGCCTCGACCTGCGGCCTCGGGTCCGCTCCCTCACCGGGGCGGACGCCTCGGCCCCCATGCTGGAGGTCTTCCGCAAGAAGGCCCTGGAGAAGGGTTTCGAGGTCGCCACCCGCCACCTGGGCACCCCCCGGGAGCTGGGCGGCCCCTACCACCTCATCATGAGCAGCATGGCCCTCCACCACGTGGAAGACCTTGGCCCCCTCTTCCGGGACTTCCACGCTGCCCTCGCCGCGGGCGGCCGGATCGCCCTGGCGGACCTGGATCCCGAGGACGGCGCCTTCCACGGCGGACCCCATGCGGATGTCCACCACCTGGGCTTTGAGCGCCAGGCCTTCATGGACTCCCTGGCCGCGGCGGGCTTCCAGGACCTAGAGGCCCGCACCGCCGCCACCGTGGTCAAGGGTGACCACACCTTCACCATCTTCCTGATCACCGGGTCCCGTCCCTGATTTCCCGAGGTTTCCATGGCTTCCTGCAAGGGTGATGCTTCCAAGTGCGCCTGTACCTACCTGGCCTGCGACAAGCGCGGCAACTGCTGTGCCTGTGTGAGCTACCACAAGACCAAGGACGAGGTCCCCGGCTGCTTCTTCAGCGCCGAGGGTGAGAAGAGCTATGACCGCTCCCGAGCGAACTTCGTGAGGGACGCCGCCAGGCGCTGACTCAGCCCCCTTCTTCCGTCTTGCGGGCCAGAACCCTCCTGGCCTTTTCCAGCTCCAGTTCCCCCTCCCAGTGGGAGACCGCCACGCTGGCCACGCCATTGCCGATCAGGTTCGTGATGGCCCTGACCTCGGACATGAAACGGTCGATCCCCAGCAGCAGCGTCAGACCGGCCACAGGCAGGTTCCCCACTGCGCTCAGGGTCGCTGCCAGAGTGATGAAGCCTCCTCCCGTCACGGCCGCCGCCCCCTTGGAAGTGAGCAGCAGCACCACCAGGATCTGGAGTTCCTGGAAGAGGGTCATGGGGGTGCCCGTCGCATAGGCGATGAAGAGGGTCGCCAGGGTGAGGTAGATGCAGGTGCCGTCCAGATTGAAGGAGTAACCCATGGGTATCACCAGCCCCACCACGGGCCTGGAGCAGCCCAGCCGCTCCATCTTCTGCATCATCAAGGGAAGCGCCGACTCTGAAGAGGAGGTCCCCAGGACGATGAGGATTTCCTCCTTGATATAGCGCAGGAAAGGGAGAAGACCCAGCCCCACCCAGCGCAGCACCAGTCCCAGCACCACCACGATGAAGAGGAGACTGGTGCAGTAGAAGCAGGCGATGAGCTTCCCCAGGCTGAGCAGGGTCCAGAGCCCGTACTTCCCCACGGTAAAGGCCATGGCTCCGAAGGCCCCCAGGGGGGCCAGGTGCATGACCAGGGCCACGATTCGGAAGAGGGCATGGCTCGCTCCATCCATGAAATCCAGTACTGCAGCCTGGTGACTCCGCACCGAAGCCAGGGCCACGCCGAAGAGGATGGCGAAGAGCAGCACCTGCAGGATGTCCCCCCGTGCAAAGGCATCCATGACATCCGAGGGGATGATGTGCAGCAGGAAGTCCACAGTGTTCAGCGCTTTCGACCCAGTGGTATAGCTGGCGATGGCGCGGGTGTCCAGGGTGGCGGGGTCAATGTGCATACCCGAACCTGGCTTGACCACCCTGGCCACGGTGAGACCGATGATGAGCGCCAGGGTCGTGAGGGTCTCGAAGTAGAGGATCCCCTTGAGGCCCACCCGGCCCACCTTCCGCAGGTCCCCCATGCGGGCGATGCCCGTGACCACCGTGGTGAAGACGATGGGTGTGATGAGCATCTTGACCAGCTTGATGAAGCCGTCCCCGAAGGGCTTCATGGCCACGGCCCACTCGGGGCACAGCGCCCCCAGGATCGTCCCGCAGAGCACCGCGAAGAGAACCTGCACGTAGAGGTTCCGGAAGGGGACTTTCAAGGGATTCTCCGTGGCTGTACGGATCCATCGGCCGATGAGAAGTCGGGAACAAGAATGGACGCCAACATGGCGAAGCAGGTCGAGATGCAAAACCAGAGATCGGACCGGCTGAGTGGTCAACCGTGCCCCCTGCTTTCGTCCCCGTCCACACCGCCGCAGCGCTTTCACCGGCGGTAGAACCCCGATCTTTGAAGCCGAAGCTGAGTCGGGCCGATAATCAGGTATTTTGATCTGTGCCCTCTCCTTTCTCCCTCTGCACCTTCCGCATGGACGCCTTTGCCCCCTCCACATGCTCCTCGTCATCACTGACTTCTCCCTCGGCGAAGGGGTCTACACCGCCGAGCAGCTGGCCCGGCTGGTGCCGCGCCTGGGCTACGAGCGGGCGGTGCTCTGGGACCGGGGGCTCCAGGGCTACCCGCGGCTGAGGGAGGAGCTGGAGTACCAGCAGGCCCCGGTCTCCCTGCACCTGGGGAGCCGTTTCGACTGGGAGGGGCACGCCTATGGCGCCCTGCCCTTCTCGGACATGGGTTATGCGGGGCTCTGCCGCCTCCTCACGGAGCAGGGCCACGGGCGGAACGGTGAGCCGCCCCGGGACTGTGTGCTGCTCGCGGAGACCTTGGAGGGGCTGGAGCACCTGAGCCGCCAGGGCTTCCAGGGGACCCTCCTGGCCACCCCCCGCAACCAGCGGGAGGCCTCGGAGGCCCTGCGACGGGGCCACCAAGCGGTGGCCCCCCAGGTGCTGCGCTTCCGTACTCCGGCGGGGCTGGAGCTGCATCGCCTCAAGCGGGCCATGGCCACCCAGTCCACCTTGAGCCGCACGGAGCCGCTCTGGGATGCCCGGGACGCAGCCGTGGACCGCCGCCTCTGGGAATCCCGCTTCCCATGGATCGAACCCCGCATCGCCCTCAGCACCCGGGCCCTGGAGGAGCGCATCGCCCCCTGGCGCATCCACTGGGGCGCCTGGGTGAGCGGCGGCCCCAGCGACCTGGCGGGGCGGAACCCCGACGAGGCCCTGCGGGAGGCGGTACTGACCGGCCTCCCCCGGCGCTACGCGGCCATCGGCGGTGAGATTGAGGCCCGAGTGGAACGGGAGCTGGACCTGATCCGACGCAAGGGCTTCGCCGACTACTTCCTCCTGGTGCGGGAGATCGTGGCCAGCCTGCGTCCGGCGGGGCTGGTGACCCGCACCTGCGGCCGGGGCAGCGGAGCCGCCTCCATCGTGAGCTATGCCCTGGAACTCACCAACGTCGACCCCGTGGGCACCAACCTGATGTTCGAGCGTTTTCTCTCGGAGGCCCGCCTGGACCCACCGGACCTGGACATCGACTTCGCCTGGGACGAGCGGGACCGGGTCATCCAGTCGGTCTTCGAGCGCTACGGTCGGGAGCGGGTGGCCATGGTCTCCAACCACGTCTTCTATCAGCCCAGGTCCGCCCTGCGGGCCGTGGCCATGGCCCACGGGCGGCCTGAGGCGGAGCTCAAGACCCTGGCCCAGTTGGTGCGGGGCTGGGACGGGGGCCTGGAGCGGGCCGCCCGGAACCCCGCCTGGACCCCGGTCCTGGAGCAGGCCTCGGCCCTGAAGGGGCACTTCTGCCAGTTCTCCGTACACCCCGGCGGCACCGTCATCACCCCCGGTCCCCTCTGGGAGCACGCCCCCTTCCAGCTGGCGAAGAAGGAGGGGGTCAGCGTCACCCAGTGGGACAAGGACGGGGTGGAGAACTACGGACTGGTGAAGATCGACCTCCTGGGGAACCGCAGCCTGGCGGTGATCCGGGATGCCTGCCGGGTCCTGGGGGACCGGGTGCCCCCCCGCCTGGACCAGCACGCCCGCCAGGACCCCGAAACCCGGCGCACCCTGGCGGAGGGCGACAGCATGGGGGTCTTCTACGTAGAGAGCCCCGCCACCCGACAGCTCAACCAGCGGGTGGGGCGGGGGGACTTCGAGACCCTGGTGATCCATTCCAGCCTCATCCGCCCCGCCGCCCACCACTGGATCGATGCCTACGTGCGGAGGGTCCGGGGCGAGGAAGTCTACGTCCCCTCCCATCCGGCCCTGGGGGAGCTGCTCAGCGAGAGCTACGGGGTCCTGGTCTACCAGGAAGATGTGGTGCGGGTGGCCATGGCCCTGGCGGGCTGGGGCCATGAGGAGGCGGACCGTCTGCGCAAGCTCCTGGGCAAGCCAGACTGCGAGCGCAAGCTCCCGGCCTTCGAGGCCCGCTTCCGTGAGGGCTGCGCTACCCAGGGGGTCTCCCCGGAGGTCACAGAGGAGGTCTGGTCCATGATCCGCACCTTCCGGGGCTACTCCTTCTGCAAGCCCCACTCCGCCAGCTACGCACAGGTGAGCTTCGAGTCCGCCTGGCTCAAGACCCACCATCCGGCAGCCTTTTTCGCCAGCGTCATCACCAACCAGGGGGGCTTCTACCCCGCCATCGCCTACCTGGGGGATGCCCGCCGTCATCGCCTGGTGGTGCGGGGGCCCGATGCCAACCTCTCCGAGTGGGCCTTCAGCGCTGAAGGGGAGCAGGGGCTCCGCGTGGGCCTCATGCAGGTGAAGGGGGCCCGGGAGGAAGAGGTGCGCAGCCTCATCGCCGAGCGGGAGGCCAGGGGCCCCTTCGCCAGCCTGGAGGAGCTGCTGGAGCGCACGAAGCTCTCCCTGTCCACCCTGGAGGCCCTGGCCACCGGCGGCGCCTTTGACCGCTGGGCCCAGGACGGGGACCGCACCCGCCTCCTGTGGACCCCCCTGGGGGGAGTGCCCCCGGGGGTGCGCCCCCGTCCCACGGACCCCTTCGAGCGGGCGGAGCTGGAACTGGAGACCCTGGAGCTGAGCCTGGAGATCCACCCGGCGGCCCTGGCCCGCCTGCGCCACGGCGGGGGCTCCCACCGGGCCGCCCACGCGGCGGTCCCCGGACGCCGCCTCCACTTCTGGGCTCTGGTGGTGGCGGACAAGACCATCCGCACCGAACGTGGCGAAGCGATGCAGTTCATCACCTTCGAAGACGAGACCGCCCTCTGCGAGGCCGTGGCCTTCCCCGATGCCTTCCGCAAGCGCCGCCGCCCCTACCGGGTGGGGGAGGTGGTCCCGGTGGCGGGCCGCAGCACCCGCCAGGACGGGCTCGTCGTGCTGGAGGTGGAGGGGTGAGCCCCTCCGGCGGGCTCAGATCGGAACGAAGACCATGCAGATCAGATCGTTGCAGTGACCGTCCTCCCGCTTGTATTCCCGGTAGCCCTCGGAGACCTGCAACCCCATCACGTAGGAGACCCCCTCCAGCTGGATGAGCCGGGAACACCGCTCTCCCCGGGGCAAGCGGAAGCCCTCATCCTCCAGGGGAAGGAGGCCCCCCACCCGATGATCCGGACAGGTGGAGGCGACGATCCGCCGCTCCCGGTCCACAAAGACTGCAAAGCTCCCGTCCAGGGGACGCCTGTTCTCATCCCTGGGGAGGATGTCCTCCAGCATGGCCCGGAACTGGGGCTCCGCGTCAAAGACAATCTGGATCACCCCCACGGGGCTCCTCTCGTCCTCCGGGTCCCTCACTGCCGTGCTGAAGACATAGGTGGGACGCCCCCCATAGAGAGACGAGGGGGTGAAGTCCGAGACGCAGTAGTCCCGGCTGGAGCCGAGCCCGAGGGCTGCCTTGACCAGCACCGGATCCAGGCGCTGCCCCACGAAGGCCTGCCCCCGGGGCAGCCCGGGATCCAGGATCCGCTCCTCCACCCCCTCGGGGGGCTCGGAGACCGCCAGGACCACACCGTCCTGGTCCGCCAGCACCAGCCGCAGGTAAGGCGTATAGAGATTGTTGATGTACTGCAGGGACCCGGAGAGGCTGGCCAGCTCCCCGGCATCGAGCGGGCAACCCCGATGGCGGGCGAGGAGCTGTCGGAATCGGGGTGTCAGGGCCCACCAGCAGACATCATTGGCCCGCTCGTAGAGGTTGCGGTCCGCGATGTTGTTGCCCTGGAAGGCCCGGAACTGGACATTGCCCAGAAGGGAGGCCAGCACGGTGTCCTGGAGTTCCCGGACTGCCGAGGCGAAGAGTCCGTTGATCTCCTCGCCGATCCACGCGACGAAGTGCAGCACCTCCACGAAACCCCGGGCCTCGAAGCGGGAGGCTTTGACCTGCCCATTGATCCCGTCGAGCTTCATCCGCTCCAACAGCTCCTCAGAGGCATGACGGATGGCGTCCAGGTCCGAGGAGAGACTCTTGATCTCTCCATCCAGGGCCTGATCCAGGGCACTCCGGGTCGAACCCGTCCGGAAGGCCCCTTCGAGATCCACCATGGCAAGGGCGTACCAAGTGAGCCCCATGAAGCCCTGGTAACCGTCGGTGGCGACCATGCTGACCAGGTAGGTGCGCTGCCCGAAGTCGAGAAGCCTGAACCCGGACTCCAGGTCCACAGGGACCTGGACCCCTGGGGAAAACAGACCGCTGCGGTTACAGGCCATGACCTTCCCCGACGCATCGACGATGGCCACCACGATCCTGGAGTTGCCTTGACCCAGATCAAGGAAGATCCGCTCCATCTCGTCCCGGAAGTCAAAAGAGAGACAGAGCACCCCCAGGGGAGCGGCGCAGTCCGGTTCCTGGATCCGCTGCCCATAGAGCAGCACACGGCCCGCACCCTGCCGCAGGTCGGATTCCCCATAGGATTCGACATAGGGCGGATCCCCCTTCCGGGAGAGGGCCTCGCCCACCAGAGCATCCGCTACGCAGGCGGCCCCGTTGCCCGGGTCCAGATTCGCCAGTACCCGCCCCTGGATGTCGAGGATCAGGATCTCGTCATAGACCGTGTATTCCCGCTGGTAGTCCGCCAGGCGACCGCGCAGCACCCCGGCCTGCTCCCGCAAGCGGGCGGGATCGCGCTCCGGATCCGCCTCCTTCAGGAAGCGGATGATCTCGGCGTCGGTGGCCAGATAGCCCACATCGGCCGTCCGCTCGAAGAGGTTCCGCTTGAGGATGTTGATGGCGAACTTGGCCGCATCCGACAGCTCAAGAACGGTCTTCTTGACCATCTCGAAGAGGATGGCATCCACCAGCTGCTTCTGGGTCTCGCCGTACCTGGCCTGGGTGGCGCCCATGTCCTTGATAAGGGGGCTGAAGAGCAGGGAGGCCTCGTCGCTCATCCCGCCTGTTTCAATCAGGCCGGCTGTGATGGCGCCGGACCAGAGGAAGTGGATATTGCCGAAACGGCTGATGTAGCTGTTGACCACGGGAATCGACTTGAGCAGACGCTCCCGGTTGTCCTCGATCACACTGGTATCCATGTCTGTACCCCATGAGCTGCCCTCCGCCAGGGCTCATGCCTCGGCCGGGCCTGACTTCTGCCAGCCCCGCGGGTGTGCACAGGGTGAGGTCCTCTCCAGAGGTCCCAGCCCGATGCCCGTGGCTGCAAATTCTCAATTGATTCAATTAATAAATCAGAATCATTTACTCAATGCCAAATGGATGCCAGAACATCTAAACCTTTCGGGCACAATGGGTGCATCCTCAGGCCCCCCCCTTCCGGGTCAGAATCCAGGAAATCCATTTCAGACAAACACCTGAGACGGGCTTCTGGATGAAGGACTTGCCCTTGAGGGAATGGGACGATCAAGCCAAACGGAAACAGAATTCATCGCTTGCCCGCCCATGGAAAAATCATTCCGACACCTCTCCCGCCGAACCCCATGCCCATCCTCGACCTCAGCCACCCCCTCCAGCCCGGCATGCCCCTCTTCCCGGGGACCCCGGAGCCCGTCCTGATCCCCCTGGCCACCGTGGAACAGGAGGGCTACGGCGAGCGCTGGCTGGGCTTCGCCTCTCACGCCGGCACCCACATGGACGCCCCGGCCCATCTGCTTCCCGGGGGCCGGCACCTGGATGACTTCCCCCTTGACCACTTCGAAGGACCGGGCCTGGCCCTGGACCTGAAGGGTCCCCTGGAGGTGCCCCCTGGCTTCCGCTTCCTCCTCCTGCGCACCGGCTGGGAGCACCGCTGGGGAAGTCCCAGCTATTTCGAGGGCTTCCCGGTTCTCGCGGAAGAGACCGCCACCCGGATTGCGGGACTGGGCCTCTCCGGAGTCGGCATCGACGCCCCCTCCTTCGACCCTGTGGACAGCGTGGAGCTTCCTGTCCACCGCATCCTCCTCAGGGCCGGGCTCTGCCTGATCGAAAACCTGAGGGGTCTGGAGGCCCTTGGAGACCGCCCCTTCCGCTTCAGCGCCCTGCCCCTGCCCCTGCCCCGGGCTGAGGGCTCCCCCGTCCGGGCGACGGCGAGGCTGGACTGAGGAAGACCCTTCAGCTCGCCTGCACCCGGATCTCCCCGAAGGCCTCTCCCTGCACCAGGCGGATCCGTCCGGTCCGCACCAGCTCCAGCAGGGCCAGGAAGGTGAGGACAAGCTCCTCCCGCGTGGGGGCGCTGCCCAGCAGGCCGCTGAAGGAGGCCCAGCGCTCCCCGCCCAGGAGGCCCACCACCTCTGCGATGCGGTCTTCCAGGGTCTTGGGAGGTGTGCGGACCTCCACGGGGGGAGGGGGCAGGAGCCGCTTCAGGGCATCCCGGTAGGCCCCCAGCAGATCGGAGAGGGTGGCCTGGATGGGCTCCTCCTCCACCCGGGCGTGCTCCTGGATGTCCAAGCCCTGGGTGAAGACCACATGGCGCCACTCGCTCTCACGCCCGGCCAGCTCCTGAGCCGCCTCCTTCACCTTCTGGTAGTCCAGCAGGCGCTGCACCAGCTCCTCGCGGGGATCCTCCTCTTCGCCATCCTCCTTGGGGGGCAGGGGCAGAAGCATCCGGGATTTGATCTGCAGGAGATGGGCCGCCATGGCCACGAACTCCGCGGCAATCTCCAGGTTCAGCTCCTCCATGAGCAGCAGGAAGTCCATGTACTGACGGGTGACCTCCGCCATGGGGAGGTCCAGGATCTCCAGCTTGTGCTCCCGGATGAGGTAGAGCAGGAGATCCAGAGGCCCCTCGAAGGCCGCCAGCCGCAGGGGCAGATCCCGGAACTTGCTCTCGAAGCCCTTGGGGGGCTCGAAGGCGGGGGGCTGGGGGGTGGCGTCCATCCATCCATTCTATCCGCAACGAAGCTTCCCGCTCCGCAGGGGTCGCCAGCCGGGAGCCAAGCTGCTAAACAAGGAGCATGGACGTCAAGGAACTGATCGAGACAGGTGAGAGTCATCGTAGGCGCAAGGCCTTCAGCGCAGCCGTGGAGAGCTTCTCCCGGGCCCTGGAGCTGGAGCCCAAGAACCCCCTGGCCCTCCGGGGCCTGGCCGATGCCTACCGCGGCCTCCGGGACTACCCCGGCTGCATCAGAGCCATGGAGCGCTTCCTCGCCGAAAAGCCGCGGGATGTCTCAGCCCTGGTCCGCATGGCGGATGCCCAGAAGCGGATGAAGAACCGCGAGGAGGCGCTCCGCTTCTACCAGCAGGCCCTGCAGATGAGCCCGGACAACCGCCACGCCCTCATGGGACTGGGGGACCTCCATTACCACGAGAAGAACCTGGAGAAAGCCCTGGACTACTGGGAACCGCTTCTGAAGCTCGACCCGGGGCTGGTCACCCTCCAGACCATGGTCGGCAACATCCATCGCAAGCAGCTCCGCTTCGCCCAGGCCAGAGACGCCTTCCAGGCCGCCCTCCAGAACGAGCCGGCCAATCCCTATGCGATCTTCGGCATGGCGGACGCCCTCCGCGGCCTGGGGGAGTTCGAGCAGGCGGCCCCCTACTGGCGGATCATGCTCAAGTTGGACCCTGAGAACCAGCAGGTCATGAGCCGGGCCGGGGACTGTTTCCTGCGCCTCGGCATCCTGGAGGAGGCGGAGGCACTCTTCAGGAAGTCCCTCACCCTCCGGTTTGAAAAGCCCGCGGCCAGGGGCCTGGCCAGGACCTACCTCCGTATGGGCAGCCCTGACAAGGCAGTCGAGTGCCTCAGAGCATTGCTGGACCGGAACCCGGATGACACCCAGACCGCTTTGCTGCTGGCTGATACCCTGGCCGAGACCTCTGGGACTGAAAGCGCCCGGGCCTTCCTCCAGCAGGAGCTGGAACGCCGCCCCGACACCCGGGAGCTGGAGAAGGCTCTGAGCCGTCTGGCCTGAGCCTCAGGGACAGATGTAACCGAAGCCCCGAACCGTCTGGATGAGCTGGGGGTCGGAGGGGGCGTCCTCGATCTTCTCCCGGAGCCTGCGCACATAGACATCCAGGAGCTTGGGGCTGCCGAAGTGGTTGGCTCCCCAGAGGGCTGTCGTGATCTCCTCCCGGCTCAGCGCCCTGCCCTGGTTGGCCAGGAGCAGGGTCAGGAGCTTGTACTCCCGGGGGGTGAGCTTCAGCTCGCTGTTCCCCTGGTGGACCTTGCGGGTCCTGGGGTCCACCCGGATCGCCTGGTATTCGAGCGGCAGCCCCCCCTCCGCCCCGGAGGGGACCCTCCGGAGCACGGCCCGCACCCTGGCCAGGAACTCACCGGGATGGAAGGGTTTGACCATGTAGTCATCGGCCCCGAAGTCGAGTCCGCGGATCTTGTCCCGGTCCTCCCCCTGGGTGGTCAGCATGAGGATGCCCACCCGGGGCTCGAGGGTCCGGAGGGCCCGGCAGACCTCAAGCCCATCCAGCCCGGGCAGACCGATGTCCAGCACCACCAGAGAGGGCCGCTCCCGTTGGCAGCACGCCAGGGCCTCCTCGCCGCTGTCGGCCTCCAGGACCCCGAAGCCATCCCGCACAAGGGCCGCCCGGAGGAGAAGCCGGGTGGGGGCATCGTCATCCGTGATCAGGACCTTGGGATTGGCAGCGCCCATCAGGAACCTCTATGGAGGGAATGGGGGCCAGTATGCCAGGAGCGGCTCCCTGCCCGGAACCCGCCCTCAGAGCACCCGCCACCGTGAAAAGATGGCCCTGCAGTAGAGCAGCGCCTCACCCGGAGTCCTGCAGTAGATGTCGGCCCCGGCCCAGGCGGCTGTCTGGGGGAGACAGGCGGCTCCCCCCACCAGAATCCGGGGACCTTCAGCCACCGCCTCTCGGGCCGCCTCCACACAGGCCCTGAGGGTGGGCAGCCCCATGGAGGAGGCGCAGGAGAGGCCGACGAAGGCGGGCAGATGCCTTCGGACAGCCCGGGTGAGCTCCCTGGGGCCCAACTCCGAGCCAATATCGACGACACGCACCCCCCCGGCCCCCAGGATGGCGGCGACCAGGTTCTTGCCCAGGTCATGGCGGTCGTGGACCGAGCCCAGCAGCAGGGTGCCCAGGCGCCCAGCCCTGGGGCGCGTGAGGGATAGCCCCAGCAACTCCAGCCCCTGGTGGAGCAGAGCGGTCCCCGCGAAGAGCTCCGCCAGGGCGTAGTCCCCCCGGTCAAAGCGACGGCTCACAATCTCCATGCCCATCTGGAGCATGGCCAGGATGTCCCGGGGCCTCTGACCCTCAGCCAGGAGGCGGCGGATCCCCTCCTGGACCTGGTCCTCGTCCAGACTCGCGAACGCTTCCACCAGGAATCTGGGCATCAGCCTCTGCTCATGCAAAGGGGCCTGCTCAAGGCAGGCCCGTGGATCGTACCATGGATGTCATCCTACTCGTAGAGGCCCTTGCGGTGGGCCTTCAGGTACTTTCCGCAGAACTTGTCCCGCCCCAGGAGGGCCTGGGAAGCGTAGATCATGCCCATCATGGCCTTGTCGCAGGGGTTGAGAATGTAGCCATCCATCCCGACGGTCATGGTCTGGACCACCATGAGGCGGTTGAGGACAGGGCGATTGGGGAGCCCGTGGGAGATGTTGCTGAGGCCGCAGGTGAAGTGGACTTCGGGGAAGCGGGTCCGGATGAGCTTGATGGACTCCAGCACCTCCACACCGCTCTTGTCGCTGGTGCTGAGGGGCTTCACCAGGGGATCGATGTAGATGTCGTCGATGGCCACCCCCTCCTGGGTGAGCCCCTCCACCAAGGCGGTGGCGATACGGAGCCGATCTTCGGCGGTGGTGGGCATACCCGCATCCTCGATGCAGAGGGCCACCACCTTGGCCTGGAAAGCCTTGACCAGCGGAAGGACAGCCTTCCAGCGATGGGACTCCATGTTGATGGAATTGATGAAGGGCTTGTACCCAGGTTTGAGCAGCTTCAGACCCACCTCGAGCGCCTTCTCATCGGGGCTGTCGATGCAGAGGGGGTGATCCGTGACCTCCTGAATGGTGTCCACCAGCCACTTCATGAGCTCCAGTTCCTGCCCGACCATGTTGCCGCAGTTGACATCCAGGTAGGTGGCTCCGGCCTCGACCTGCTCCAGCGCGACCTTCTGGATGTACGCGGCATCCCGCGCCTCCACGGCCTCGCGGACAGCCTTCCGGCTGGTATTGATGAGTTCGCCGATAATCATCATGTTGGGATTCCTCCTCGCCCATGGGAATACAACTGATATGACCAGTCAAGTGATAATACAAAGCAAGCACCCCCGCAATCTGTCACAGAAGGGTAAAGCCCGGCTTGAAGTGGAGCCCCCACACTGTCATGCTGATTCCGGACCCCTTAGAGGTGCATAGGTGTTACTTCATCTCCATTCTTGAACTGACCGACCGGGCCGAGCTGCCCAGCTGGGTGGCCGCCCTCGCACGCAGTGCGGAGACCGAAGAGGCCACCCGTCAGACTGTCGCCACCATTTTGGGCGAGCTGCGCACCGAAGGTGTGCCCGCCGCCATCCGGTGGACCGAGCGTCTGGACAGGGTGAACCTCGATCCCGCGACCCTCCGCGTACCGGACGCCGCTCTCCAGGAGGCCCGCAGGCGCCTGGACGCCGAGCGCCCCGAGCTCATGGACGCCCTGCGCGCCATGATCGCCAGTATCCGCCGCTTCGCCGAAGGCCAGAGGACCTGCCTCCAGGACCTCACTCTGCCCCTCCCCGGAGGCGGCACCGTGGGCGAGCGCTGGGTTCCCCTCAAGCGTGCCGGTGTCTACATCCCCGGCGGTCGGGCCTTCTACCCCTCCACCCTGGCCATGACGGTCATCCCCGCCCAGGTGGCGGGCGTCGAACGCATCGTGGGCGTCACCCCCCCGAAGCCCGAGCCCACCTTCGAGGGTGCCTGGGGCATCGATCCCCTGGTGCTGGCCTGCGCGGCGGAGTTGGGCCTCAGTGAACTCTATCCCTTCGGGGGCGCCCAGGGCCTGGGCTTCCTGGCCTACGGCGAACCCGCCGTGGACATCCTCACGGGTCCCGGGAACCGCTTCGTCTCCGAAGCCAAACGCCAGCTGGTGGGCACCTGCGGCATCGATGCCCTGGCCGGCCCCACCGAGCTTCTGGTCATCGCCGATGGCAGCGCCAACCCCGCCTGGGTGGCGGAAGACCTTCTGGGTCAGGCCGAGCATGACCCCGATGCCGCCGCCGTGCTCCTGAGCGAGGACCGCAACCTCCTGGAATCCGTGGCGAAGGAACTGGCCGAGCGCATCGAGGCCTCCCCCCGCCGGGCCATCCTGGAGCAGAGCATCCAGACCCACGGCCGCCTCATCCGGGCCGACCGCGAACTCATTGTTGCGTTCGCCCAGGCCTGGGCCCCCGAGCACCTGGAGGTCAGCGTGAAGGACCCCGAGTCCTGGCTGCCCGATCTCACCACCGCCAGCGCCCTCTTCCTGGGCACCCACACGGCGGAGGCCTTCGGGGACTACGGTGCCGGGCCTAACCATGTGCTGCCCACGGACCGGAGTGCCCGCTTCGCCAGCCCCCTGGGCGTGGCCACCTACCTCAAGCGCCAGAGCGTCCTGAACCTCGCGCCCGCCGATGCCGCCGCCATGGCGCCCTGGGTGGACCGTCTGGCCCAGGCGGAAGGTCTGGTGCACCACGGGCGCAGCGCCGCCCTCCGCTCCGGGCATAATCAGTAGAAGGCGCGACCCGCCCTTCCTGTCCTGTCGCGCCGCGGAGAGCCTCCAGCCGAAGGCCCGCCCAGGCCCCTGCATGACCGAGACCCCATGAGCCCAGTCCCCCCATCCCCCCTGTCCGAAGCCCTCCGCCTGCGCCTGGGGGCTCCCGAGGGGGGCTTGCGCCTGGGGCCCTCCCCGGCAGCTCTGTGCGAGGCGGTGGAGCGGAAGCTCGGAGGGCGGGTGATCCTGGTGGACGAGACAAGCCTGGCCCCAGGAGAACCGAACCGCCGTCTGCTCCCGGATACCGAGCCGGGGATGCTGCTGCTCCGCAGGCTCGAAGACAGTGGCCTTGGCCTCCTCTTGGGGGAACCCTCCCTCTTGGCGGAGCTGCCGGACAGCGGCCCCCTGGAAGAAAAGTCCGGGATCCCGCCTCTGCCTCCCACCCGACGCCTCCTGGTGCTGGACATCGACGGCGTGCTGATCGATGCGGACCGCAGCTTCCTGGAAGCGGTGGCCCTCACGGTGGCGGAGCTGCGCCCGGCCCTGCCCTGGCGGGACGAGTCCTTCCGGGCCTTCAAGCGCCTGGGGGGCTTCAACAACGACTTCAAGCTGGCCGCGGGAGCCCTGGCCCTGGCGGAGGTCCATGGCGACACCGATGTGGTGCCCCTCATTGAGGCGGCCATGGGCAGGGGCTTCCCGGAACTGGAAGCCCGCATCGCCGTGCTGGAGGACGCGGTCAAGCCCGTGGTCCAGCGCCACTACGCCGATACCATCCGCCTTGAGAAACCCCTGGCCACACTTGAGGAGCTGCGCAGCACCGGCTTCGAGCTGGCCATCCTCACGGGCCGCCCCCCCGAGGAGCTGGAGCTGGCCTGGCGGGTCCTGGGCTTCAGCCTCCCGGCCGTGCCCGACCGGGCCCCCCACCTGCGCAAGCCCTCGCCCTGCGGCCTCCTGCAGCTGGCCGACGCCTTTCAGGCTACGGACATCGTCTTCGCAGGCGACACGGTGGATGACGCATCCTGTCTGCGTCGCGCCGCAGCCATCCGCCCCGAGCTCAGCTGGCGCTTCGCCGCCATCGGCCCGGACCGCGCCCGTTTCGCCCAGAGCCAGGACTTCTCCGTCAGCCTCCTCCGGGAGCTGCTGCCCGCCCTCCAGAGGGAGACCGCATGAGAACCGCCACCGTCCAGCGCACCACCGGTGAGACCGAGATCCGCCTGACCCTGAACCTGGAGGGCGGCGAGAGCTCCATCCGCACGGGCCTGGGCTTCTTCGACCACATGCTCATGCAGATCGCCAGGCACGGCGGCATCGGCATCCAGCTGGAGGCCAGGGGCGACCTGCCGGTGGACAGCCACCACTTGGTGGAGGATGTGGGCCTGGCCCTGGGCGAGGCCCTGCGGGAGGCTCTGGGGGACCGCCGTGGCATCGAGCGCTACGGCCATGCCTACATCCCCCTGGATGAGGCCCTGGCCCGGGTGGTCATCGACCTGAGTGGCCGCCCCTGCTGCATGTTCGAGGTCCCCCTGCCCCCCGTGACCCTGGGGGATGGCTTCCAGGCCGAGATGGTGCGGGAGTTCTTCATCGCCCTGGCCAACCGCGGCGCCCTGACCCTCCACGCTGACATGATACGGGGGGTGAACGTCCACCACCGCATCGAGGCCCTCTTCAAGGCCCTGGCCCGCGCCCTACGCCAAGCCGTCGCCATCACGGGCGGGGATGTCCCCTCCACCAAGGGCACCCTGTCCCTGTAGAAAGCCCACCATGATCACGCTCATCGACTACGACGCCGGTAACCTCGCCTCCCTCCAGGGGGCCCTGGACCGCCTGGGACTGGCCTACCGCCTGGCCCAGGGGCCCGATGAGATCAGCCCCGAGGGCCCCCTGGTCCTCCCGGGCGTGGGACACTTCGAGTCTGCCAAGCGCTCCCTGGTGCAGCGGGGCTGGTGGCGTGAGATTCCTGGCCTGGTGGCCACGGGACGTCCCCTCCTGGGGATCTGCCTGGGGCTCCAGCTCCTGGCCGAAGGCAGCGAGGAGGCCCCCAAGGAAGACGGCCTGGGCCTGCTGCCCGGTGTGGTCCGTCGCCTGGGCCCCGGGGTGAAGGTGCCCCACATGGGCTGGAGCCAGGTGACCCTGAACCACGAACACCCCGCCTTCGGCAACCCCACCGGCGGCTGGCTCTACTTCGTCCACAGCTACGCCCTGGAGGCCAACGAAGGCACCATTCTCACCGCCAACCATGGCCGGGACTTCGCCGCCGTCGAGGGCCGCGGGCACACCCTGGGCTTCCAGCCCCACCCCGAGAAATCCGGCCCCCTGGGGCTCCTGCTCCTCCAGTCCGCCCTGGCCTGGATGGGCGCCACGAGGGAGAACACCGCATGCAACTGATCCCCAGCATGGACCTCATGGACGGCCGCCTGGTGCGCCTGCGCCACGGTGACCGCGATCAGGCCACCTACTATGATTTCAGCCCGGAGTCCTGGGTGGAGCAGGTGATGGCCGCCGGGGCCACCCGCATCCACCTCGTGGACCTCGACGCCGCCTTCGGCCAGGCCCGCCAGGGGGCCTTCACCCAGTTTCCCGTGCGTTACCCCTCCGTCCAGTTCCAGCTCGGGGGCGGCCTGCGGGACCGGACCTCCGTGCAGGAAACCCTGGACCTGGGCTTCGAGCCTGTGGTGGGCACCCTGGCGGTGGAGCAGCCCGCTGCCCTGGAGGGCCTCACGAAGGTCATCGCCGCTCTGGACATGCGCAACCTTCAAGTGGTGACCCGGGGCTGGCAGAACGCCGCCGAGCGCAGCAACGAGGACATCTTCCAGTCCCTGCTGGCACTCGGCATCGACCGCGCCCTGGTGACCGATGTGGGTCGCGACGGCACCCTGGAGGGTCCCGGCGTGGAGGCCGTCTCCCGGGTGGCCCGGGCCGGGTTCAAGGTCCAGGCCAGCGGCGGAATGAAGGCCATTGAGGACTTCGAGCAGCTGAGGGACATCCCCGGCCTTCTGGGGGCCATCAGCGGCAAGGCCCTCATGGAGGGGCACATCTCCCTCGGTGACGAGCGGGTGAAGGCCGCCCTCAAGGGAGGTGCCTGATGCCCGCCAAGCGCATCGTGCCCTGCCTGGACGTCAAGGACGGCCGAGTGGTGAAGGGCATCCAGTTCAAGCAGCTACGCGACCTGGGCAGCCCCGTGGAGCTGGCCAAGCGCTATGACCGGGAGGGCGCCGACGAGCTGGTCTTCCTCGACATCGCCGCCTCCCTGGAGAAGCGAGGCACCCGGGAGGCCTGGGTCCGTAGCGTGGCCCACGAGCTGAGCATCCCCTTCACCGTGGGCGGCGGGGTCTCCTCCGTGGAGGATGCCCGCCAGCTCCTGCGCGCCGGTGCCGATAAGGTCTCGGTGAACACCTCCGCCTCCGATCGCCCCGAGCTGGTCACGGAGCTGGCAGAGGCCTTCGGGCGCCAGTGCGTGGTGGCCGCCGTGGACGTCAAGCGCGATCCTGAGCTGGGCTGGCGGGTCTACCTCAAGGGCGGCACCCAGCCCACGGAGCGCTCGGCCATCGAGTGGCTCTGGCAGCTCAACGAGCTGGGCGCCGGTGAGATCCTCCTGACGTCCATGGACCGCGATGGCACCCTCGACGGCTTCGACTGCGAGCTGCTGGCCGAGGCCTCCAAGCTGCCCATTCCCCTCATCGCCTCCGGGGGCGCGGGCAAGGACCTGCACTTCCTGGAGGCCCTCCAGCATGGTGCCGACGCGGTGCTGGCCGCCACCCTCTTCCACGAGGGCATCCTGCCCATCCCCACCCTGAAGACCTACCTCGCCCAGCACGGCGTGGTGACGCGGAGTTGACCATGGACCTCACGACCCTCAAGTTCGACGAGCAAGGCCTCATCCCCGGCATCGTGCAGGATCTCTACGGCGAGGTCCGCATGATGGCCTGGCTGAACCGTGAGGCCCTGGAGAAGACCCTGGCCACCGGTTACGCCACCTTCTGGAGCCGCTCCCGCAAGGCCCTCTGGACCAAGGGGGAAACCAGCGGCAACCGCCTCAAGGTGGTGCAGATCCGCCCCGACTGCGACCGCGACACCCTTCTGATCCTGGCCGATCCCGAGGGACCCAGCTGTCACAATGGCACCTCCAGCTGCTTTGACGGCCCCGAACCCTGGCCCACCACCCTGCCCTGGCTGGGCCGCCTGGAGACTCTGCTCAAGGATCGCAAGGCCCACGCCGACGCCGAGGGCAGCTACACCCAGAAGCTCTTCGCCCGGGGTGTGGACCGCATCGGCAAGAAGGTGGTGGAGGAAGCGGGCGAGGTGGTCATCGCCGCCAAGAACGACGACCGCGAGGAGTTCCTGGGCGAGGCCGCCGATCTCATCTTCCACCTGGACCTCCTGCTCCTGAACTACGGTGCCAGCCTCAATGAGGCCATCGAGGTGCTGCACAAGCGCCACGCCAAGGCCACGGGAGGGCAGTCCTGATGGCCGTCCGCACCCCCCACTATCCCGATCTCCTCTTCCGGGCCGCCGGGCGCCTGCGCCGCTGGGAGACCGCCCTCATGGGGCTCCTGGAGCAGGCGGGCTGCCGCGAGATGCACCCCTCCCTGGTGATGCGCGAGGGGGTGCCCCAGGACGCCGTGCGCTTCTTCGATGGCGATGACCTGGTGGCCCTGCGTTGGGACTTCACGGTCAGCCTCGCGGGGGTCCTGACCCGCCGTTTCCCTGAACCGCCGGGCAAGGTCTCCTACGGAGGGGCCGTCTTCCGCAAGCCCCTCCAGCCCTGGGAGGCCGTGGAGCGCTTCGAGGTGGGCTGTGAGTTCATCCAGGAGGACGCCGACGCCAGCAGCGACCTGGAGCTGGCCCGCCTGCTCATGGCGGTGCCCGGGGCCATCGGCCTCAAGCGGGCCATCCTGCACCTGGGGAACGCCGCCCTGGTGCGCCGCCCTCTGGAGGCCGAGCAGCTCAGCGCCGAACAGGCCACCGCCGTGGTCTCGGCCCTCTCCCGCCGGGCTCCCCATCGCGTCCGCCAGGCCCTCGAGGGCCACCCCGCCGCCGAGCGCCTCACCGCCCACGCCGAGGCCCTGGTGGCCGAGCTGGGTGACGCCGGGGTCCTCAAGGCCCTGGACCGCAGCCCCTACGCCGACCTTCTGAAGCTTGACCGGGCCCGCATGGAGGAGACCTACGCCGCCCTGCTGCCCATCCTCCCTGAAAGCATGGAGCTGCGGCTGGACCTGGCCGATGTGGAGGGCCTGGACTTCTACACCGGACCCACCCTGCGCCTCTGGGCCCCCGGCGCCCAGCAGGAGCTGGCCTCGGGCGGCCGCTACGACGGCCTCTACCCCGAACTGGGCAAGCCCTGGCAGGCCGCGGGCTTCTGCGTGCGGCTCTCCCGAGTCCTGGACCTGGCCGAAACCCGGCCCGACCTCTTCGAGCAGCCATGAGCATCCTGATCGCCTACCCCAAGGGTCGCCTCGGCGACGAACTGATGAAGCTCCTGGAGGGCACCCCCCTGGCCCTGGATGCCGCAGCCATGAAGTCCCGGGTGCTGCGCATCCCCACCGCCACCCCCGAGGTCCAGGCCCTGCTCCTCAAAGGCAGCGACCTGCCCCGCTACGTGGCCGGGGGCGTGGCCGCCCTGGGCATCGTGGGCTCGGACACCCTGGACGAGCTGGACATGGACCTGCTCGAACTGGCGGATCTGGAGTTCGGCGCCTGCCGCATGAGCCTCTGCGTTCCCCAGGGCACCACCCTGGAGGAGCTGCGCAACCGCCCCCACCTGCGCCTGGCCACCAAATTCCTGCGCTCCACCGAGACCTGGCTGGCCAAGGAGGGCCTCACCGCCGAGCTGGTGCCCCTCAGCAGCAGCGTCGAGCTGGCCCCCCTCCTGGGCCTGGCCGATGGCATCGTGGACCTGGTCCAGACGGGCAGCACCCTCAAGGCCCACGGCCTGGTGGAGATCGCCACCCTCGGCCGCACCTCCGCCCGCCTCGTGGCCGCCCGGGGCGCCTACCTGAGCGAGCCCCAGCGCATCAAGCCCCTGGCCGAGATCCTCATCAAGGCCTTGAAGCACAAGGACTGACCCAGCGAAACCCCGCTTCGCAGGGTTTCGCTGGAAAGGGCCGGTCCGCTTGTATGGGCCGGCCCTCTCCTTATCTATTGGGCCTGGATGGCCTCCAGGGCGCGGCAGAGCTGATCGGGGCAGGAGGTGCCCTTGCCGCCGCAGTCGATACCCTTCAGCCGCTCGATGACCTCGGACATCTTCATGCCCTTCACCAGGCTGGAGACGCCGATGGCGTTCCCGGGACAGCCACCGACGAAGCGGAGCTCACGGACCACATCCTCATCGATGCGGATCAGGACTTGCTTGGCACAGACCCCCTGGGGGGTGAAGGAATAGTCTTTCATGGGGACTCAGAACTCCGGATGGGGCCCTCTGGCGGGCCGGGTACCAGGTTCATTCTAACGGCACTGGGAAGGACACCCACCCGGACCCAGGCGGGGATCTTCAGTGCGTCCAGATTTTAGTAATAAAATCCAAAGGACTTCCGTTGCAGCCCTGTGACGCCTCACAGCCCCCCTGCTGCCAGAATGGCTTTTTTCAAGGTCACCCATGTCCGAGCAGAGCGGCCCCCTGGGCTTTCCCCGGTCCTTCTGGACCGTCAATGTCATGGAGCTCTTCGAGCGGGCCGCCTACTACGGTCTGAACTCGGTGCTGGCCGTGTATCTCACCGGCTCGGTGGCCTCGGGGGGCCTGGGCTTCGGGGAGCAGAGTGTGGGCTTCCTCCAGAGCCTGGTCTACGCCTGCAACTACGTCCTGCCCATCCTGGGGGGCGCCCTGGCGGATCGCTACGGCTACCGCCGCATGCTCCTCTTGGCCTTTTCGGTGATGACCGTGGGCTACTTCGCCGCCGGGCACAGCTCCACCTACGCCGTGGTCTTCCTGGCGCTGCTCTTCATGGCGGCGGGCGGTGGGCTCTTCAAGCCCATCGTCTCAGGCACCATCGCCCGCACCACCACCGACGCGAACTCGGCCATGGGCTTCGGGATCTACTACATGATGATCAACATCGGGGCCTTCCTGGCGCCCCTGGTGGTGAGCTGGCTCAAGGGCTTCTCATGGCAGATGGTCTTTACCGCCTCGGCTTTCTACTGCTTCCTGATGCTCCTGCCCACGGTCTTCATCTTCCGGGATCCTCCCCTTCCCGAGAACACCAAGCGGCTCCGGGAGGTGCTCGGGGGGGCCGTGGAGGTCCTTGCCGACTCCCGCTTCATGCTGATGGTGGTGGTCTACTCCGGCTTCTGGATCCTCTACTTCCAGACCTTCGGCACCATCCTCTGGTATCTCCGGGACTTCGTGGACAAGACCCCGGTGAACGCCTTCATGAACGGACTCCTGGGACACACCGGGCTGCACTTCAGCTTTGACGCCGAGCACGTCACCGTCATCAACGGCGGCATCATCATCCTGTTGCAGGTGCTGGTGAGCCGCCTGGTCAAGAACCGCCCCGCCCTGCCCACCATGATCACGGGCATGGTCTTCGGGGCCCTGGGCTTCTGCCTCCTGGCCAGCTCCCAGAACGGCTGGGTCTTCGTGGCGGGCATCGCCGTCTTCACCCTGGGTGAGATGACCGCGCACCCCAAGTACTACAGCTTCGTGGGCCTCATCGCCCCAGAGGCCCGCAAGGCCCTCTACATGGGCTACTCCTTCCTCTACGGGGTCTTCGGTGCCCTGCTGGGCTCCAGCCTGGGGGCCTTCCTCTATGCCCGGCACCTGAAGCCCTACGCCGGCCTGGCCATGGCTCCAGGTGCCGCCCGCCGATTCTGGGTCCTCTTCGCCGTCTTCGATCTCCTGGCTGCCGCCGGACTCTGGCTCTTCGCCCGCTACTACGGGAAGGACACGGAGGGCACCCGCAAGGGGGCGCGCCGCTGGATGATCGCTGTCTATGTCCTCATCCTGGCCCTGGGCATCGGCTTCGCCACCACGGCCCTGCGAAGCACCCCGGCGGACTTCCGCACCCTGATCCAGTCCCTCATCTTCCTGGCCATGGGCGGCGGTGGGCTGGTGGTGACCCTGCGCAGTCGGCGGAGGGATTGACCCATCGGGGCCCCAAAAACCAGGGGGGGCGGAATCGCCCGCTCCTGCTAACATAAAGGGTTCGGAGTGTTCATGAGTGGATTCCTGATTACCCTGCAAGTGATCGTGACCGTCATCCTGATCGGCGTCATCCTCCTCCAGCCCGGCTCCAAGGGCGGGGGCCTGGGGGCGGCCTTCGGGGGCGGTGGCGCCAACAGTGCCTTCGGCGCTCGCGGTGCTGCACCTTTCCTCGCCAAAGCCACCTACTGGGTCGCCGGGGCCTTCCTGGTCATGTCACTGCTCATCGAGGTCAACATTGTCAAGGACAACCGCTCGGTCCTGGACAAGAAGGGCGTGACCCAGAGCGCCCCGGCGACTCCGGCTCCCGCTCCCGCTCCCCAGGCCCCTCAGGCCCCCGCCCAGAATCCCGCCCCTGCACAGAAGTAGTGCTTGACAGGATCCGGAAGCCCTGAGAGACTATTATTTCCGGCCCGCGTGGTGAAATTGGTAGACACGCTATCTTGAGGGGGTAGTGGCCACAAGCCGTAGCAGTTCGAGTCTGCTCGCGGGCACCATAAAGCAGCGACCTTTGGGTCGCTGCTTTTTTCGTTCAGGTGGAAGAACCCCATGAGCCTCACCCAGGACGCCCCCCAGCTCCTCGCCCCCATCGCCCCCTGGTTCGAGACCGTGCGCCGGGAGCTGCCCTGGCGCGCCGCAGACCTCGACAGCCTCCACCCTGATCCCTACGCGGTGCTGGTCTCGGAGCTCATGCTCCAGCAGACTCAGGTGGCCACGGTCATCCCCTACTACCAGCGCTGGATGGAAGAGCTGCCCGACGTGGCCGCCCTGGCCCTTGTCGGAGAGGACCGGCTCCACAAGCTCTGGGAGGGCCTGGGCTACTACCGCCGCGCCCGCTTCCTCCAGGCCGCAGGGCTTGCCATCCATGAGCGGGGCTGGCCCCGGGATCTGGAGGGACTGCTGGCCCTGCCGGGACTGGGGCCCTACACCGCCGCCGCCCTGGCCTCCATCGCCTTCCAACGCCCGGAACCCGCCCTGGATGGCAACGCCTTCCGGGTGCTGGCCCGGCTGCTGGGTCTCGAAGGAGATCCCAGACCCAGGGCCCCCGAGCTCCGGGACTGGCTCCGTCCCGCTCTCAGGGCCCATGGTCCCTCCCGCATGACCCAGGCCATCATGGAGCTGGGGGCCACCTGCTGCTCCCGGAAGGCCCAGTGCAGGGCCTGCCCTCTGCTGGGGTCCTGCCGCGCCCAGGCCCTGGGGCTCCAGGAGCGCATCCCTGCCCCCGTGGCCAGGGCCAAGGTCCGGGAGCTGGACCTGAGCCCCTTGGCCCTTGAAGCCGGAGGCCACTTCCTGGTGGTACGCCCCTCGGGCCGGGGACTCCTGGCCGGGCTCTGGAGCTGGCCCCTCCTGGATGCTGACGAAGTGTTGCCCTCCGGATTCAAAGCCTCCAGCGCCCCTGAGCCCTGGACCCAGGTCTACACCCACCGCCGGGAGCGGGTCAGCCCCCGGGTCGGCAGTCTCGATGCCCCCTTCCCCACTGGAGAAGGCCGCTGCTGGGTGAGCGCCGAAGAGCTCCGGGACCTCCCCATGGGCAGCCGGGACCAGCGGATCAGGTCCTGGCTCCTGGACGAATAGGGGATTCCCCCTCAGGCCCCGCGCAGGGCCCCCAGGGCCATGTCCAGGAAGGCGCGGGCGGCGGGGGAGAGGGAAAGGCCCTCCTGCCAGGCCAGCACGATCCTCCAGCGGAGCTGGGGGTCCTCCACTGGGATGGCCCGGAGCGGGGCGGCGATATCCCGGCAGATCAGGCGGGGGAGGAAGGCCACCCCCAGCCCGGCGGCCACCAGGGCCCTCAGGAAGTCCGGCTGGCCGCTGTGGGCGGCGACGCGCGGGCTGAAGCCGGCCCGGGCGCAGGCTTCCAGAATGCCGGGGTTCAGCGCGAAGCCCTCCTCGAAGAGGATAAAGGGGCTCTCCGCCAGCTCGGCCAGTCGCAGGCTCTCCCGCCCCGCAAGCGGGTGTCTCTCGGGTAGCAAGGCCATCAGGGGCTCGTCGTAGATCGGCTCCCAGAGGAGGTCCGCAGGCAGGGGTTGCATGCAGAGGGCCAGATCCAGGGTCCCCTCCCGGAGGGCCTCCTGAAGGTGGAGGGCCCCGCGCTCCAGGAGTTCGAGTTCAACACCGGGGTAGCGCAGACGGTAGCCCGCCAGGAGCCGGGCGAAGTCCACACTGCTCCCCAGGCGGGTGAGCCCCAGGCGCAGGCGCCCCGTGCGAAGCCCCGCCAAATCACTGAGATCGTTCCGGAGGCCCTCCTGTTCTCCCAGCATGGCCAGGGCGCGCCGGAAGACACAGTCACCGGCCTCCGTGGGCCGGATCCGGCGCCCGCCCCGGTCCAGGAGCTGAAGGCCCAGTTCATCCTCCAGCTGCCGGACCGCCTTGCTGACGGTGGGCTGGGTGGCGAAGACCACCTTGGCCGCCTCGGAGAAGCTGCCGCTCCTCACCACTTCCACAAAGGCCCTCAGCGAGCGCAGATCCAAGAGTCCCTCCCCCTCACCGCAGCACCAGGGCCAGGACAGGCGCAGTGAGCACACAGAGGATACCGGCCATGACCATGATCAGACCAGCCACGGCCCCCTCGACTTCCCCCACCTCCCTGGCCTTCACCGTACCCACGGTGTGGGCGCCCATGCCGAACATGGCCCCCCGGGCGAAGGCGGACTTCAGGGGCAGCCAGCCCATCAGGAGCTCCCCCAGGGACCCGCCCAGGAGTCCAGTCAGGACTACGCAGGTGGCCGTCAGCTCCGGGCGCCCGCCCACAATCCTCGTGAAGTCGAGGGCGAAGGGCGTGGTGATGGAACGGGGGAGCACACTGAGGCGCAGCACGGTTGAGAGCCCCAGAAGGTGGGCCAGGAGGAGGGAGGTCCCCACCCCGAGGGCGGATCCGGTCGCGGTTCCGATGAGGAGGACACCCCAGTGGCGGCGGATGAGCTGGCGCTGCTCGTAGATGGGGACGGCGAAGCACATGGTGGCGGGCCCCAGGAGCGCGAGGAGCCAGTGGGTCCCCGCCAGGTAGTCGCGGTAGCGGGCGTGAAGGGCCAGGGCCGGCACGAAGCAGAGGAGCCAAGTGAGCAGGAGGGGGGAGGTGTACCACCTGGGATGCATCCGGGCGAAGCGCCTGGAGACGGCATAGGCCAGGGGGGTGGCGAGCCCCCAGGCGATGGGGCGCAGCTCAGGAAGCATGGCCCTGCCTCCACCGGAAGCACAGCTCGACGATCAGGCCCGTGCCCACCATCACCGAGAGAGTCCCTGCCACCACCACCACCAGCAGCCGGAGGCCCAGGGAGCCCAGCAGCTCGGGATGGTTCATAAGGGCCATGAAGGCGGGCACGAAGAAGAGGAGCATGTGGTCCAGGAAGCCGGAAGCGCCCCGCCGCACCGCTCCCAGGGGAAGGATGCCCCCCAGCAGCAGGGCGAGGAGGAGGAGGAGCGACACAATGCTCCCCGGCAGAGGGATCCGGAGTGCCTGCCCACCACGCTCACAAAGAAACCAGAACCCCAAGAGAAGCAGCACCTGGAGCCATGGACGCCCCTCAAGACACCTTCCGAAACGCCGCCGCATGGGAACCTCCCGTTCCCCCAGTGTCACGCCCGCAATAGCATTCCTCAAATGAATGTATTGAATAACATGTATTCCGATTTGGAATACATATCAGGCGAGCAGCCCCTCCTCCCGCAGACGCTGGACGATTCGGATGGTGGAGCTACGGCGGTTCATGGTGTAGAGGTGCAGCCCCGCCACACCCTGCCGCAGCAGCCCCCGGCACTGTTCGGTGGCGAAGTCCACTCCCAGGTCCAGCACGGCCTGGCTGTCCCTCGGGTCCACGGCATCCAGCCGGGACTGCAGAGCGGGTGTGATCCGGGCACCGCAAATGCGGGAGAGGGACTGGGTCAGCTTGACGGTGTACACCGGCATGACCCCTGGCAGGATGGGAACCTGGATGCCCAGGGCCCGGCAACGCTCCACATAACTGAAGAAGAAGGCGTTGTCGTGGAAATACTGGGTGATGATGTAGTCCGCTCCGGCTTCCACCTTCCGCTTGAGGTTCTGGAGGTCCTGCTCCAGGTCCGGGGCATCCACATGCCCTTCGGGATAGCCCCCGCACCCGAGGACGAAGGGATAGTGGCGCTTCACGAAGGCGATGAGATCGCTGGCGTATTCAAAGCTCTCGGGGTGGGGCCGGAAGCCGGCCTCCTTGGGGCGGTCCCCGCGGATCACGAAGACGTTCTCCACGCCCATGGCAAGACAGCGGTCCATCACCCGCCGGATCTCGTCAGGTCCCAGGCCATAGCCCGACAGATAGGCCACCACCGGGCAGGGGATGCTCTGCATCATCTCCCGGGCGCCCTCAAAGATCCGGTCCCCGCCGGGGCCTCCCGCCCCAAAGGTGATGCAGTCCGGTCGCAGCCCCGCCAGCTCGCCCACCACCTCCCGGAGGAGATCCGCCGAGGCTGCATCCTTGGGCGGGAAGAACTCGAAGGAGAGGACTGGGCTCTTCTGCCGGAAGAGTTCAAGGATGTTCACGACTGCTCCTCGACGGGGCCCGGGACCCGAAGGACCGGACCCATCCAGTCTCCCCGTTGGGGGGGCCCCGGGTCAACCATCAGAGGCGGTGGAGCCCCTTCTGGGTGAGCGCCACATCCAGGGGCGACAGGCCCAGGGTCCGGAGGGCGGCCACGGCCTCCTCCCGTCGCCCCTTGGGGGTGACCAGGAGGCAGCAGCCGCCGCCACCAGCGCCGCAGGGCTTCATCCCCAGGTACCAGCCCTCCCTGCGCCCGCGGTCCCGGACAGCTCTCATGGCATCCGTTTCCACGGCCGGGGACAGGCGGCAGCGGGCCCTGCCCTCCCGCTCCAACAGCTCGCCCACGGCGTCGGCATCCCGGGGCACCGCCTTGGCCATCTCCAGTGCCACATCCCGGATGGCCCCCAGGGCCTCCCGGGTCACCAGGTCACCTTCAATGAAACGCTTGTACGCTTCCCAATTGGTGAGCCCCGAGTGGTGCGGCTTCCCGGTGTAGAAGACCACCAGATCCTCAAGAAGGTCCGGATGGGGTGTGAGCCTCTCGGGACGGGGCGTGGGCAGGTCCCAGTGGAGGAGCAGGCAGCCTCCGAGGGCAGCGGGGTAGTAGTCCTGCCAGCCCGTGGGCGTGCCCAGCTCCCGGGCCTCCAGATCCTTGAGCAGGGGTACTCGCGAGGCCAGCTCTGGGCCGGCCTCGATACCCTCGCAGACGCCCAGGATCCCGACCCCCATGCAGGAAGAGGTCCCCAGACCCGAGCCCTGGGGCACTGGACTCTGAAGGGAGAGCCGGGCGGGGCGGCGGGAGGCGCCGTCCATCACCCTCCACACCCAGGTGAGTTCAGGGACCGGCGGGGCGGCGGGCCAGCGGGGGACTGTGAAACCCGTATCGAGGTCCAGGCTCTGCACCTCGTGTCCCTCGCCCTGACGCACCACCGTGATATTGATCCAGAGATCCACGGCGGCATTCACCGTGACGCAGCCCTCCATGAGGGCATAGATGGGCCAGAGATCGAGGGTGCCCCCCGCCAGGTCCACCCGGACGGGCACCCTCCAGTGTTCAGCAGCACTCACGCCTCAGGCCCCCAGATCCTCAAGCTCCTGCCCGGCGGTACGGGCCTCGGAGGTGCCGGGGAAGCCGGACTGGATCTCCTTGAAGGCCTGGATGGCCGCTGGCTTGAGCCCCAGCCACTTCAGGCACTGTGCCCGCTTGAGCTTGGCGGGGAGGAACTGGCGGGAGCTGGGGTGCTCCTTCAGGAGTTCTTCAAAGACGCTCTGGGCCTTGTCGTAGGCCTTGAGGTTGTAGTGCGAGAGCCCCATGTAGAAGAGGGCGTCGGGCTTCCGGGAGCTGTTGGGATTGTTCTTCAGGAAGAGTTCCAGGCTCTCGGCGGCCAAAGCGAAATTACCCTTGTTGTAGTCCAAGAGTACGGCCTGGAAGGCCTTCTCGTCCTCCTGCACCGGCGCCTGGGGCTCGGGTGCCACCTGGGGGGTCCGGCCGGAGCGGCGGACCGGTGCCTCCTGAAGACGGTTGCTCAGGACCCGGGTGGAATCCTGGAGCTGACGCAGCGTGTCCTGGAGGTCGGCCTGGAAGCGCATGTCCTGCTTGCGGGCCTCCTCGGCGGCCCCGTTGGCGGCATCCTGCTTCTGGTTGGAGTCCTCCATCTGCCGCCGGAGCTTGAAGACCTCCATCTTGAGGTCGCCCATCTCCAGCTGCATCTTGTGGAACTCCTCCTCGGACTGGCAACCCACGAGTCCACCCAGCAGGACGACCATCAGTGCATACTTGAGCATGAATCCTCCATGCAAAAGAGCGGAGGAATGCCTCCCTCCGCTCTTGTTCACGGTGCTATCCGGAACCTAGTGCAGCTTGAACTCGCAGCGGCGGTTGATGAGCCAGGTCTCCTCGTCGTGGCCCTGCACCTTGGGCTTCTCCTTGCCGTAGCTGATGGTGCTGAGGCGATCCTCGGCGACGCCCAGGCTGGTGAGGTAGGCCTGGGTGGCATGGGCACGGCGGTCGCCCAGAGCCAGGTTGTATTCCACGGTGCCGCGCTCGTCGCAGTGGCCCTCGATCTGCACCTTGGCCTGAGCATAGGCCTTCATGAAGTCAGCCACAGCCTGGAGCTTGGCCTTGTCCTGCTCACGGATGCCCGACTTGTCGAAGTCGAAGTTGATGTCCTGCAGGGCGGCTTCAGCGGCGCGCTGGTAGGTGGCGGCCTTCTCGGCCTCGGCCTTGCGGGCGGCCTCGGCTTCGCTCTCGGACTTCAGGCGGGCGGCCTCGGCTTCGGCCTTGCGGCGGGCTTCAGCCTCTGCTTCGGCCTTCAGGCGGGCCTCCTCGGCGGCCTTCTTGGCGGCATCGTCGTCGACCTTCTGCGTGGCTGGCGCAGGAGCGGGCTTCTTGCAGGCCACGGCGGCTCCCATCGTCAGCAGCACAACGGCGGGAATGACAGTTCGCGCGAATCGCATGGTAGATCCTCCAACGCGGGTAAGTGTATCCAAACCATTGGAGGTGCAATCGAAAATTTTCATATTTCACACTCCGATGACACAAGGCTACTGCTGTATCCGGAGGCTGTCCCAGCAGCTGTTTTCGGGCAAACTCAAGCCATGGCGTTCACGATCCTGGGAAGAGGCAAGACGGGACGGGCCCTGGCGGCAGCCTGGGCAGGACGGGTCCCCCTGCTGCCGGGAACGGCCTCCCCTGAGGGCTGGGTCCTCCTGGCCGTACCCGATGCCGCCATCCCCGGTGTGGCGGCCCGCTTCCCCGGACGCTGCGTCCACTTGAGCGGTAGCCTGGACCTGCCGGGCGTCCCCTGTGCCCACCCCCTGACCAGCTTCGATGGCGAAGCCCGGGACTGGCGGGGCACCCCCCTGGGGGTCACGGGGGAGGTCCCCCCGCAAATCCTGGAGGCCTTCCACCGCCTGGGCTTCCTCCCCTTCGACCTGCCGTCCCGGCACAAGGCCCTCTACCACGCCTGTGCGGTCCTCACCTCGGGACATGCCGCCACCCTCTGGCTGGGCGCTGCTGCCCTCCTCCAGGAGGCGGGCCTGGAGCTGCCAGGGGAAGGGCTCTTGCCCCTGGCCCGGGCCACCCTCCGAAACATCCAGGAGAAGGGCATCCTCGGACGCACAGGCCCCTTCGTCCGGGGGGACCGGGCCACCATTGACCGCGACGCCGCCGCCCTGCCCCAGCCCTGGCGGGAGATCTTCCTCTCCCTGGGACAGGCCCCTCTGGAGTGACCATGCCCTCACGGGAACCCATCCGGGCCATCCTGCGGCCCCTTGACCTGCCCGCCCACGAGCTCCAGGTGGAGCTCCGCCTGCCCGCCTCCCTCATGGCCTCCGGTCCCGTCCTGGCCCTGCCGGCCTGGACACCCGGCTCTTACCTGGTGCGGGACTATGCAAGGCTCCTGGACCGGGTGTGCCTGCAGGATGAGCGTGGCCAGACCCTGACCGTGACCAAGCTCGACAAGCAGCGCTGGCAGCTCCCAGCCACGGCGGGCCCCGCGATCCTGAGCTATCGCCTCTTCTGCAATGACCTGACCGTGCGGACCAACCATGCGGACGCCCACCACGCCAGTCTCCAGGGAGCGGCGACCTTCCTCCACCCCGAGGGCGTGGACTGCCCCGTGGCCGTCAGCTTCGAGGGCTGGCCCACGGGATGGAAGGTGGTCACCAGCCTGCCCCGGCGGCAGGGAGCCTACTGGGCTGCCGATCACGACGCATTGGTGGACAACCCCTTCGAGCTGGGCACCTTCAGCCTCCACAACTGGAAGTGTGGGGACACCCGCTTCGAGCTGGCCATCACGGGCCAGCATGGCGGGCATGAGAAGCGGATCCTGGAGGGCACCCAGCGGATCGCGGAGGTTTGCGGAGAGCTCTTCGGGGGCTTCCCCTTCAAACGCTATGTCTTCCTGCTCACCTTCTGCCCCGGCCAGCGGGGAGGGCTGGAACACCGCGACAGCACTGCACTCCTGGCCGATCCCCACGCCCTGAGCTCAGAGGAGGGCTACCATGACCTCTTCACCCTCATCGCCCACGAGTTCTTCCACGCCTGGAACGTCAAGCGCCTGCGGGCTTCCGAACTGGGGCCCTTCGACTATGCCAGGGAGAATCCCACCCGTCTGCTGTGGTTCCACGAGGGCTTCACCAGCCTGCTCCAGTACACCCTGGTGACCCGGGCGGGACTGGTACCATGGTCCTGGGTGGAGCGAAAGCTCTCGGCTCTTTGGAACGACTGCAGCACCCGGGCCGGCCGCCTGGAGCAGAGCCTGGAGGACTCCAGCTTCGATGCCTGGATCCGCCTCTACAAACCCAACGAATGGAGCCCCAACAGCTCAGTGAGCTACTACGAGAAGGGGGCCCTGGTGGCCTGGCAGATGGAGGCTGAGATCCGGCAAACCTCCAAGGGAAAGCAGGGCCTGGATGAGCTCTTCCGGCTCCTCTGGACCCGCATCGGGGACGGTCCGCTCACCGACGGGGACCTGCGTGAGGCCTATCGGGAGCTGAGCGGCAAGGACCCTGCCCCCTTCTGGGAGGCCTGGATCAGCGGAGTCGAGGAGCTGGATGCCTCGACCATCACCCGGGTCTTCGGCCTCCAGTTCCAGCCGCGGGAGCCCCAGGGCCGGGCTGCAATCCACACCGGACTGGTCTTCACCAATGGGGGGACCACGATCCAGAACGTCCTGCCCGACTCGCCCGCCCGCCTCGCAGGTCTCAGCTACGGCATGGAGCTGCTCTCGGTGGACGGCTGGCGGGTGAAGACCGGTCAGCAGGCCCTGGACCGCTTCGCCGACCACCCGGTGGGAAGCTGCCTGGAGGTCCTGGCCACCCACATGGGGCGTGTAGAGCGCTTCCAACTCGTCACGGACGCCTGTCCCCCCCCCTCCATCCAGATCCAGGCGATGACGGGCGCCACCCCTGCCCAGCGAGCCGCCTTCCTGGCCTGGACTGGCCTGCCCTACCCCATGCCCCGGGTGAAGCGATGAGCGCACCGATGAAGCGCAACCCCCTTGATTGGGACCTCGGCAACGTCCCCCCTGGCATTGCCTGGGGAGGGGTGGACGAGGCCGGACGGGGGGCGTGGGCGGGCCCTGTGGTGGCAGCCTGCGTGGTCCTGGAGCCCGGAGTCGTGGCCCACTGGGGGCATGTCCTGCGAGGTGCCCGGGACAGCAAGCAGCTCTCGCCGGAAAAGCGGGAGGCCCTGGCTTCGGAACTGAAGATGATCCTGCCCGCCTGGTCCGTGGCCGAGGTGGACAACCTGGGCATCGACCGGGAGAACATCCTGGAGGCCACCCGGGACGCCATGCGCCAGGCTGTCCGCTCGGTCTCCCTCCCGCCACGGATCGTCCTCGTGGATGGTGACAAGGCCCCAGGCTCCGGGCTCCCGGAGCGTCTGGTGGTGGACGGGGACACCCTGAGCTGCGCCATCGCCTGCGCCTCGATCCTGGCCAAGACCCACCGGGACGCCCTCCTGGTGGCCATGGACCTGGAATACCCTGGCTATGGCTTCGCCCAGCACAAGGGCTACGGCACGCCTGCACACCGGAGCGCATTGAAGACCCTGGGCACCTGTGCGGTCCACCGGCTCAGCTATGCCCCGGTGCGAGCCCTCCTCCGCGAGGACGCAAACCTCCCCCCGCTCCTGATGGGTTCCCTGGAGGCCTGCCAGAGCGTGGAGACCCTCCAGGCCTGGGTGGGTGCATCTCTGCGTCCCGCCTACGGACGGCTCAGGCCCGAGTGGGTTGAGGAGCTGCGCCGGGCCTATGGGGACCGCTTGGCCAAGCTGGCCATGGAACCTGGAGTGGGCTGATAGCATGAAACATCAAGCGATCCTGTCGGAGTTCTCATGAAACGTTGGATATTCGCAGTGCTGCTGGGCTGCCTCACCCCCCTGCTGGGACAGGCCCCGGCCCAGCAGGAGGTGGTGCTGTCCGCCACCGCCGGGAGCACCCTCGGCATTGCCGTCCCGGCTCCCAAGGTCACTGGGGTGGATCCCGATCTGGTGGAGCGGGAGTTCCATCAGGTGCTCCAGGAGGACTTGGCCGATGCCGGTCCCTTCACCGTGATCCGGAAGGGCCTGCCGGCGTCCACAGCACCTGCAGCCTACCCCGAATGGGTGGCCACCGGCTCGGATTGGCTCCTGCTCCTCAAGGTCACCCGCCGACAGGGCGGCGGTCTGGAGGCCCGGGCCGAGGCCATCGACACCCGTCCCGGGAAGCCGGTCTACACCAAGACCTACGGCATCCCGGAGAGTGCCCTCCGCTTTGCCGCCCACACCATCTCGGATGACTTGGTGGCCAGGCTCACCGGCGAGCGGGGCGTGGCCGCCAGCAAGGTCGTCTTCGCCCGCCAGACCTCTCCTGGGGTCAAGGAGATCTTCCAGATCGACCGGGACGGAGCCAGGACCACCCAGCTCACCTTCCACCAGAGCCTGACCATCAGTCCCTCGGTGGCCCCGGACGGCCGTCTGGCCTACGTGACCTACAAGGGCGGGTACCCGGCCATCTGGGGTCAACGCAAGCCGGGAGGCCCTCACGAGAAGCTCTACCCGGTGGGAAGCCAGCAGCCCCAGGGGCCCTGCTTCGCTCCCGCCTGGTCGCCAGACGGCAAGCGGCTGGCCTTCGCCCAGGGCGACCGGAAGGGCAACAGTGACATCATGGTGCTCGACTTGGCCTCCGGGCGGGTCCGGCGCTTGACGGACAGCGACTGCATCAACACAGAGCCCAGCTGGAACCCCAGCGGGAACCAGATCGCTTTCACCTCGGACCGCGCCGGGGGTCCCCAGGTCTTCCTGATGCTGGACGACGGCTCCAATGTCCGCCGTCTCACCCGGGAGGGCACCTACAACACCAGCCCCTGCTGGAGCCCCGGGGGGGGCATGATCGCCTACGTCTCCCGTTTTGAGGGCAAGTTCGATCTCTTCGTCTACAAGCTGGGAGAGGACAAGGCTTACCAGATCACCACGGGGATCGCCAGCTCCGAGGGACCCACCTGGTCACCGGATGAGCGAGGCCTGGTCTTCTCCAGCGGCAGCCGGGGCGGCATGCAGCTCTTCACCACCGATCTCTCGGGCAATCGGGTCAAGAAGCTCACCCTCTATGCGGGCTGCCAGAGCCCCAAGTGGGTACGCAGCCGATAGGCAGCGCTGGGCACTGGCGGCGGCGCCTCTGCCCGGCTATGCTGGATCCAAGCCGGGCCCCATGCATCGGGGTGCGATGAACCGGGTCAGGTCGGAAGAAGCAGCCCTAAGTCGTTCCCCCGAGTGCCTTGGTCAGCCCGGCCCTTACATCTATGAGGGGGGACCGCCCGCTCGCGTTCGCTCGCTCTGCGTCCCCCCTCCGTCTCCCCCACAACGAAACCCGGGCCCAGCCCGGGTTCGTTGTCTGTGCTCCGCGGCCCGCCGACCCACTTGATCCCCCGTGGGACCGCCTGCTCGCGTTCGCTCGACGATGCTCGATGAGGGGGCCCCCGCTCACGCTGTTCGCCCTGCGTCCCCCTCATACTCCCCGCGGGGGACTCGGGCAAAGCCCGATTCCCCCGCCAGGCGTGCCCCCTCCGTCTCCCCCACAACGAAACCCGGGCCCAGCCCGGGTTCGTTGTCTGTAGGCCCTGCCTGCCGAACCACCGCAACACCTGTTGGACTGCGCGCTCATCCTCGGCCAACCCTAAGTTTCGATCCGGATACTTCTCAAAGGCCCGTAGCGTTGGAGGGTGCATGGGGGTCCGGAACCGCACCGTATGCCTGGCGATCAAAGCCTCGGATCTTCCGGGCCGCAGACTGCTGTCCCATGGCCCTCAGCTTGCGGCTGCAACGTCGCACCTGCCGCATCTCGTCCTCCTGGGGCACGAAGGCTCCGAAATCGGGCAAGTCACATCATGCAGAACTTGAAAAGGCAGACCATCATGAAAATCACAGACAGCGGGGAGCTCGTCAAAGTGCCAGCAGCCACCCTGGCATTCTGGGTCATCAAAATTGCGGCGACGACCCTGGGGGAAACCGGTGGAGATGCCCTCTCCATGTCCATGAAGCTTGGCTACCTGGTCAGCACCGGCATCTTCGCGGTCCTGTTCCTGGCCATGGTGGGGGCCCAGATCCGGGCGAAGGCCTTCCGCCCCCTTCTCTATTGGGCCACGATCGTCACAACCACAACGGTTGGCACGACCCTCGCCGATCTGGCCGACCGTTCCCTGGGCATCGGATACGCCGGAGGTTCGGCCATACTCGTCATCCTCCTGCTGGGGTCCCTCTTCACCTGGTACCGGACCATGGGTTCGGTGTCCATCAGCAGCGTCAGAACGCCCAAGGTGGAGCTCTTCTACTGGGTCACCATCATGTTCTCCCAGACCCTGGGCACCGCCCTGGGAGATTGGGTGGCCGATCTCCCCCACATGGGCTACCTCGGCGGCGGCATGCTCTTCGGCGGACTGTTGCTGGCGACTCTCGCGGCCTACCGTTGGACCCGGACCTCCCGGACAGTCCTCTTCTGGGCAGCCTTCATCCTCACCCGACCCCTCGGGGCCGTGCTCGGGGACTTCCTGGACAAGCCCATCACCTCCGGCGGCCTGGCCCTCAGCCGTTTCGGCGCTTCTGCCGTCCTCCTTGCATTCATGCTCGCCGTCATCTTCACCACAAAACAGAGGGCAGCGATGAAATCACACTGAAGGGGTTCCGGGGTCCCTTACAGGTTCTGAATGAGGGATGATCGCACTCCGGGACACCCCCAGGTCCGTCCTGCGTCCCTGCCTTCGCCCCTATCACGCAACCCGGGCCCAGTCCGGGTTTGCTGTCGGAAACCCCACCAAGACGGCTTGGCAAAGGCACCTATGTGACTTTTGCGTAAATTGACCACCGAAGATTGACAGGGTGCCGGACGGACCCTATCACTGGCATTTGGGGTTCTGCCAATAAGGTTCTATATATGCAATTTTTATACAACATCAGCATCAAGAGGAAGCTGCTCATCCTGGCCGGGGTTCTCATCCTGATCAATCTCGCCCTGTGGGTCTCGAACATCGCCCTCATGCGCTCCATGACCCACGTTCAGGAAGAGCTGGACCGGACCCAGCTCCAACTGGCCAGCTCCGTGGATACGGTCCGCCAGGCCCAGAACCGCTTCAAGGGGCAGGTCCAGGAGTGGAAGGACACCCTTCTCCGGGGCTACGACCCGGCCATGTTCAGCAAATACCACACAGCCTTCGAGAGGGCCGAGGCCGAGGTCGACCAGTTGCTGGGAACCGTCCGGAAAGCAGCAGAGGATCCCAGCCTGGGCCTCCCGGTGGAGGATGTCGATGCCGTGATCCGGGAGCATGGCGTTCTCGGCAGGCGCTATCAACAGGCTCTGGCCGGCGCATGGAACGAGCACGACCCGCTGGCTTATCGCGCGGTGGACAAGGCTGTCAAGGGCATGGACCGCCCCATGAACGAGACCCTGAACCACCTCGCTGATGGGGTGAAGGAGAGGTGGCAGGGCTTCTCCGTCGAATACGCTCAGAAGGTCCACCGGATGCAGAGGATCGCCCTCGCCGTGAACACCCTGATCCTACTGGTGGGCATCGGAATCGGCATCCTGGTCGCCCACGCCATCACCCGTCAGGTCCAGTCCGGGGTGCAGGAGGCCGCAGCCGGTATCGAGCGCATGGAAGGCGGGGACTTCCGGGGGGAACTGAAGCTGAGGGGTCAGGATGAGCTAGGGCGGATGGGGGGACACTTCAACCGGATGCTCCAGAACTTCCGCAGGATCTTCGGGCACCTGGGACAGACCTCGATGGAAGTGGCTGACAGCTCCAGGTCTCTCACCACAGCCTCCGTAGAGGTGGCCAGCACCGCCGAGGAGATCTCCCACCTCTCTGAAAACCAGCGGGAGGCCTCGGGGACGACTGCCGCCGTGATGGCAAGCTTTGCCGGCAATCTCCGCCAGATGAACGACAGTCTCCGCCTCTGCCAGGACCGGGTGGCCAGCATCGTGGAGGCCACGAGCTCAGGGGCAGCCCAGGGACAGGCGACTGTCTCCTCCATTCTCAAGATCCGCTCGGTCACCCAGGAAATGGTCAAGGCGGTCACTGTCATCCATGACCTGGCAAACCAGACCAACCTGCTGGCGCTGAATGCCGCCATCGAGGCGGCCAAGGCCGGACAGCACGGCAAGGGCTTCGCCGTAGTGGCTGAGGAGGTGGGCAAGTTGGCGGAACACAGCGCCCATGCGGCCCAGCAGATCGGCGATTTCATCTCCCAGACGGAGAGCTCCATCGAGGAGGGGCATGCGGCCGTCCAGGAGACCTCGGCCACCCTGAATACGATCCAGAGGGACATCCGCACCCTGGCCGACACCCTCACAAACATCGGTCGGGCCTCCGAGGAGCAGGCCAAAGCCTCGGACACCCTGGAGGCCCAGATCCAGACAACCTCCCTGGCCAGCGAGCGGAGTGCCGCCGCCGCCACGGAGCTTTCCCGGACCGTCCAGGAAGTCAACCGGACGGCTGAAGGTCTGGATCGGATCGCCCAGGCCCTGGCCTCGACCCTGGCGGAGTTCAGACTTTAAGCGACGCGACAGCTCCTGACGCACTCCTGGCCCCACCCTGGAGTCGTGGCCATTCCGGCCCCGACCCAGGAGTCCCCATGTGGATCTTCCTCAACAAGGCCTTTCTCTCTCTCGTGCACCAGGAGGGTGATGAGACGACCCTTCTTGTGCGTGCCCGCTCCTCTGGGGACCTGGAGGCGGCCTTTCCGGGTGCCCAGGTCCAGGAAACTCCGGACCATGACTACCGCTTCCGGGCTTGGGTGGACCGGGAGACCGTGGCGCTGGCCATGGCCCAGGCCATCCGGGACATCCACTACACCAACTTCAAGGACAGCATCCATGACCCCGCCCGCCACGAGGCCTACCTGGGGGTCTGGACGGCCATGTTCCGTTACCAGCGCCAGCAACTCCTGGCCCGATACAGCCGTCCCTGAAGCCTCCCTTTCATGGTGACCTGGGGAGTCTCCGGAGCCACCTGGATCCCGAGGGCAGCATCCTCCTCCAGGACACCCGCCTGCTGCGAGGCGGGGTCCTGTCAGTGCGGTAGGACACCGTGGCCCGGGCCAGCCTCCTGGAGGAATACCACCTGAGCCGCCCTGAGTGGATCAAGTCCAGCGCCAGGACTACAACTTCAGAGGAAGAGGTTCACCTGGGACTTGCCTGCAGCCTCGAAGTAGGTGGCCACGCCACCGATCTCGACCCCTTCCACCAGCTCCTCCTTGGCAATGCCCATGAGATCCATGCTCATCTGGCAGGCCACAAAACGGACCCCCGCCAAGCGTGCGCTGCCGATCATGGCATCCAGGTCCGTGACCCCCTTGGCCTTCATACGGGCCTTCATCATGAGCCGGCCAAGCCCCAGGAAGTCCATCTTGGAGAGGGCCAGGCCCGAGGTTCCGTCCGGCAGCATCCAGCCGAACATCCGGCCCATGAAGTCCTTGGCGACCCTGGGCTTCTCCCGGCGCTTGAGGACCGAGAGCCCCCAGAAGGTGAAGAAGAGGGTGGTCTCCTTGCCGCTCGCGGCGGCTCCGTTGGCCAGGACGAAGGTGGCCAGGGCCCGGTCGAGATCGTCCGAGAAGACGATGAAGGTGGCGCCCCCGGCCCCCGCCTGGGCCACCTGACCGGCCTGGGGCGCGGCCTGCTTTTCGATGGTGGCGGTGTGGACACCCTTCGAGTCCGTCAGGCTGAGGAGCCGGTGCCCCATGACCCGGCACCAGGAGGCAACGTCCTGGGCGAAACCCGGGTCGCTGGCGCTGATGATGATCCGCCCGCCCAGGGGCACCTTGTCCATCTCCCCCTTGAGGCGCAGGATGGGCCCTGGGCAGGCCAGCCCGCAGGCATCCACCTGAATGGTCACATCCTTACGGGGCAGCCCCTCGGGCTCACCGGAACCCTCCGAAAAGACCAGGCCCAGCTCCAGGCCCGGCAGGGGTCCGGCCACCAGCTCCCAGGTCTTGTAGCCCCCGCTGAGGTTGCCCACCTCGGTCCAGCCGTTCTGCCGCAAGATCCGCTCCGCCAGGTAGCCCCGGAGCCCCACGCCGCAGAAGGCCAGGACCGGACGGTCCTTCGGGACCTCGGAGATGCGGCGGCGCAGCTCGTCGATGGGGATGTTCAGGGTGTCCGGGAAGCTGCCCAGGGCGGCCTCATCGGCGCTCCGGACATCCAGGAGCACCGCCCCCCTGGAGCGCCAGGCCTCCACCTCATGCCAGTGGATGGGGCGGGTGAGTCCAGCCAGGGCGTTCTCGCCCACCATGCCCAGGATGTTGATGGGATCCTTGGAAGAGGAGAAGGGGGGCGCATAGGCGTGCTCCATGCGGGCCAGATCCACGACAGTGCCGCCCCGCCTCAGGGTTTCCGCCAGGAGGTCCATGCGCTTGTCCACTCCGTCGAAACCCACCACCTGAGCCCCCAGGAGGCGCCCGGTGGCGGGCTCATAGAGAGCCTTGAGGGTGAGGGGCAGCGCCCCCGGGTAGTAACCGGCATGGCTGGAGCCATGGGTGATGATGGCCTGGAAGGGGAGGGCTGCAGCCTTGAGGGCCCGCTCATTGGCGCCTGCGGAAGCCGCAGTGATGTCGAAGACCTTGGCGATGGAGGTGCCCAGCGCACCGGGGTAGGTCTCCAGAGCCTCCTCGCCCCGGAGACTCCGCGCGAGGTTCCCTGCCACCACCCGGGCCTGCTTGGTGGCGGGTCCCGCCAGGGGAACCACCAGGGAGCGGTCCATCACCAGGCTGGGCACCGCCACCGCATCCCCCAGGGCGAAGACATGAGGGTCGGAGGTCCGCAGGGAGCCATCCACCTGGATGGCGCCATGGGGTGCACAGGCGATCCCGGCCTCCCGGATGAAGCCCGTATCCGGCCTCACCCCGATGGAGAGGATCACCACATCCGCCGAAAGCTCGTCATCCGGAGCCAGCTTCACGAAGAGCCGGCTGCCGCGCCGCTCGAAGGCCTGGACAGGGGTGCCCAGGCGCAGGCCCACCCCCTTGCTGCGGAGCTGGGCCTGGACCATGGCCGCCATTTCGGGGTCCAGGCCGTTCATCACCTGATCCTGGGCCTCCACCACCGTGACGGCGATGCGCCGGGCGTGGAGGTTCTCGGCCATCTCCAGACCGATGAAGCCACCCCCCACCACCACCGCCCGCTCGGGACGACGGGCATCGAGCCAGCTCTTGATCCGATCCACATCCGGCACGGAGCGCAGAGTGAAGATCCCCTCCAGGTCGATGCCGGGGATGGGAGGGCGCAAAGGCTCGGCACCGGGGGAGAGCACCAGCTTGTCGTAGGACTCCTCCATCAGCCGTCCGCTGGCCAGCTCCTTCACCTTCAGGACCTTCCGGGCGGTGTCGATCCCCACCGCCTCATGACCGGTGCGGACCTGCACCCCCAGCCAATCCTGAAACTTCCCGGGGGTCATGACGAAGAGGCGGTCCCGCTCCTTGATGGCTCCGCCCGCATAGTAGGGCAGGCCGCAGTTGGCGTAGCTGACGTAGTCGCCCCGCTCGAAGATCACCACCTCGGCATGCTCGTCCAGCCGCCGGAACCGGGCCGCCGTGGACGCCCCGCCTGCTACTCCACCTACGATCAACACCCTGCTCATCCGCGTCTCCAATCGCGCAAAAATAATCGATACTCAAAGTGTTGTATAACCATACAGGAATGTCAAGCCTGGATGCAGGCATCCGGCCATGCCGTCTCTGGAAAGGGGGCTACCAAGCCAGGTCCAGCGACCGGGCCAGGAGCGCCAGAAGAGGGAGCTGGTGCCGGCAGACTTCCAGAAAGACCTCCAGGAAGTCCGGGGCGCAGACCTGCCCTTCAGCCAGGGGCACCAGGGTGGTGATGTCCTTGAGCCGCAGCAGTTCGGCAAGCGGATGGTCCGGCGCGAAGCCCCGGGGAACACGCACTATGCGGTCCCCCAGGAGTTCAAGCCCCAGGGATCGCCAAGCCGGGACATGCCCGTCCATGTGCTGCCGCACCCGCTGGAGGGTACGGGGATCGGGGTGCCAGAGCCCCGCTCCGGCGAAACAGCCCCCGGGTTCCAGGTGCAGGTAGAAGGCCGGGCTGTGGACCTCCCGGGGGCAGTCCCGGTGCCTGAACTGGGCGCCCACATGGGTCTTGTAGGGGGATTTGTCCGCCGAGAACCGGGTATCCCGGTGGATGCGGAAGAGGCTCCCGCCGCTGCGGGAGGGATCGGCGAGGATCTGCGGGCAGAGCTCCCCCAAGGGTGCCCCCAGGGCCATGATGAAGGCCCGCGCCGGTTCCCGGACCTCCTCCTCGTATCGCTCCCGGTGGGTCTCGAACCAATCTCTGCTGTTGTGCTCCCGCAGCTCTGAGAGGAAGCGGAAGATCGCGGGTGTGAAAAAGGTCACGATCCGCCTCCTCTCATGCCCGCCACGCGAGGGCGCCGGTGGGACAGGTGGCCACACAGGGCGGTGCCTCCCGCCCGGACTCGAGACGCCCGTTGCAGAGGTCGCACTTCTGCATCTTCCCCTCGGTCCCGAACTGGGGCACCCCTTCCGGGCAGGCGTCCAGACATACACGGCAGCCCACGCAGGCCTCCTGATCCACAGCCACGACGCCCTCAGGGTTCCTCGGGGCGATGGCCCCCACGGGACAGGCGTCCACACAGGGAGCCCCGGCGCATTGGTGGCAGGCGCTCATGGCCGCATTGCAGCGGACCTCGGGAAAGACCCCCTGCCAGACCCGCCGGACCCGGCGATGGCGGATCCCTGTTTCGAGATTCCGCCAGACAGCGCAGGCCACCTCGCAGGCGTGGCACTCGATGCAGCGCGCAGGATCGAAACTGATGGAGGGTTCCATGGAATGGGACATGCTCAGGCCCTCCTCACTTCGACCAGGGCCTGGCTGCTCATGGCCGTCACCAGGGGATCGAAGGCCCGGTCGGGATCCACGCTGTAGAGCAGGTTGACGTTGGCGCCCCCGTCCAGGAGGGGCGTGTCCCCCTTCCCCAGCTCGGCACAGCCCTGCCACCAACCGTGGAGGACCATCACGGTATCGGGCCGGATGCCGGGATAGAGTTCAGCCTTCAGGCGCAGGGAACCCCGGGGGGACTCCACCACCACCCAGTCCCCCTGGGCGATGCCCCGGGCCGAAGCGGTATCGGGATGGAGGTGCAGCATAGGATCGGGTTCCAGCTCCCGCAGCGCCGGGACATGGCGCTGCCAGGAGGCGGTGAAGTTCATGGAGGTGTGGTAGTCGGAGAGGAGGAGGGGATAGCGCTCCCGCAACTCCGGCGTGGCCGTCAGACTCTCGGGGGGCTCCCGCCACTCGGGCATGGGGCTGTAGCCCTCGGCTTCGAAGGTGGTGTTGTAGAGGGCCACCTTGCCCTGGGCCAGGAAGGGAGCGCCCCCGAGCCGGGGACTCCGCCGCGCGAAGACCTGGGCATAGTTCCCGTAACGGCGTTCGCCAGGGGGGAAGCAGATACCAGTGGGATGAGCCCGCAGCGCCTCCAGGGTGAGCCCGAAGGGCTGGAGCTGTTCGTCCATGGCCGCCTCGACGCTCCCATCCCAGAAGTCCTTGCCGTAGCCCATGGCCACCCCGAGGTCGATGAGGAGTTCCACCATGGACTTGTAGTCCCCCAGGGGCTCGATCACCTTCCGGCGGGCCATGAGCCAGCCCCCCCGCCCGTCAAAGGAGCAGCCGGACTCGTAGGGGGTGGCGGTGGGCATCACGATATCGGCGTAGGCCATGTCGGCGGTGCGGGCCACATCGGCCACCACATAGAAGTCCAGCTTGGCGAGGGCCTCCAGAACGTGACGGGAGCCCCGGGTGCTCACCGAGGGCTGGGTGCCCGGGGCGATGACCGCCCGGATGGGATAGGGCTTCTCCGTCAGGATGCTGTCGAAGATCCGGTAGTAGGCCGAGGCCGGCCCCTCGATGAAGGGCTGGAAGGGCCGGGGGAATTCCGGCCCCACGAGCTTGTCCAGCAGCTCCGGGGTGTAGCGCTCCCGCAGCATGATGTCCCTGGGCATGGGCATGGTGGAGAGGGCCCCCATGGGCCCGCCGAAGACATTACCCCCGGGCTGGTCCAGGTGCCCCGTGATGGCGATGAGGATGGCCACCGCCCGGATGGCATCGCTGGCAGAGGGGGCGTGCTCCACCCCGTTCCCCAGATCGATGCAGGCCCGGGGGGTGGTGGCGTAGAGCCGGGCCAGCTCGCGGATCTGCGCGGCGGGCACCCCCGTGATGGCCTCAGCCCACTCCGGGGGATACTGCCGGACGTGGTCCTCGAGCTCGCCATAGCCATGGCACCACTGCTCTACAAAGGCCCGGTCCACCAGCCCCTCCCCCATCACCACATGGAGCATGGCCAGGGCCAGGGCTGCATCGGTGCCGGGGCGCAGGGGCACCCAGATATCAGCCATCCCCGAGTCCGGCTCGATGGAGGGCTTGATGGCCACCAGTCTGGCCCCCCTGGCCTTGGCCTCCACCATGAGCCGGGGTCCCGGGGTGGCCGGTCCCGAATAGACGGGCTGACGCCCCCAATAGATCACCAGGTCGCTCTTGGGGATCTCGGGACCGGGCCAGTCCGCCAGGGTGTACATGAAGCCGAAGGCCCGCTGCATGGCGCAGATGCCGCTGTGTCCGTAGTTGGGGCTGCCGTGGACCGTGAGGAAGCGCCGGAGGTGGTCGCTGTAGCTCCTCAGGGCCGGGGAGAGGATGGCCAGGGACTCCGGTCCGTAGGCTGCCTTCTGCTTCAGCAGGGTCTCCGCGATGACCCCGATGGCATCATCCCAGGAGATGCGCTCAAAGCGCCCTTCCCCCTTGGCCCCCACCCGGCGCAGGGGGTGGGTGAGCCGCTCGGGGGAATAGACCCACTGCGGCGCCGCGTGGGCCTTGGGGCAGAGGCTCCCCCGGTTGACCGGGGACTCGGCCATGCCCGCACATCGTACAAAGCGGCCCTCCTTGACAAAGGCATAGATGCCGCAGCTCATGGGACCTGGACCACACATGGCGCAGAAGGCGGGCACCAGCGTCTCGCCGTTGCGCTGGGCCAGCCGCCGGGCCCCTTCGAGGGTGAGTGGAGAGTGGGCTTCCGCCATGACGGTTCCTTGGGGTCTGCAAGGCCCACCCTACTCTCCTACCCGCAGGGACGGAAGCCTCCCCGCTGTTGTCCGCAGCCTGTGGAGCAAGAATGCGCCCCAGCCCATCCAAGTGACCCGAATCCCCTTCCACCTCAGGCGGAATCCAGCGTGGACGCGCTCTTCGCGGCAATCCGCAAGCCCTGCTGAAAACCTTGCGGGGTGCCCCCACCCCGCCTTGGGGGCCAAGGGGAAGTCCGGAATGCCACCAAAAAGGGGCACTCGCAGGACATCGGCACCCGGGACCCCAAATGCCAACGACCCGCACCATCCCCCCCGGAAGGAGCAGGGAGGATGAGGCGGGCGGCTCTCCCAAAGAGCGATATAAATTTTGATACATAACGGATCACCTGGCAAGCATTTGTTTGCCGGATCCTGGTGATCGGCCTGACTCAGCTTGGGCATGGGGGGAGCAGGGGCCAAGGAAGGGCAAGGTCCCACAGAGGGACTCCACCACATCCCAGGGAAGGAAACCCGGTCCAAGGGATCACCTCCAGACATGGCTTCTGGATGGGTTCCCGTACCGACTCAGACGCGTACCCAGATGGAGAAGATGACGGACTGGCCTTCCCCAATCGCCGGGGTACCGAATCAGGACCCCGGAACTCACCCAGGCGGAGACGAGTCGGTAAGCAGATAATTCATATTATTATTGTTATTTTGTTACTTATTCTTTTTTCTTACTTTCCTTATCATTTTAGTTTACTTTTTTGATTGACCCCTTTGCATTCCTCCTTTAGCCTGCATTCCAGACCCGGACCGGCCAGCACCCCGGCTCGCTCTGACCCCTTCTGCATGCGTCCACTGAAAGGCCCCGACATGAAGCTTCGCCCAAGGACCTTCCTCGCCATCCTGCTGAGCTTCGGAGCCCTCAGCGCCCAGGCCCAGGTAAAGCTCCTCAATGTCTCCTATGACCCCACCCGGGAGCTCTATCAGGACATCAACCAGGCCTTCGCCAGGCAATGGAAGGCCAGGACCGGCCAGGATGTGAGCATTCAGCAGAGCCACGGCGGCTCCGGCAAGCAGGCCCGCTCAGTGCTGGACGGCCTCCAGGCCGATGTGGTGACCCTGGCCCTGGCCTATGACATCGACGCCCTGGCCCAGCACCGGAAGCTCCTGCCCCCCGACTGGCAATCCAGGCTGCCCCACAACAGCACCCCCTTCGGCAGCACCATCGTGTTCCTGGTGCGCAAGGGCAATCCCAAGGGCATCCGCGACTGGCCCGACCTCATCAAGCCTGGCGTCCAGGTCATCACCCCCAACCCCAAGACCTCCGGCGGCGCCCGCTGGAACTTCCTGGCGGCCTGGGGCTGGGCCCAGCGGGCCAACGGCGGCGACTGGTACAGGGCCAAGGCCTATGTGACTGAGCTCTTCAGGCATGTGCCCGTAATGGACTCGGGGGCCCGAGGCGCCACCACCACCTTTGCAGAGCGTGGCCTGGGGGATGTGCTCCTGACCTGGGAGAACGAGGCCATCCTGGCCAAGCAGGAGCTGGGCCGGGACAGGTTCGACATCGTCACCCCCAGCGTGAGCATCCTGGCGGAACCCCCGGTGGCCCTGGTCACCCGGAACGCCGAGCGCCACGGCACCACCCAGGTGGCCCAGGCCTACCTGGACTTCCTCTTCACCCCGGAAGGCCAGAGGATCGGTGCCCGGCACCACTACCGCCCCACGGACCCTGCGGTGCAGAAGGCCAGCGCCCGGCAGTTCCCACCCGTAAGGTTCTTCACCATCCACGACACTTTCGGGGGCTGGCAGAAGGCCCAGGAAGGCTACTTCAAGGATGGCGGCGTCTTTGACCAGATCTATCAGCCCAAGTAGTCTCACCCTGTGAAGGAGGCACGACCCATGAGCAAGTCCTACCGTCCCGAAACCATCGCCCTGCATGGTGGCCAGGAGCCCGATCCCACCACCCTGAGCCGGGCCGTGCCCATCCACCGCACCAGTTCCTACGTATTCAAGAACACCGAGCATGCCGCCAACCTCTTTGCCCTCAAGGAGCTCGGCAACATCTACACCCGCCTGGGCGGCCCCACCCAGGACGTCCTGGAGCAGCGGGTGAGCTTGCTGGAGGGGGGTGCCGCCTCGCTGGCCCTGGCCTCCGGCACCTCCGCCATCTTCTACGCCATCATCACCCTGGCCCAGGCGGGCGATGAGATCGTCAGCGCCAACAACCTCTACGGCGGCACCTACACCCAGTTCGACGCCATCCTGCCCTCCCTGGGCATCAAGACCACCTTTGTGGACCCCAAGGACCCGGAGAACTTCCAGGCCGCCATCACCCCCAAGACTCGCGCCCTCTACATCGAGACCATCGGCAACCCCCTGCTGGATGTGGTGGACATCGAGCAGATCGCCGAAGTGGCCCACCGCAACGGCCTGCCCCTCATCGTGGATGCCACCTTCTCCACCCCCTACCTGCTGAAGACCATCGAGTACGGCGCCGATATCGTGGTGCAGTCCCTCACCAAGTGGATCGGCGGGCATGGCACCGGCATCGGCGGCATCATCACCGATTCCGGCAAGTTCAACTGGAAGAGCGAAAAGCACCCGCTCTTCAACGCGCCGGATCCCAACTATCACGGGCTGCGCTGGGCCCATGACCTGCCCGAGCCCCTGGCCCCCATGGCCTTCATCCTGCGTGCCCGCACCGTGCCCCTGCGCAACCTGGGTGCCGCCATCGCACCGGACAACGCCTGGCTCTTCCTCCAGGGCCTGGAGACCCTGCCCCTGCGCATGATCCGCCACAGCGAGAACGCCCTGAAGGTGGCCCAGTTCCTCCAGAAGCACCCCAAGGTCAGCTGGGTGCGCTATCCGGGTCTGCCTGGCGACCCCGGCCACGAACTGGCGAAGAAGTATCTCAAGAAAGGCTTCGGCGGCATGGTGGTCTTCGGCATCAAGGGCGGGCGCGAAGCCGGTGCCAGACTCATCGACAGCATCCCCCTCTTCTCCCACCTGGCCAACGTGGGTGATGCCAAGAGCCTGATCATCCACCCCGCCAGCACCACCCACTCCCAGCTCACCGACGAGCAGCAGATCGCCGGCGGCCTGGCCCCCGATCTGGTGCGCCTCTCCATCGGCATCGAGCACATCGATGACATTCTCGAAGCCCTGGAAGAAGGACTCTCCAAGGCCTGACCCATCCCTCCCACAGGAAAGCCCGGAGCCCACGCGGTTCCGGGCTTTTTTCATGGCCAAGCCGGAGGGGTCCCCTTCTTTCGCGATATCCATGTAAGACCTTTTAAATCTATTTTTAATTTCAAAGTATTTTACTTGACTTCAAAGACAAACAAAGGGCATACTCAAGTATTCTTACTTTTAAGGTAAGAAAAATCAGGGGCCACCCCATGAGCCTGCCCCTCTCCTCCCCTCGCTGTCCCCAGCACCGCTCCCTATGCCGCGAATCTCCGCCGATTACGACCGGCCGGGAGAAGCTCTGCCCCGATCCACTCCTGGAGGAAGCCATGACACGCAGCTGCACCCAGCGATCCCCGGGCTTCGGCCTGAGCCTCGGCATCACGGTGGCCTTCCTGAGCCTCCTGGTGATCCTTCCCCTGGCCGCCCTGGGGTCCAATGCCCTCAAACTGGGGCCCTCCGATTTCTGGCACACCGTCACCTCCGCCCGGGTGCTGGCTTCGTATCGGGTCAGCTTCGGCGCGGCCTTCCTGGCCGCCCTGATGAACGCCTTTGCCGGCCTCATCGTGGCCTGGGTGCTGGTGCGTTACCGCCTCCCCGGCAAGCGCCTCCTGGATGCCCTCATCGACCTGCCCTTCGCCCTCCCCACCGCCGTGGCCGGCATCGCCCTCACCCAGCTCTACGCGCCCCAGGGCTGGTTCGGCCAACTGCTGCCCTTCAAGGTCGCCTACACCCCCCTGGGCATCAGCGTCGCGCTTCTCTTCATCGGCCTGCCCTTCGTGGTGCGCACCCTCCAGCCCGTGCTGGAGGAACTGGGCACGGAGCTGGAGGAGGCCGCCGGAACCCTGGGGGCCTCCCGCTGGCAGACCCTGCGCCGCATCATCCTGCCGGAGCTGCTGCCCGCCCTGGTCACGGGCTTCGCCCTGGCCTTCGCCAGGGGCATCGGGGAATACGGCAGCGTGGTCTTCATCAGCGGCAATATGCCCATGAAGACCGAGATCACCCCCCTGCTCATCATCACCAAGCTGGAGCAGTACGAGTACCCCGAAGCCACCGCCATCGCCCTCGTGATGCTTGGCCTCTCCTTCGTGATGCTCCTGGTGGTCAACCTCCTGCAGCGCTGCCTCTCCGTGAAGGTGAACCATGGCTAGCCACTCCCGCGATCCCCTCTGGGCCCGCACCCTCCTCATCACCTTCGCCCTGGCCTTCCTGGCGGTGGCGCTGGTGGCACCCCTGGTGGCGGTCTTCCATGAGGCTCTGAGGGGTGGCATCGCCCTCTATTTCGCCGCCTTCAAGGACCCCAACGCCTGGTCCGCCATCCGCCTGAGCCTCATGGCAGCCATCTCCGCCGTGGTGCTCAACACCCTCTTCGGCTTGGCCGCCGCCTGGCTCCTGGCCCGCTTCCGCTTCCGGGGCAAGGGGCTGCTCACCACCCTCATCGACATCCCCTTCGTGGTCTCACCGGTGGTGGCCGGCCTCATCTTCATCCTGCTCTTCGGGGCCAGCGGCTGGTTCGGCCCCTGGCTGGACGACCACAACATCCGCGTGGTCTTCGCCCTGCCGGGCATCATCCTGGCCACGGTCTTCGTGAGCCTGCCCTTTGTGGCCCGGGAGATCCTGCCCACCCTGCAGGCCCAGGGCACGGAGGAGGAAGAGGCCGCCCGCATGCTCGGCGCCTCCAGCCTGCGGGTCTTCTGGAGCATCACCCTCCCCAATATCCGCTGGGCCCTCTTCAGCGGCATCGTGCTCTGCAGCGCCCGCGCCCTGGGCGAGTTCGGAGCCGTCTCCGTGGTGTCCGGCCACGTGCGGGGCGAGACCAACACCCTGCCCCTCCACATCGAGATCCTCTACAACGAGTACCACTTCACCGCCGCCTTCGCCTGCGCCTCCCTGCTCTCCCTGGTGGCCCTGGTGACCCTGGTCCTGAAGGCCTTCCTGGAATGGCGCATCCGCACCGCCGCCCAGCGCGCCCTGGAGATTTCCGCATGAGCATCGAGATTGCCAATGTCACCAAGCGCTTCGGGGGGCACACCGTCCTCGAGGACCTGAACCTGAAGGTGGCCCCCGGCGAGCTGGTGGCCCTCCTGGGTCCCTCGGGCTCCGGCAAGACCACCCTGCTCCGCATCATCGCCGGTCTCGAACAGGCCGACTCCGGCACCGTGCGCCTCAATGGCCGGGATATCCAGTCGGCCCCCATCGACCAGCGCCGGGTGGGCTTCGTCTTCCAGCACTATGCCCTCTTCCGCCACATGACCATCTTCGACAACGTGGCCTTCGGGCTGGATGTGCGCCCCAAGGCGACCCGGCTCTCCAAGAAGGACATCGCCGACAAGGTGCGGGAGTTGCTCTCCCTGGTGCAGCTGGAGTGGGTGGCGGACCGCTACCCTCACCAGCTCTCCGGCGGCCAGCGCCAGCGAGTGGCCCTGGCCCGAGCCCTGGCGGTGGAGCCCGAGGTGCTGCTGCTGGACGAGCCCTTCGGCGCACTGGATGCCAAAGTCCGCGCCGAGCTGCGCCGCTGGCTGCGACAGCTCCACGACACCACCGGCATCACCAGCCTCTTCGTCACCCACGACCAGGAGGAGGCCCTCGAGGTCTCGGACCGCATCGCGGTGCTCAACCAGGGGCGACTGGAGCAGGAGGGCACCCCCTCCGAGGTCTACGAGCACCCCGCCACCCCCTTTATCTTCCACTTCCTGGGAGATGTGAACCTCTTCCACGGCCGGGTCCACCAGGGCCAGGCGGAGTTGGCGGGGGTCACCCTGGCCGCCCCGGAGCACGATAGCGCCCACGATGCCCCGGCGGTGGGTTTCGTTCGGCCCCACGATGTGGAACTGAGCCGCGACCCCGAACCCGGCGCCCTGGTGGCGGAGATCACCGGCATCCACAGCGTGGGCCCCATCGCCCGGGTCACCCTGCGGGAGCGGGAGACCCTCCGCACCCTGGAGGCGGCCCTCCCCATCGAGCGCCTGAGAGCCCGGCGATTCACGGTGGGCGAGGTGGTCTTCGCCTCCCCCCGCCAGGTGAAGGTCTTCCTCGCCCCCTACAAGCCCACCGAAACCGCCACCTGGGGGATTTGACATGACCTTGCCCACCTTCAAGACCGCCGAGGAGACCCTGACCTGGGCCGTGGATCGCTTCGGCAGCAAGCTCACCTTCGCCAACAGCTTCGGCGCCGAGGACATGGTGGTCCTGGACCTGCTCCTGAAGGCCGATCCCAAGGCCCGGGTCTTCCTCCTGGACACCGGTCGCCTCCATCAGGAGACCTACGAGCTCATCGATAAGACCCGCTATCGCTATGGTCGGGGCTTCGAGGTCTACGCCCCCCAGGCCCCCGCCCTGGAACAGCTCCTCACCGAGAAGGGCCCCAACTCCTTCTACGACTCCGTGGAGGCCCGCAAGGCCTGCTGCTACCTCCGGAAGGTGGAGCCCCTGGGCCGCGCCCTGTCCGGGGTCGAGGCCTGGATCACCGGCCAGCGCCGCCGCCAGTCCCTCACCCGCACCGAGCTGGCCCAGGTGGAGATCGATGAGGCCCATGGTGGCATCCACAAGCTCAACCCCCTGGCGGACTGGAGCGAGGAGCAGGTCTGGGCCTACATCAAGGCGCACAAGCTCCCCACCAACAAGCTCCACGACCAGGGCTACCCCTCCATCGGATGCGCCCCCTGCACCCGGGCCATCAAGCCCGGCGAGGACCTCCGCGCCGGACGGTGGTGGTGGGAGGACCCCGAACACAAGGAGTGCGGCTTGCACCGCAGATGAAAAGCAAATTTATCCACGGATAAACACAGATGAACACGGATACAGACAATCAGGGGCAAGCAACGGCCCACCCAAGGCACTCGGGCCGGGTGCCGGATTCCGCGATCCCCATCCGTGCGCAACTGTGTGCATCCGTGGCCCACGCTTCCTTTTTCTTTTGATTGCACGACCAGGAGTTTCCATGACCCATCAAATCCTGTCCCACCTGGAACGCCTGGAAGGCGAGGCCATCCACATCTTCAGGGAAGTGGCCGGCCAGTGCTCCAATCCCGCTCTGCTCTTCAGCGGCGGCAAGGACAGCATCGTGATGCTCCGCCTGGCGGAGAAGGCCTTCCGCCCAGGCAGGTTCCCCTTCCCCCTGGTGCATATCGACACCGGCCACAACTACCCCGAGGTCATCGCGTTCCGGGACCGGCGGGCCGCAGAACTGGGCGAGAAGCTCATCGTTCGCACCCTGGATGAGAGCATCGCCAAGGGCCGTGTGGTCCTGCGCCACCCCGGGGAGAGCCGCAACCGCCACCAGAGCGTCACCCTCCTGGACACCGTGGAGGAGTTCAGCTTCGATGCCCTCATCGGCGGGGCCCGCCGGGACGAGGAGAAGGCCCGGGCCAAGGAGCGGGTCTTCAGCTTCAGGGACGAGTGGGGCCAGTGGGATCCCAAGAACCAGCGCCCCGAGCTCTGGAATCTCTACAACGCCCGCATCCACAAGGGCGAGCACATCCGGGCCTTTCCCATCTCCAACTGGACCGAGCTGGATGTCTGGCAGTACATCCAGCAGGAAAACCTGGAACTCCCCAGCATCTACTTCAGCCACGAGCGGGAGGTGGTGGAGCTGCCCGGAGGCGCCCTGCTCCCGGTGACGGAGCTGACCCCCGTGCCAGCCGGAAAGGCCTCCGTGCGCCGCACCGTCCGCTTCCGCACCGTGGGTGACATCACCTGCACCGCGCCGGTGCTGAGCGAGGCCGCCACCGTGGCCGACATCATCAAGGAAACCGCCACCACCGAAATCACCGAACGGGGCGCCACCCGCCTGGACGACCAGACCAGCGAGGCCTCCATGGAGCAGCGCAAGAAGGAGGGCTACTTCTGATGAGCAACCCCACGATCCAAGACAACGGCCTCCTGCGCTTCATCACCTGCGGCAGCGTGGATGACGGCAAGTCCACCCTCATCGGCCGCCTGCTCTATGACAGCAAGGCCATCCTGGTGGATGCCATGGACGCCCTGGCCCGCAGCAGCCGCAAGCGGGGCCTGGAAGAGGTGGATCTCTCGCTCCTCACCGACGGCCTGGAGGCCGAGCGGGAGCAGGGCATCACCATCGATGTGGCCTACCGCTACTTCAGCACCGGAAGGCGCAAGTACATCCTGGCGGACGCCCCGGGCCACGAGCAGTACACCCGCAACATGGTCACCGGCGCCTCCACAGCGAATCTCGCCATCGTGCTCATCGACGCCCGCAAGGGGGTACTCCCCCAGACCCGGCGCCACACCGCCCTGGCCCACCTCATGGGCATCAAGCACATTGTCGTGGCCGTCAACAAGATGGACCTTTTGGATTTCTCGGAAGGGACCTTCCGAGAAATCCAAAAAGAAATGATCTGGTTCACGCGGAAGTTGGGCATCTCGGATCTGCGCTTCATTCCGCTTTCGGCCCTCAAGGGCGACATGGTGGTGGCGCGGGGCGAGCGCCTGGGCTGGTACACTGGCCCCACCCTCATGGAGCTGCTCGAGGGGGTGGACCTGGACACCTCCGAACAGGACCTGCCCTTCCGCTTCCCGGTGCAGCTGGTCTGCCGCCCCCGCTCCGAGGAGCTCATCGACTACCGCGGCTACCAGGGCCGCGTGGAGTCGGGGCGCATCCGCACCGGGGACGCCATCATCGTCATGCCCTCCGGCTCGAAGTCCAGGGTCCGGCGCATCGAGCTCTACGGCCAGGAGCTGCCCGAGGCCGTAGCCGGCCAGAGCGTGACCTTGCTCCTGGAGGACGAGGTGGCCATCAGCAGGGGAGACCTCATCGCCGGCACCCTGGGTGCCCCGAATGCCACCCGGACCCTCAGCGCCACCGTTGCCTGGCTGGGCGAGCGTTCCTTGGGTTCCACCGCCCGTCTGACCCTTCGGCACGGGACCCGGGAGGTGAAGGCCAAGGTCATGGACATCACCAGCCGCCTGGACCTGGAGGCCCTGGAGCCCGTGGCGGTGGACGATGTGGTCATGAACGATATCGCCACCCTGTCCATCAAGCTCCAGGCCCCGGTGGCCCCGGATCCCTACACCAGCCTGCGCAGTGGCGGCTCCTTCGTCCTCATCGACGAGGCCACCCACAGCACCGTGGGGGCGGGCCTGGTGCTGGAGCCCGAAGCAATCTGAGCGGAACCCGGTCCAGTCAGCCCCAGATTGCACAGGGAGCCCCTCCCTCCCCCTCCTCATCCCACAGACCCGCCCAGAGGTGAACGCCATGCCCAGTCCCATCGAAACCATCAAGGCCTCCTCCAACTTCCTCAGGGGCAACCTGCCCCAGGAGCTGACGGACGCTGCGCCTGGTTTCTCCCCAGAAGGGGAGCAGCTCATCAAGCTCCACGGGTTCTACGCCCAGAAGCACCGGGAACACAAAGACGCCCCCCCCACCGCCATGGGCCGGGGCCGCATCCCCGGTGGGCGCCTGAGCGCGGCCCAGTACCTGGTCTGGGACAGCCTGGCCACCCAGTACGGGGATGGCACCCTGCGCTTCACCACCCGCCAGTGCATCGAGCTCCACGGCCTGGCCAAGGCCGACATGCGCGCTGTGGTGCAGGCCCTCCACGTTGTTAAGGCCACCACCCAGGGAGCCTGCGGGGATGTGGTGCGCAACGTGCTCTACCCGGCCAACCCCACGGGTCGGCCTGAAATCAATGCTCTTCAGAAGGTTGCCGAGCAACTCTCAACGCACTTCCTGAGCCGCGCCGCCGCCTACCAGGAGATATGGCTGGAGGCTCCCCCCAGTGGCGCCCCTGAGTCCGAGCCTCTCATGGGCTCCGCCTACCTGCCCCGCAAGTTCAAGATCGCCCTCACCCTGGCCGGGGAGGACACCCTGGATGTACTCAGCAATGACCTGGGCCTGGCGGCCACCCTGGATGCCAGCGGCGCCATCGAGGGCTGGTTCGTCTTCGCGGGGGGAGGCCAGAGCATGAACTTCGCGGGCACCGCCTTCCCCCGCCTGGCCAGCCTCCTGGGCTGGGTGGAAGCCAAGGCTCTTCTCCCCGTGGCCGAAGCCCTCCTGGGCACCTTCCGGGACCACGGAGACCGGGAGAACCGCAAGCGGGCCCGGCTCAAGTACGTGCTCCATGACCGGGGGGTGGACTGGGCGCGCAGCGAGGTGGAGACCCGCGCCGGGATCTGCTTCACCCAGCGCCCCCTGCCCCCCTGGCAGACCCCCTCCAGCCACGGCTGGCAGAAGGGCCCGGACGGCACCTGGGCCCTGGGGCTCTCCCTGCTCTGCGGGCGCATCGAGGGCGAGCTGAAGGGCACCCTCCGCAGGGTGCTGGAAACCCACCCCGTGGATGTGCAACTCACCGCCGAGCAGGATCTGGTGCTGCTGGGGGTCCCCGAGGCCGCCAAGGCTGAGGTGAGCGCCCTCCTGGGCCACTTGGCCCAGCCCAGCCCCCTGTGGGCCCAGGCCGTGGCCTGCATCGCCCAGCCCCTCTGCGCCTTCGCCATCACCGAGGGCGAGCGGGCCCTGCCCGCGGTACTGGCGGATGTGGAGCACGTCCTGGCGGACCTTGAGCTCACGGACCGGGCCCCGGTGCTGCGCCTCACGGGCTGCCCCAACGGCTGCGCCCGGCCCCACGCCGCGGAGATCGGCCTCATCGGCCAGGGCATCGACAAGTACGCCCTCTACCTGGGAGGCAAGGGCGACAGGCTCGCCTTCCACTTCGCCGAGCGAGTGCCCCGCAGCGAGATCGGTGCGACCCTGCGACCCCTCCTGACCCGCTGGAAGACCGAAGGCCAGCCCGGCGAGACCTTTGGGGACTTCGCCATGCGCTGCCTCCAGGTGGCCCCTTGAGCGATACCCTCGGCCCCCTGCTCCACAAGTCCAGCTTCACCCGGGAGAATCTGGTGCGGCTCCTGGGCCTCAGCTCCCCCCGGGACACCGCCCGCCTGCGGGCCCGGGCCAACGAGGTGCTCAACGCTCACCTGGGGCCTGCGGTCTACTACCGGGGCATCATCGAGCTCTCCAATGTCTGCGCCCTGGACTGCCACTACTGCGGCATCAGGGCCGGGAACGCCGAGCTGGAGCGCTACACCCTCAGCGACGAGGACATCCTGGAAGCAGCCCAGTGGTGCGCCCAGGAGGGCTACGGCTCCGTGGTGCTCCAGGCGGGGGAGCGCCAGGACGCCGCCTTCGTGGACTGGATCGAGCAGCTCATCGGCCGCATCCACCGGGAGACCATCCTGCCGGAGCTGCCCGAGGGCCTGGGCATCACCCTCTCCCTGGGAGAGCAGAGCCTGGACACCTACCGCCGCTGGTATGCCGCCGGAGCCCATCGCTACCTGCTGCGCATCGAGACCACGAACCCGGGGCTCTTCGCCCGCATCCACCCGGCGGACCAGACCCTGGCGAGCCGCCTGCAGGCGCTCCAGGACCTGGATACGGCGGGCTATCTGGTGGGCACCGGGGTCATGATCGGCATCCCCGGGCAGACCCTGGAGATGCTGGCCGAGGACATCCTCTTCTTCCGGGACCGGCCCATCGACATGATCGGAATGGGTCCCTGGCTGCCCCACGAAGCCTCCCCCATGAAGGACTGGGAGGGCGCGCCTGAGCCTGAAGCCCGGCTGCAGCTGGCCTTCAACATGATTGCCGCCGTGCGCCTGGCCTGCCCCCAGGTCAACATCGCCGCCAGCACGGCCCTGCAGGCCATGGTGCCGGATGGGCGGGAGCGGGGCCTCACCTACGGGGCCAACGTCACCATGCCCAACCTCACCCCCGTGGGCGTCCGCGGCGACTACCGCCTCTACGAGGGCAAGCCCTGCACCGACGAAGCCAAGGAGGCCTGCAGAGGCTGCCTCCTGGATCGAGTGCGGTCCATCGGCCGGGAGGTGGCCTTCAACCAGTGGGGCGACGCACCCGGGAGACCCACCCGCTCCGATGTCGCAACCAGCTGAGGGGACCTGCGGAACCTCGACTGGCATCTCCGCATGGGAGTTGTATGCTTTCCTGAGCACAACTCCCAACTGAATCCATAGGAACCCCAAGGACCATCGCAGGATGGATCCCGGCCGGAGGCTTGAAATCCGAAACCTGTCCTTGGGTGAATCCCGACCTGTGTGGCACACTAGACCACGGTGTATGCCGGGGGTGTTGCTTGTCCGTGTCCGATGTGTGCACGATCTTCACAACATGCGGGAGCGAAGAGACGGCCTTGACGATCGCCTCCGCCTTGGTGGACATGGGCTATGCCGCCTGCGTGAACATCATGCCGGCCGTGAAGAGCTACTACTACTACCAGGGGGGGACCCACCTGGATGAAGAAGTGATGCTGATGATCAAGACCACTCGCGACAAATTCGAAGAGGTCTCCCAGACCATCACCGAACTGCACACCTACGAGGTCCCCGAGATCCTGATGTGCCCCGTGGAGGCGACCTCCGCTCCATTCCACGAGTGGATCAAACAGGCCATTCTGCGGGACGATCAGAACCTGGCTTAGACGCAGTCCAGAGTGCTTCCCCTATTCAACCAAACCGATCCCATCGGAAGGAAACGTCATGGAACAACAGCTGACCGGTGAATTCCTGCATGTCGTCGAACAGGCGGCCATCGCCTGTGCCCGGAGCATCGGCCACGGGGACCGCAAGCACAGCGACCAGCTGGCCGTCGAAGCCATGCGCAAGGCCATGGAAGGCATCGCCATGGACGGCACCATCGTCATCGGCGAGGGTGAGCGCGACGAGGCCCCCATGCTCTACGTGGGCGAGAAGGTGGGCCGTGGCATGGGCCACCCCGCCATCGACATCGCCGTGGATCCCCTGGAGGGCACCAATCTCTGCGCCACCGGCGCCCCCAACGCCATCGCTGTGCTGGCCGCCTCCACCAAGGGCGGCCTGCTGCACGCCCCCGACCTCTACATGGAGAAGCTGGTGGTGGGCCCTGCCGCCAAGGGCAAGGTGAGCCTGGACGCCGAAGTGGGTGAGAACCTGCAGGAGATCGCCAAGGCCCTCAACCGCAAGGTGGCCGACCTCACGGTCACCGTACTCGAGCGCCCCCGGCACGAGCAGCTCATTTCGGACATCCGCAAGGCCGGTGCCCGCATCCAGTTGATCGGCGACGGTGACCTGAGCGCCGCCATCTCCGCCGCCGTCTCCGGCACCGGCATCCATGCCGTCATGGGCATCGGCGGCGCCCCCGAGGGCGTGCTCTCCGCCGCCGCCCTCAAGTGCCTCAACGGCGAGATCCAGGGCCGCCTCCTCACCGACAGCAACACCGCCAGCCGCGAGAAGGCCGAGAAGATGGGTGTCAATTTCGACCGCATCTACAAGACCGAGGACCTGGCCCCCGGCGAGCACATCATCTTCGCCGCCGCCGGTGTCACCACGGGCAACCTCCTGCCCGGCGTGCGTGCCTTCGGCGACGGCATCCGCACCAGCAGCCTGGTGCTGAACTACAACCCCAGGCGGGTTCGCTTCATTGACACCGTCCATGTCACCAGTGGCGACAAGGTGACCGTTCGCTTCTAGCCGGACGAGGCGCTACCTGCAGGGCCCCCTTTCCGGGGGCCCTTGCTTTTGGGCATGAGCGGCATCGAAGAGATGGAGGTCATGATGTCCACGCCCGCCCCCAAGCGCCTTCTTGAAGTCATCCGGCAGCCCCGTCGGCACTGGGTGGGAGATGGTTTCCCGGTCCGCACCCTCTTCACCTACTCCCGCCACGGGGAGCTCCTCAGTCCCTTCCTGCTTCTGGACTATGCCGAGCCCAGCGAGTTCCCGCCCACCACCGAGCGCAAAGGGGTCGGGGAACACCCTCATCGGGGTTTCGAGACCGTGACCGTGGTCTATGCAGGTGAAGTCGAGCACCGGGACTCCGGGGGCGGTGGTGGCATCATCGGCCCAGGAGATGTCCAGTGGATGACTGCGGGCTCGGGACTGGTCCACGAGGAGTTCCACGGCCCCCACTATGCCCGGAAAGGGGGGCCCTTCGAGATGCACCAGCTCTGGGTGAACCTCCCCGCCGCCTCCAAGGGGGAGCGGCCCCACTACCAGCCCATCACGGCGGAGCAGATTCCGGTCCTGCCCATCCCCGGCGGGCAGCTGCGGGTGCTCGCTGGAGACCACCAGGGCACCCGGGGGCCGGCCCGCACCTTCAGCCCGCTCCAGGTCTGGGACCTCACCTGGGACGAAGGGCTGCCCCTGGACCTGCGCCTGCCCGAGGGCTGGAGCCTGGGACTGGCCCTGCGCAGGGGCACCCTGAAGATCGACAACCACAAGGCGGGACCGGGAGAGGTGGCGGTCTTCTCCCTGGAGGGGAGCACGGTTCACCTGGAGCCCGAGCCCGGCACCGCCCTGCTCCTCCTCAGTGGTCAGCCGCTCAACGAACCCATTGCCGGGAGCGGCCCCTTCGTCATGAACACCCAGCAGGAGCTGGTGCAGGCCTACGACGACTTTGAGGCCGGAAGGATGGGGCGCCTGACCTGATCCGGAAAGCCCGGCCCCCCCTGGGAGCTCCGGGCTTCCGGTCCACCCTACTCGCTCGCCGGAATCGGGAAGAGAGGCTTGGCCGCCACGGGCCAGAAGGCATGCTCGGAATGGATCACCTTGAGTTCCCACCTCTCCGGCTTGTCCGTCTTGAACCACTGTCCGAAGGCGATGGGGCCGCGGCTGAACTGGTTGGCGTTGAATTTGATCCGTCCCCGGATGGTCTTGAGGTCGGTGGTCGTCAGGGCGGCATTCACCTTCTCGGGATCCACACTGCCCGCCCGCTCGATAGCATCCGCCAGGACCTGCACGCCGGCATAGCCGGGGCCCAGGGTGCATAGGACGGGACGGTGGGTTTCCTTCACCCACTTCTCCGCCAGGGTCTGGGGGGTGGTGGTGCCGAAGCCCGGACAGTCGATCATGGTGCCGTCCCACCATACCTCGATGCAGCAGCCCAGGGGCAGATCCCCGCCCCAGGCATTCACATCGTCATAATTGAGGGCCCCCCGCCCCAGGCTCATGATCTTGGGCTTCACCCCCATGGCCCGGGCCTGCTTGAGCACAGTGCCCAGGAAGGGCGCAGGACCGTTGCCCCAGAGGATGTCGATGCCCGCATCCTTCCAGGCCTTCACCACCGAGCTGAAGTCCGTGGTCTCGAAGGGCAGGAGGCCCATGTTCTTCTCGGCGCCCACCACGGTGTAGCCCTTCTCCTTGAGGATAGGGAGCAGCAGGCTATACCAGCCGCGACCATCGGGGTCATCAGTGACGATGAGGCCGATCCGCTTGTTGGTCCGGGATCCGAATTGCCCCAGTTGGCTCAGCCAGGCGTCCATGACGGTGTAGCCTGGCTTGGCACGGAAGTCCCCCTTGGGGGCAGGCTCGATGATATTGAAGCTGCCCATGGCCCAGGTGTATTTCCAGCCCGTTGGGCTCTCCTTTTTCATGCCGGTCCAGGGTTCCTCGGGCCCCACGCCGGTGACGTAGGGGACCTTGTAGGTATCACAGACCTTGGAAACCGCTGGATGCATGGGCGGGGGCTCATCCCCGCTGACGATGAACTGGACGTGGTCCTGGAGCACCAGGCTCTCCGCCAGGGATCCGGCCTTGTTGGGGTCCGTCTCACAGTTCACCGCCACGATGCGGATGGGCAGCCTCTCCGTGCCCACCTTGACCCCCCCCAGCCTGTTGACATCCTCCACGGCGGCCTTGATGCCGTAGAGCGCCCCTTCCCCCATGGAAGCGAAGAAGCCTGTCTGGGACTGGATCACACCGACCTTGATCTCCTTGGGAGCCTTCTTCTCGCAGCCCGCCGCGACGACGAAGGCCAGGGCGGCGAGGCTTGATGCCACTGCACTTCCGATCTTCATGGTTGCCCTTTCGAAAAAAGTGAGGGAGGGACGTAAAGCCGAGCCGGAAGAACCGACCCAGGGCGCTACACATTTCGCTCGCGTGTCGTTCCAGGCCATTGAGACAGCGTGATAAACCTTCTGCACCGTTCCCAAAGGAGGAATCCATGCGATTCACAGAGTGCGAAGCTATGCTTAAAAGTGATCCATTGCCGCTCGAGACTGGCATCGAGCGCCTCAGCAGCGGGGGTATCCACGTGGCCATCCGCATGTGCCTGGAAAACTGCACTGCAGAGATGCTGGAGTGGTGGTTCGGATGCGAGTGTGACACCGACATGTATCGCCTCTGGCACCCTGGAGCCCACAAGTTCTCGAAATGGGGCGAATACGAACCTAATCACGTTCCTGGCAACGTCATCGGCTCCACCCACTTCATCAAGGAAACCCTCGGCAACTCCGAGGTGATGGACATGCAACTCAAGTACCTTGATCCCCAGGAACTCTTTGGTGAAAAGCTGACCGAGGCCAGGAAGCGCGGAGATGCGGATGTGGTGCTCTACGGCTGGGCCGGCATCGGCGAAAACTGGGTCTGCGAGCGGAATGAAAAGGGGTACCCCAACTTCGTGCAATACGTCGGAGTCGGTCGCAACACGCCGTTTGGGCTCGTCCTGCGCAACCACTACTGGTTTGCGGACATGCTGGACCTGCCCGCTGCAGCCGTCGAAGGCATGGTCCCAGATCAACTCGGGCTCTACATGCTTGAGCATGACTCCAACGAGTTCCATATCCTCGGCAAGGTCATCCCCGGCTTCTATCTCCGGGATAACTGGGAGAAGCTGGGCGAACCCGAACCCTATACCAAGCACAAGATCCTGAGCAGTCTGGCGACCCCTAAGCTCTTCGTGTAGCAGCAGCTCAGAGATGGGCCACCCGGGAAGCCCGACTTTCCGGTTGGCCCATCACCGTGGGGGACCTGGGGCGGTGGGCCTCCACGAAGTCCAGGCAGATCCTCCGGCAACAGAGATCAGCCATGACCTCCGGAGCGATCCCCTCCTCCTCGAAGACCCAATACCGATAGGCCCCCAGAATGGAGCAGGCGATCTGCTCCGTGACCAGTTCCATATACCGGAAGTCGGGCAGGTCTTTCCGATACTTCTCCAGGAAGTGGTACTTGATGATCTTTTTCCACTTGCCCGCAAAGCTGGGCTCAGCCTGGCTGCCCAGGAGGGTACGGTAGAGCGGGGCTTGCTCCTTGATGAGGACCAGGGTCGCATTGAAGCATTCCAGGGACTGTCCATCGGCCAGCGCCCTGAGATCACAGGCCTTGAAACCCACATTCAGCCGGTACATCTCGCCGATGAGATCATCCTCGATCTCCGCAAGCACGTCCTCCAGGCTCTCGTAGTGGGCATAGAAGGTCGTCCGGGCGATGGGGATGGCCAGGCAGAGCATCTTGATGTTCATCCGCTTTAGCCCCCGCTTGGCATAGAGGCCCAGAAAGGCGTCCCTGATCCGTCTCTTGGCATTTCCAGACATGGCTCCATCCACAGCACGGGGGTCTCAGGGAAGCGGCCGGATCAAGGCGTCGGCAGGAACCTACCGGTGCACGCTCTCGATCATGGCCGCCACATTCTCGGGCTTGCCGTTGAAGGGGATATCGCAGCCCGAGGAGAGGATCAGGCCCTCGGGGCCGATCTCACCCAGGAGCCGCTTGCAGTAGTCCCGCACCTTGTCCGGGGTGCCCAGGGCGAAGAGGGCGGCGGGCACATCACCCATGATGGCCATGTGGCCCCCCAGGATCCGCTTGATGGCGAAGATGTCGGTGGCGTGGTCCGGGGAGAGGATGCACTTCCCCTTGGGCATCTCCAGGAAGTGCTCCAGATCCCGCTCCCAGTTGGAGTCGAGGTGGAAGATAGGGGTCACCCCCTCCTCCAGCAGGGTGTCGGCCATCTTCTTCATATAGGGCCACACGAAGCGCTTCCAGGTCTTCGGATTGATGAACTCCGAGGCGGAACGCCATCCCCCCACCCAGGCCCCGAAGGGCTTCAAGCCGCGCGCGGTCTGACGGGCCGTCTCCACCAGATCCGGCATGGCCGCGTCCATGGCCTCCTGTACCTTGTCGGGCATGGAGAAGAGATCCCGCATGAAGCGGGGCATGGTGCGCCCCCCGCAGAAGTACTCGTAGGGCATGTTGGCCTGGAAGGGCGAAAGGACCGGTGTGCCCGAGTCCTCCCAGAGCTTGATGGCTCCTGGCATCCATTCGAACATGGGCACCAGCTTGGGCATGAGGTTATCCAGGCGACTGGCCTGGTACTCCCCAAAGAAGGCGTTGTAGCCCTTCTCGATGATGGTGTCGTAGTCCGCCAGGGTCATGAGTTCGGCCTCGGCTACCTGCCAGGGCTGGTCCTCCGCCATATCCCGGCCCGGGATCTTGACCTTCGAAAGCCAGGCGAGACTCAGCACGTGGGCCGAGAATGTCGGCTGCTGGATGGCGTCGATATCCCCCAGGAGCCCGAAGGACTTGATCATGGTGCGGGTCATAAGCTCGGGTTGGACGCAGAACTCCGACATCTTCACCCCGACATGGTTGGCGCAGAAGGAGGTGGCCAGGGCCGCCACCGGCACCCGGTCCACCTTCTCGAGAGCCACGACCTTCCGGACCCGCGCCAGCTTCTCCGCACAGCGTTCTGCACTTGTCGTCATGAGGAACCTCCGGAATCACGAACAGGACAAGCCGGTATTCACCAAACCAAAGTCTGGACATACAAGCACTTCAATTCAAAATGTCATACAAATCACATCAGTGCTGAGGTCGAATCGATTTAATGTCATTTGATGATTGTGTGTCAACTCATTTTTCACCCCCTGGGTACGGAAAAGGTCCCCGGATGGCCGAAGCATCCGGGGACCCCTTCCCAGGTCTGTTTTCAATCGACTTTCAGGAACTTCTTGGCATAGTCCACACACTCCTGGGCCGTCTTGCAGTATGCGTCCGCCCCCACATAGTCCGCCGTGGTCTGGTCGCAGGGCCCACCGCCGATGAGGATCTTCAGATCCTTCCGCAGCCCCGCTGCCCCGATGGACTCGATGCATTCCTTCATGCCGTCGAAGGCGGTGGTCAGGAGACAGGAGATGCCCACCAGCTGGGGCTTGTGCTCCCGGATGGCCCGGAGGTAGTCCTCCGTGGGCACATCCACCCCGAGGTCGATGACCTTGAAGCCGTTGCAGCTCATCACGGTGGTGACAATGTTCTTGCCGATGTCATGGATGTCGCCGTAGATGGTGCCCATGACGAAGGTGCCATGGCTGGGGGCATCCCCGGCGTCGAGGTCCCCTCCGATGAGGGCGGCGGCCTCCTTGAAGATCTCCGCCGACATGATCAGCTCTGAGAGGTAGTATTCCTTCTCCTCATAGCGCTTGCCGACGATATTCATGCCCTCCTGCAGCTTCTGGATGATCTCCAGGGCGGGCACGCCCTGCTCCTGCAGGGACTTCACTTCCTTCATGAGGACGGACTCTTCGAGGTCCGCCATGGCGTGGATAAGGGTCTGGCTCATGGAAACTCCTGGATCAGGCCTGGGCGAGGTCGCGCTTGGCCTGGGCGGCCGCCACCTTGCGTGGAGCGGTCTCGCGGGTGAAGAGGGTGATCACGATGCCGATGACCAAGCCGACCATGGCAATGGTGAAGATGTGGGTCAGTCCGAAGTGCTTGGCGACGAAACCGCCCAGCATGGGGACAATGCCGCCGCCGAAGATCTCTCCGACCCCGATGACCACCCCGGAGGCAGAGGACATCAGCTTGACGGGCACGGACTCGGTGGCCACCAGGGCAGTCAGGCTGATGAGGCCCTGGCTGAAGAAGCAGGTGATGAGCACCAGGATGAAGAGGGTGCTGGTGCTGGCCCCAGCCGACCTCAGGATGAAGACCATGATGAGGCAGCCGATGCCCCCCACGAAGAGGACGGGCTTGCGACCCACCACATCGGAGAGACCCATGAGCAGAATGGGGCCCAAGGTGGCGCCGATGCCGAAGGCGGCCAGCACGGAGATCATCTGAGGAATGGAGAGCTTCAGCACATCCGTCAGATAGCTGGGCAGCAGGATGGCGAAGGTGATCTCGCAGGCCTCCCAACCCAGGAACATAATGATGTTCAGCGGGACGTTGCGGAACTTGAAGACATCCCAGAAGCTGTGCTTTGAGGTGTCGTGGTTGACGGTGTGCAGGGCCGCCTCGGAAGGCTTGGGATCCCGCAGCACCTTGGCCATGAAGAGCGCGATGATGATGCCCGGGATCGTCACCAGGGCAAAGGCCCAGCGCCAGTGCAGCCCCATGGAGAGGAGCCAGCCCACGAAGAGGGGGGCCAGGGCTAGGCCGAAGAAGGGGAGCGCCATCTGCTGGAGCCCCAGCATCAGGCCCTGGCGGGAGGGTTTGGCCGCCTCCAGGACACTGACGATGCCAGCAGGGGTGTAGGCCCCCTCGGAGACCCCGATGATGGCCCGGATGACGATCAGACTGAGCATACCGGTGGCGACCCCGCTGATGCCGGCGAGGATCGAGAAGACGATGACAGCCGGGACGATCACTTTCTTGGTACCGAAGCGGTCCGAGAGCCCACCCATGAAAATGGACGAGACACCCCAGGCGAGCGAAAGGGCTCCACCGATGACACCGATGGCGCTGTAGTCGAGGTGCAGTTCCTTGGCCATCAGGGGGAAGATGGGCGCGATCATGAAGCGGTCCACGCCCACGAGCCCGAAGGCGAGGGTGAGGAGGAGGATGGCCTTCCACTCGTAGCGGGTGTCCCAGGTACCGGTGGAGGGGGTGGAGCTGCTGGGTTTGTGTGCGACTGCCATGGCAAGACTCCTTTGGAAGTGGGATCAGCCCTTGACGGAGGCGATCATCGCCGCGACGTTCTCAGGCTTGGCGTTGTAGGGGGCATCGCAGCCGGAGGAGAGCACGAAGCCGGCGGGCCCGATCCCCTCGATGAGCTTGCGGCAGTAGGCGTGGACCTGATCCGGGGTCCCCAAGGCCAGCATGCCGGCAGGCACGTCGCCCATGATGGCCATGTGGTCCCCAAGGACCTCCTTGATCTTGAAGATGTCGGTGGCGTGGTCCCCCGAGAAGAGACACTTCGCCTTGGGCAGCTCCCGGAAGCGCTCCAGGTCCCGCTCCCAGTTGGAGTCCATGTGCAGCACGGGCAGGACGCCCTCTTCCACGGTCATCTCCACCAGCTGCTTGAAGTAGGGCCAGGCAAAACGGTCCCAGAGCTTCGGGTTCAGGAACTCGCTGGCGGCACGCCAGCCACCGACCCAGGCCCCCACGCAGCCCGCAGCCCTCAGGGCCTTTCGGGAGTCCTCCAGGATCTGCGCCTGGGCGATGTCCATGGCCTCCTGGACCTTCTCGGGCATGCGGCGCATGTCCGTCATGAACTTGGGCATGGAGCGGGCCCCGCAGAAGACCTCGAAGGGGGAGCAGAGCACCACCGGGGAGAGGGTGACCACACCGGCCTCGCGGGCCTTCTGGATCGCCGTGGGGGTGTAGCCGAAGACAGGACCCACCTTGGCCAGCATGTTGTCCAGGCGGTTCATCAGGAAGTCTTCGAAGAAGTAGGTGTAGCCCCTGCTGATGATGGTGTCGTAGTCCTCAGGGGTCATCAGCTCGGCCTCGTGGACCTGCCAGGGCACATTCTCGGGCAGGTCGATGCCGGGGATCTGGACCCGGGAGAGCCACTGGAAGCTCAGGAGATAGGGCGAGAACACGGGCTGCTGGATGCCGTCCACCTCCCCCAGGCTGGTGAAGGAGCTGAGCATGGTGCGCTGGGCCAACTCAACATCCAGGGCGAAGTCCGCGGGCTTGACCCCGAGGTGGTTGGCACAAAAGGAATTGCCGACCGGAATCACGGGCACCCGATCCGGTTTCTCGAGGGCGACGGCCGCACGGATGCGGCCCAGCCTTTCCTGGTAGAGCTCTGCGTTGGTCTTCATGGGGACTCCGTTGGGGGGTGGAGGAGAGGTGCCTGCGACCAGGCACAAGGGGGCCACCCGGTCTGGATCACCGGGCAACAGGGGGACTAGACCCAGCCCCTGAGAGGCCTTCAAAGGCAGGAAAGGGAATGCGTGCTGAGTCGAAAGTGATTTAACATCATCTTTTGATTTTTGGTCAAGAAATGATAGATAATCTTTTTACTTGATTACCCAACCCTCTTGCGTACAGCGGTTGAGTAACCCCCCTTGACGGGGGATGGGGTATCCAAAGGCATCCCGGAAACGGGCCTCTCCCGGCCTGACCTCGGAACACACCTCCGGATGGCTCGCCCGGTGCGCGCCCATCGGACAGACATGCGGAGAGCCTGGCTAGTCCCGCGTCTCCTGGACCGGCTCGAAGCCCTCGGACCAGAGGAAGGCCTCTGCGTCCTCGCGATCGCCAAAGCGGGCGATGACGTCCACGCCCTCCCGCACATCCCCGTCTGCCACATTCAGGGAAGAGAGCCCCTCCCTCACCAGGCAGCTGCCCCCCACCTCATCGAGCGCCAGCTGCACCAGCTCCCACTCGACACCATGCTCATCCCGCCAGAGCTGGACCCTGAACATCCTCAGCCGCCGCGCTCAAAGAAGAGCACCACCATGCCGAAGCCCACCCGGTCCCCGGGCTTGAGCTCACGGGCGTCCCCCAGGACCAGCCGCTCACCCTTGATGTAGGTGCCATTGGCCACGCCATGCTCTTCCACCAGGAAGTAGCGCCCGTGTTCGCAGAGCACCCGTGCGTGCCGCCGGCTGACACTCAGCTGGGGATCCTCCTCGGTGAGGTCGATGTCGGGATGGATGCCGGTGTTGGGGTCGTAGCGCCCCACCAGGGCACCATGCGCATTGATGCAGAACTTCTTGCCTGAGATGACCGAGACCAGACAGGCCGTGGGGGCCTGGATCCGCATCCGCTGGCTGCGTCCGGGATCCTCCACCTTGGAGGCCAGGTCACGATTCCTCTGGGCCAGGCGCTGCATCATCTTCACCGAGACCTCGGGGTTCTGGCGAATCATGCGGAGAAAGGTGCCCCGGCTGATGGTGATGAGCTCTGTATCCTCAATGGCCACAGCCGTATTGGGACGGGCGATGGCCTCCAGGAGGCTGCCCTCGCCGAAGAAGTCCCCCTTCCCCAGCTCCTCGGACCAGTCCCCGATGGCATCCGGGCCCACGTAGAGCCGCACCTTGCCGGAGAGGATGATGTACATCTGCTGGGCCATATCGCCCTTGCGGAAGACGGTCTCTCCCTCCGGAACCCGGAGCTTGCTCTGATCAATGAAGGAGGAATCGGCCATGGTCAACCTGGGACTGGTTCCACAATAACCGCCCCCGGGGTCCGGCGGAACGCTCGAATGGAGAATTCACCGCGCCCCACCCCCTGGGCCCGACTGAGGGCAGCCTGTGCTGCCCGACTGTCCCGAATATGAATGGCCACCCAACCGCACTCAGCCGTGAAGGTGCTGATAGAGGATCCGGATCCCGATGCAGATGAGTACCAGCCCCCCCGCCAGCTCGGCCCAGCGCTCGAATTTCGCCCCGATCCGCTTGCCGAACTCGCAGCCCACAAAGGAGACCAGGAAGGTCACCCCGCCGATGAGAAGCGCCGGCGCCAGGATGGGGGTCCGAAGGATGCTGTAGGAGAGCCCCACCGCCAGGGCATCGATGCTGGTGGCCACCGCCAGGAGAAACAGGGTCCTCAGCTTCAGGATCCCCCGGGCCTCCTCCCGGTCACAGGCCGGCTCGCCGATCTTCAGGGCCTCGTAGACCATCTTCCCCCCCACACCCAGCAGGAGCAGGAAGGCGATCCAGTGATCGAAGGCGTCGATGTAGCCCCGGAAGGAGCTGCCCAGGAGCCAGCCCACCACAGGCATGAGGAACTGGAAGAGCCCAAAGGCGAAGGCCGCCCGCAAGGCATAGCGGATCCTGAGTTCAGGAATGCAGATGCCGCTGGAGACGGAGACCGCAAAGGCATCCATGGAGAGCCCCAGGGCAACAAAGAGGTACGTCAGCATCGGTCCAGGGTAGCAGGCCCTCCGCCCGGCCCCGTCCCGGGCTATGCTCGGAGGAGGAGGCTGGGCGACCATGCAGCAGGAACCGGATTGGGCTGAACTCTGGCGCGAGCTGGTCGAGCTGCGCTCCCGGGACAGGGGCGAGCCCTCTCCCAACATCGCCATCAACAGCACCGACAAGGCCTTCAGCTTCGATGAGCACGTCAAGAAACGCTGGGAGAAGGAGGACTCCAGCCGCAGCTTCCTCCTGGATATGCTCAGGGCCCGTCCGGGCTCCAGCATCCTTGATATCGGGGCGGGCACCGGCTCCTGGGTCTGCCTCCTCGCCCCCCTGGCGGCCCGGGTGACCGCCGTGGAGCCTTCCCCCGCCATGGCCCATGTGATGCGGGAGAACATCCGGACCCTGGGGCTCACCAACACGGAGGTGGTCGAGGCCCCCTGGCCGGAGGCCCAGGTGGGCATGCACGACATCTCCCTCTGCTCCCACGCCATGTACGGGTGTGCGGACTTTGTGGGCTTTGTCAGGCGCATGGAGGAGGTGACCCGCCACTGTTGCGTCCTCCTCATGCGGGCCCCCGCTCCGGACGGCGTCATGGCGGAGATCTCCCGCAAGGTCCTGGGGCAGTCCCACGACAGCGCCAACTTCCAGGTGGCCTACAACGCCCTGCTCCAGATGGGTATCTTCGCCAATGTCCTCATGGAGGACACCGGCCCCTGGCGCTCCTGGAGCCACGGCAGCCTGGAGGAGGCCCTGCTGGATGTGAAGAAGAAGCTCGGTCTCCTGCATACCGGCGGACACGACGCCTCCATCCGGGAGATCCTGGAGCGGCGACTGATCATGCAGGAGGGCCGCTACACCTGGCCTTCAGGGGTCCAGACGGCGCTACTCCACTGGCATCGATAGCTACACCAGCTGCTCCGCCTCCTTGAGCTGCACGCTCACCAGGCGTGAGATGCCCCGCTCCTCCTGGGTCACGCCGTAGAGGGTGTCCGCGGCCACCATGGTGGGCTTCTGGTGGGTGATCACGATGAACTGGGTGCCCTCCTTCATCTTCTGCACCAGGCCCGCGAAGCGCGCCACGTTGGCCTCGTCCAGAGGTGCGTCCACCTCGTCCAGCACACAGAAGGGACTGGGCTTGAAGTGGAAGATGGCGAAGAGGAGGGAGATGGCCGTGAGGGCCTTCTCACCGCCTGAGAGCAGGGTCAGGGCCTTGGCAGATTTGCCCGGGGGCTGGGCGGTGATCTCGATGCCGCACTCCAGCAGGTCCTTGGGGTCTTGAAGGGTCAGGTGGGCGTGGCCCCCGCCGAAGACTTCCCGGAAGACCTCCGTAAAGCGGGCGTTGATGAAGTCGAAGGCCTCCTGGAAGCGCTCCTCGCTGGTGGCGTTGATCTCCTTGATGGTGGCCTCCAGGTTGCCGATGGCCTCCAGCACATCCGAGCGCTGGGTGTTCATGAAAGAGAGCCGCTCCTCCGCCTCGGCCAGCTCCTGGATGGCCAGGGGGTTCACACCGCCCAGATCCATGCGCTTGGACTGGAGTTCCGTCAGGCGGGTGCGGTGGACCAGTTCTCCCTCCTCCCAGGCCTCCCGCTCTTCCTCCGTGATGGAAGCGAGGAAGTCCGGCACAGTGAGGCTGAGGGCCAGCTCCACCTCCTTGCTGAGGGCCTCCTGGCTGCCCTGGATCTGGGCTCCCTGGATGAGGGCATCCTGGTGGAGCTGCCGGGCGTTCTCCAGGGCCTGCTGGAGTTCCCTGGCCATACGCTCCTGCACCCGCAGCAACTCACCAGCCTCCTCGATCTCCGGCAGGAGGGTCCCCAGCTCCTCCTGGAATCGGTGGCGGTCCACAAGGAGCCCCTGGCACTCTTCCTCGATCTCCCCCATGCGGCCTCGAGCCGAAAAGATCCGCTCCTCTGCCTGCCGAATGTCCCCATCCAGGCGCTTCCGCTCGGCCTCCAGATCAAAGGCGCTCCGTTGGAGCTGCTGGAGCTGCCGCTGGACGCTGTCCCGCTCGGCCCAGGCACTGGAACGCACCCGGGTGGCCTCCACCAGGACCTCCCGGCGTTCCTCCAGGGCCTGCTGGGCGTCGGAGACCCGACCCTCGACCGCGGGGATGGCCTCCTCCAGCTCCGCCAGCTCAGGGTGCTCAGGCGCGGCCTCCATTTCCCGGAGCAGCTTCTTCTGGGCCTCGATCTCACCCTCCAGACGCTCCCACTGTTCGTCGGCCCGGGCCTGGGCCTCCTCGATCCCCTTCAACTCGCGCTGCGCAGAGTTCAGCCGGGACTTGAGATCCTCCAGGGCACGCCGGGCGGCGAGGCGATCCTCCTCCATCTCCCGGTGGTGCTCGGTGGCCTCCTGGAGCCGAGCGGAGCGGGTCTTCGCCTCCGCCTCCAGGTCCTCGACCCGCTCCAGGAGCTCCTCCCGGCTGCGCCGTACCGCCTCGAGCTCCGCCTTGAGCTTGAGGGGGGAGGCAAGGGGCGCCTCGGCCCCCACCTGGACAGGCCCGAAGGGCAGCTTCAGGAGCCTGGGGGAGACCAGGGCCAGCCCGGGATGGGCCTGGGCCAGGGGCACCAAGTCCCCATCGGCGCAGCGGAAGGCCCGCTCCAGAAGGCCGCCGAGCACCCGGGGCCTCCCGGGCTTCCAGCGGATGCCGCCCATCAGGGCCTCGCACCCCTCAGGCAGCTCTGGAACCCCTGCCCCCCCCCCCAGGGAGAGGAAGAGCTGCCCAGGCGCTCCTGCGAGGCTTTCGGGACCCGAGATGACCACAGCCTGCACCCAGGCACCCAGTAGCCGTTCGACATCACTGCGGACCGACTCATCCACCTCCACGGTCTCGGCAAAAGGCTCGACCGTCTGCCCCTGGGTGCGGAGCCAGGCCATGGCCTCCTGCACCGCTTTGGAACCCTCCGCCTGCCGGAAGAGCTCGGTCACCTGGCGGAGGCGCCGCTCTTCGGCGTCCAGGGCGGCCTCGGCCTCCCTGAGGGCGCTGGTGGCGATCCGGTGGGCGTCCGCCTGCTCCTGGCGCATGCCCGCCTGCACCTGGAGAGCCTCCTCCATCTCCTCCAGCCGCTCCTCCGACCCCTCGCACTCCCGCATCAGCCGCTTCTCCTCCAGCTGCAGGGACTCCAGCCGGGGTGCGCGGGTGGCCTCTTCGTGGTTGAGGGCATCCAGACGCCCCTCCAGCTGGGCGATCTGCTGGTGCACCGCCTGGCGCTGGCGCTGGATCTGCAGGGCGGCCTTCTGGACCTCGGCCCGGCGCTCCCGCAGCTCCCGCAGCTCGGCTTCGACCCGGCGGAGGGCACCCCCGGCCAGGGCCACGGCCTCCTCGGACTCCGCCACCAGGTTCTCCCGGGCCTCCAGTTCACCCTCGGCCCTGCGCAGCCTGACCTGAAGTTCCTCCAGTTCAGCACTGGAGCCTTCAGTGCGTTGCTCCAGATCGCCCTGCCGCTCCCGCAGCACCCCGATCTGGGCCTCGGCCTCCCGCACCCGCTCCTCCTGGAAACCCCGATCCTGCTCAAGAAGCCCCAGCTTCTGATCCAGCGCCAGCACGGAGCGCGAGCGCCGCTCCTGGGCGCTGCGCAGCTCATCCAGCCGGTAGCGCAGATTCTCGGCCTCACTGGCCTTCTCGGAGGCCTGGGCCGTGAGCTGGGCGATCTGTCGCTCCAGAGTGTCCAGGCTCTCCAGGGTGCGCTCCTTGGCGGCCTCCAACTCCACGGCCTTGCCCGCCATCAGGATCCGATGAACCTCCCGGATGGAGGCGTCCAGCTCCTGGGCCCGCCGGGCCTTGGCGGCCTGCCGTTTGAGCGACTCCTGCTGCTTGCCCAGCTCGAAGAGGATGTCGTCCAGGCGGGTGAGATTCCCCCGGGTGTCGCCCAGGCGCCGCTCAGCGTCGGCCCGGCGCAGCTTGTATCTGGTGATGCCCGCGGCCTCCTCCAGGAGCTGGCGCCGGTCCTTGGGCTTGGTGGAGAGGATGAGATCGATCTGGCCCTGCTGGATGAAGGAATAGGCCCGGGTGCCCATGCCCGTATCCATCAGCAGGTCCTGTACGTCTTTCAACCGGCTCTCGCGGCCATTGATCCGATATTCGCTCCCGGTATCCCGGTAGAGCCGCCGGGAGATCACCACTTCCCGGGTGGCCCCGGGCAGCGCGGGATCCGGCATCTCCATGGTGAGCTTCACTTCCGCCATGCCCATGGGCTTGCGCTGGGAGGTCCCGGCGAAGACCACATCGGCCATCTCCGAGCCCCGGAGCGCGCTGGCCCGCTGTTCCCCCAACACCCAGGCCAGACTGTCGGAGATGTTGGACTTGCCGCACCCGTTGGGCCCCACGACGGCGGTCATGCCCGTGGGGAAGCTCAGCTTCTGGGGGTCCGCAAAGGACTTGAAACCGTGCAGTTCAAGCGAGATCAGGCGCAATCAGGGCTCCGGGGAACATTCCGTCCATTCTCTCCATACCATGCCAGGAAGTCCCGACAATCTCAGGAGCAGCAGATCGTGCTCCGGCGCACTTTGGATCAGGGTGCAGGGACGCTAGACTCTACCCATTCCAACTTGAGCAATCGGAGCAGCATTTTGAGCCAGCGCAACAACCTCGCCCCGGGTGGACAGCCATGATGCGGACCTCGGGAGCTGCCGTCGTGTGGGTGGAGCCCCACAGGCTCCAGGCCGGGAGCCAAGTGCGGCGTCCGGGGGGGCTCCCCGATCCCGACACCCTGGCCCAGGCCCTCTCCGGCCTGCCCGGAGGCCCGAGCCACTGGATCGTGGATGACCTCTGTGCCCCCGCGGTTCTGCTGCGGGATGTCCTGGGGCTCCCCAAGGGCGTGGAGGCCCGGGACGCCTTCTTCCAGTGGCGTTATGCCCAGTCCCTCGGCCTGGAGGGACCCCAGTCGGTCCAGGCCCTGGCGGTGGACAGCGACTGGCTCCTGGCCGGGCTGCCCCGCGAGCTCCTGGATGGCTGGCTCCAGGTCGCCACCAAGCTGAACCGCCCCGTCCAGTCCATGGTTCCCCGCTGGCTGTGGCTCTACAATCGCCTGGCCCCCTCCCAGACAGGCCCTGGCCTGCTCCTCTCCCTGGATTCCTCTCCCGATGGCAACCACACCGGCTCCCTGGTGGCCTGGGGATCGCGCCTCAGCCTCCTCCGCCAGTGGGGTGATCCCGCTCCCCTCGGCATCTGGATCACCGAGCGGATCCTGCCGACCCTGGCCTATCTGCAGCGGGAGGGCACCCTGCCCCAGGGGCTCTGGGTCTGGTGCGGCTCCACCCCCGACCCCGCCACCTGGAGCGAGGTTCCGGTCCCCATCCACGTGATGCCTCCGGATGTTCCGGCCACGGAGGCGCTCTGATGGCCCTGCCCCTCCTCAAACTCAATCTGGTGACCCCGCCCTCTCTGTGGCGGCGCAGCCACCGTCCCCTGGCCCTGGGGGCCCTGGCCCTCGGCATCATCTGTCTCGGCAGTGTGCTGACCCTGACTTGGCGGGCCCGGCACCAGGCCGAGACCGCCGGGCGCCAAGCCGTCCGCTTCGGCGCCCAGACCCGGGAGATGGCCGGCCGGGAGGTCCAGCTCATCGCTGACCTCAAGGAGATCGATGTGGAGCAGGAAGCCCCCCGCTGGAAGCTGGCGGAGCGGATCCTCTCCGAGCGGAGTCTGCCCTGGACCCGCATCACCTCGGAACTGGAACGCTGCCTCACCGAGGATGTCCGGATCAAGTCCATCCTGCGCTCCAAGGGGGGGGACCGGAAGGTGGAGATCAAGATCAAGGGCGAGGCCCGTACCCGTGAGGCGGAGGTCGCCTTCATGGAATCCCTCCAGAAGAACCCCTTCTTCGCCCAGGTGGTGCTGGAGCGGGAGGCCGAACGCCAGGGCGGGGGCATCGACTTCGACTACTCCCTGTCGCCGGCCGACGACCCTCCGGCGTACACCCCCTTGCCCAAGACACCCCCCACTCGCAAGAGCGCCTCCCGGCAGGCCGAACAGCCCAAACCTGAACTCGCCCGCAAGGTCACCCCCAGGCAACCTGAACAAGCCAAGACCGAGCCTGCCCACAGAGGCGCAGTCAGACAGCCCATGTCTAATGCCACCCGCCAGGGCGGCCCCGGAGAGGCTGAGCAGGCCGGGTCCAGGCCTGGCCCGAGGACCGCTCCTGATCAGGCCGGGCACCCAGAATCCGAAGCCGGCAGGCCCCCCTTCCGGAGGCGTCCGTGAACAGCTCCCTCCGCAGCAGCAGCTACCTCGCCCTGGCCGGCGGGTGTCTTGTCCTGGTCGGACTCCTGATGGCTCTCGTCCTGCTCCCGGACGCTCACCGCACCCGGACCCGCAAGCAACAGGCCGCCCAGGAGGCCAGAAAGACCATGGAGGCCCAGCAGCAGGAGCTCAAGAGCTTCGAGGAGCTCTCCCAGAACATCCGCCAGGGGCGGCAGCGCCTGGAAGAGCTGGAGGCCCACCTGCCCCAGGGTTCCGTGGGCTCCCTCCAGTGGGCTCTGAGCGGTGTGCTCCACCAGGAGGCCGCCAAGGCCGGTGTCCGTCTCCTCGCGGTCAAGTTCGGCATGCCCAGCCGGGAGGGCGCCAAGGGCACCGAGTTGGAAAGCCTGGAGGTGGAGTTCACCTCCCTGGGCGTCTACCCGGCCCAGAAGAAGTTCATGTTCGCCCTGGAGACCGCTGAGCTCCCCTTTGCCGTGGCCACGGCCCGCCTGGAGGAGAGCCCAGAGGGAGCCCGTCTGGCCGTGACCCTTCGGGCCTTCAGGAAGGTGGCCGCATGAGTCAGACCCCCTCCGGCCTCAAAGGCCTGGTCCACGAACTCAAAACCAAGCGATGGATCCAGGTGGCCCTGGCCCTGATCATCCTGCTGGGCATCTATGTCCTGTGGCCCGACAGCCATGCGCCCCGGCGCAGGGGCTCCGGACAGGGCGGCTCCAGCACCCGGATCGAGCCCGCTCAGCTCCAGGCCCTCAAGGGCCTGGCCGATCTGGCAAGACTCCACCGGGCAGGCGAGATGCCCAAGGAAGACCGCCTCTACCGGGATGTCTTCCTCTTCGACTTCCCGGCTCCGCCGCCGCCCAAGCCCAAGCCCGTGCCACCTCCCCCACCCCCCACCCCGGCCGAGCTGGCCGCAGCCAAGCTGAAGGCGGCACGCCTTGCCGAACAAGGGGCCCAGCCCTCCCAGCTCCGCTACCTCGGTTATCTCAACAATGTCTCATCAGGACGGATCGGCGCCTTCATGAAGGGCGAGGAATCCATCACCATGCACAAGGGTGATCTCGCCAACCCGCGGTGGCGCCTGACCGAGCTCACCGACGATCACGCCACCTTCCAGAACCTGACCTACGCGGATCTCCGCTACACCCTCCGGGCGATCGACGCCCAGGGGGGTGGCAGGACAGGACCCGGCTCCAGAGCCCAAAGCAATCAATTCTGACGCGGACGCAACGATGGCCAATCATTCAAAACTCACCCCCCTGCAGCCGGCCCTCGCCGCCCTTCTGGTCCTGAGCCTCGGCCTGGGCTGTGCCCTCCACAAGGCCCAGAAGGCCTTCAATGAGGGGCGCTATGAGGACTCCGTGGTTGCCTATCGCGAAGTCCTCAAGAGCGACCCCACCAATGTGGATGCCCGGATCGGCATGAAGCGGAGTGCGGGGCTCGCGGCCGAGAAGCACCTGGAGGCCGCCCGGAATGCCGAGCGCAAGGGGGACAACACCAAGATGATGGCCGAGGTCCGGGCGGCCCTCATGGTGGATCCCACCAACACCCGCGCCCAGGAGTGGATCCTCCAGATTGAGAAGGACATCGCCGAGCGGAGGGCCCGGCTCATGGCCGAGGAGAGCGTCCAGGCCATGCAGAAGCGGGCAGAGGGCAAGTCGGGGCATGTCTTCGAGATCAACCCCCGCTCTCTGGAGAGCCTGGATCTCAACTTCAGCAGGCGCACCAGCCTGCGGGAGATCTTCGCCACCCTGAGCAAGGCCACGGGGGTCAACATCCTGCTCCACAGCTCCTTCCAGGACTCCAGCGTCTCGGTGGACCTGCGGGGCTTGAACTTCCAGCGAATCCTGGACTCGCTGATGCTCCAGAACGACCTCTTCTACAAGGTCCTGGACACCAACACGATCATGATCTTCAAGGCCACGCCCCAGAACCGGAAGCAGTACGAGAACCAGCTCATCAAGACCTTCTACCTCTCCAACGCCCAGGCGGAGGATGTGAAGGGGATGTTCGCCGCCCTGCAGCCCGAGATGAAGACCTTCGTGGACAAGCGGCTGAATGCCATCACCGTCAAGGCCGATCCCTCGGAGCTGGCGGTGGCCACCCGGATCGTCCACCAGCTGGACAAGGCCAAGCCCGAGGTCATGGTCTACATGGAGCTCCTGGAGGTCACCGAGAGCAGCATGGAGCGGGTGGGCCTGATCCCCCTGATCAGTGCCACCGACACCACCGGCACCTACCGGATCGGTGCCACGGTGGACGGCAGTGGCAGCTACAACAGCTCCAGCAGCCTCTCCGGACTCAGCATCAGCTACCTCTTCCCCAGCCTCGCCCTGGACGCCCTCAAGTCCGACGGCGATGCCAAGCTGGTGGCCAGCCCCAACGTCCGGGTGGTCTCGGGCGAATCAGCCGAGGTCAACATCGGCGACAAGATCAGCACCACCCAGTCCTCGATCGGCGCCCTCAGCACCTCCACCACCACCTCCACCTCCTCCCTCAGCAGCCTCACGGCCTCCACCAGCTACAGCTATGAGGATGTGGGCGTGAAGATCAAGGTGGAGCCCAAGGTCCACTTTAACGGCGACATCACGATCAAGATCGAGTCCGAGGTGAAGACCCTGAAGTCCAGCTCCACCGCCGGACGTCCGGACCTGGGACAGCGCATCATCAAGACCTCCGCCCGGCTCCGGGAGGGTGAGACGGCAATCTTCGCCGGCATGCTCAAGGACGAGGAGCAGAAGACCAAGCAGGGGCTCTGGGGCGTCTCCGACATCCCCATCCTCGGCAGCCTGCTGGGCAACCACTACAAGAACAAGGCCAAGACCGACGTCCTCCTCACCATCCGGGCCACCCTGGTGCGCCATCCCGACCTCGAGGAGTCGGACTTCGAGGCCTTCGATCCCGATATGGCCGCCTCCAAGAGCGGCCCCTTCGCCCCCCCCTCGGATAAGGATGGAAAGCCCCAGGATGGGCACCCCAAGCCCGGTCCGGCACGCCCCTCCAGGCCTGGAGCCCTGCCCCTGAAGCCAGGACCGGCCCCCGCAGCCGAGGCTCCGGCCTCACCAGCGGTCGAGCCGGCCACCACCCCTGAGCCCGCAACGACACCGGAACCCTCCACCCCGAAGGAGGCACCCACCAAGGAGGAGACCAAGGCTGAGACCAAGTCCGAGGCCCAGGAGACGACAGAGGCGGCCACGCCCCAGCCCTCCGATCTGGTCTGCTTCCTCTCACCCATGAGCTCCCAGGTCACCAAGGGCGAATCGGTCCACCTCGCCCTCCAGGTGAGCGGCGGCAAGGGGGTCACCAAGGGCAGCCTGGAGATCCACATCGACCCCAAGCTCAAGCTGACCCAGGCCGCCGCCGGTGGCTTCCTGACCTTCGAGGGAGGCACCATCGAGCAGTCCTCCAAGGATGGTGTCTTGAAGGTCACCTTCAACCGGCCCACGGGGAACAGCGACAGCGGCTCCCTGCTGGACCTGGACCTCGAGGCCCTTCAATCCGGCAACGCCCCGGTTCTCATCCAGAGCGGCACCTACCAGGTGAACGACAACCCCATCTCGGCCAAGGTCATCAATGCCCTGGTCACGGTGGAGTGAGCCCCCTCCCCACCCAGAGGTCTGCCCAGTGACCCACCACTCCTCCCCATCCCTCCAACAGCGGGGCTTCACGCTGCTGGAGATGCTTGTGGTCGCCACCCTCCTGGCCATTCTGGCCGGGGCGGTCATCCCCATGGTCAAGAACGGGATGACCCGCGACAAGGAGATCGAGTTGAGACGGGACCTCCGGGAGATGAGAAGCGCCCTCGACAGCTACAAGGCCATGGCCGACCAGCAGAAGATCAAGGCGCCCCCCGTCGAGAACAACGGCTATCCCGAGTCCCTGGAGGTCCTGGTGGAGGGCGTCAACCTCACCGGCAAGACCAGCAAGATCCGCTTCCTGCGGAGGATTCCGGTGGATCCCTTCACCGGCAAGGCCGAGTGGGGCCTCCGCTCCGTGCAGGATGATCCGGACAGCACCAGCTGGGGCGGTGGCAGCGTCTACGATGTCTACAGTCTCTCGACCGCCAAGGGCATGAACGGCATCCCCTACCGGCAGTGGTAGGACATCAGACAGCCCGGGCGAGACCCCGGCGCTGCAAGTAGCGCTGACACTGGCCCAGTCGGCTGTACCCGAGCATGATCCCAAGGATGAAGTCTTCCTCAGGGCTGAGGTGGTCCAGGGGCTTGCTGCAGATCTCCTGCACCACCTCCACACAGAGGGGATCCCCCAGGAAGATGTTGATGTGCCCCTGCCCGACTCGCTCAATGTGATGGCAGATGCCCCTGGCCCGGAGCCTGGACACGGCCTCCGCCTCCTGGGCCGCAGGGAGGGTGTGGAGCACCAGGCTGCGCAGACCCTTCTCGTATTCGTAGATGTGGTGGCTGAGGACCCGCATCAGAGCTCCCGGACCCACTGGCGCAGACGTTCCCGAGTCAACTCACCCTGGTTCACCTCATCCAGGGGCAGCCCGACGAAGCGGCCCTGTTCCAAGGCCCTGGAGGCGTCGAAAGTGTACCCCTCCGTGCTCCAGTATCCGGTGCGGGTAGCCCCAGTCCCCTTCAGGGCCTCGTGGAGACGCCCCAGGCCATCCACAAAGGACCTGGGATAGCTCCGGGCATCCCCCAGCCCGAAGAGCGCCACCCGCCGGCCCCGGAGGTCGAGCCCCCGGAGCTCCGGCAGCACATCAACCCACTCGGCCTGCAGCTCGCCCCCCTCCCATGTGCTCGTCCCCAGGATGATCCGCTCGAAACCCTCGGCCCCGCGCAGCGGATAGTCCGAGACAGGCGCGATCACCGTCGGCCCCGGCATGACGCCCGAGAGCCAGCCGGCCACCCGCTCGGTCTCCCCCAAGGTCGAGCCGAAGAGGATGAGGGTGCGGTCGGACCTCGCTCCCCCACCGCGACCCTCCGTGGCCTGGAGTGCCTCCAGAAAGGGGCGGGGATCACGGGTGGCTTGTCGGATGCGGATCATGAAACCCCCTTCTCTGGAGGCCCATCGGGCCCCGGCTCATCAGGTGATTCAGAATATTGAGAAGGAGTCTCATTTGCAATAACCAAAAACACCTCTCTGCCCGAATTTCGTGCTTGCCATCCCCGTCAGACCGCGATACCATTTGATTTCGCGCTGATCAGTCCCGAGGGACACAGCACAAGCGGATATGGCGGAATTGGTAGACGCGCTAGTTTCAGGTACTAGTGATCTCACGGTCGTGGGGGTTCGAGTCCCTCTATCCGCACCACCCAGCCGGCGCCTTCAGGCGCCGGTTTTGGCATTCCAGGGCGTCCGGCCCACTCCGGACTTGACCCCTCCTCGGCACGGGACTGCGGAACGGGTGACGGGACGAACCCCGAAAAGGAGCCTCACATGGCCCTGAGCACCGAGCAGAAGACCATCATCATCGAAGACTTCAAGCAGCACGCCACCGACACCGGTTCCCCCGAGGTCCAGGTCGCCCTGCTGACCAAGCGCATCAATGACCTGACCGAGCACTTCAAGACCCACGCCAAGGACTACCACAGCCGCCGCGGTCTCCTGATCATGGTCGGCCAGCGCCGCAGCCTGCTGGACTACCTGAAGCGCAAGGACAAGGCCCGCTACGCCTCCCTCATCGAGAAGCTCGGCCTGCGCCGCTAGTCCGCTTCCAGAAAAGGCAAGGCCCCGCAACCGCGGGGCCTTGCCTTTTCTGGAAAAAGAGTCGCCGGACATCAGGGGGCCCCGCAGTTGCGGGGCCCCCTGATGTCCTAACGGGGAAGGGTGAAGCGACGGCTGACTTCGCTCAGGTCGTGGGCCATCAGGGCCAGTTGCTCGATGGTGCGGACGCTCTCGGAGACGGCCGCGCTCAGCTGGTGGGTGGCAGAGGCGTTGCTCTCGACGATGTCCAGGGTATTCTTCATCCGCCCGGCCAGGTTGCCGCTCTCCTCGCCCTGGCTGCGGACACCCACCAGGGAGGCCCTGGCCCCGTCGGCGATGCGGCGGGTGAAGGTCACCAGGTCCTCCAGCCCGCCCTGGACCACCTGCACCGACTCGGCCCCCTTATGGACCCGCTCGCCACTCTCCTGGATCAGGAGGGAGATCTCCTGAGCGGCACCGGCGGAGCGCTCGGCCAGCTTCCTGACCTCTTCGGCCACCACAGCGAAGCCCTTGCCGTATTCCAGGGCCTTGGCGGCCTCGATGGCCGCATTGAGGCTGAGGAGGTTGGTCTGGTTGGCGATCTCCGCGATGACCGTGGTGATGGCCTCCACCTTGGCAGAGCTCTCCCGGATGGCCCCCATGGCCCGGATGGAGTCATGGACGTTGTGCACGCTGCCCTCACCGACCTGGACCATGCGATCCAGCATCTCCACGTCCTTGCCGATGCCCACCAGCACGTTGCCCAGGAAGGTGGAGATGCCATCCACGCTCTGGGTGGCGGCCTCCACCTCTACGCGCTGCCGATCAGCACCAGTGCTGATCTCCTGGGTGGCACCATCCATCTGGCTCATCCCCGCAGAGAGCTCCGTGGCGGTGGAGGCCGCCTGCTCGACCATCTGGTGGATGAGCTTGATGTCCTGCTGGAGGCGATCGATGGCCTGGTTCAGGTGCTGGCCCGCCTCGCCCAATTCACCCCCCACACCCTGCGGACATTTCCGGGTGAGATCCCCCTGCGCCAAGGCAGAGGCCACTTCCGCCAGGGAGCGGGCTCCGCTCTGAAGACTGCTGCCTGCCTTGAAAGCGAGGCCCAGGCCGAGGACAGCGCTGAGGAGGAAGACCACCACGGCGGCCACCCCGGCCCAGGAAGCCCCAGGGGCACTCAGCAGCAGCACCGCGAGCAACAGCGTCCCCACCAGGGGCACCACACACACCATCATCAGTCTCTGCCTTATATTCATAGTCCCCCCGCGACTCGCCTGACACCTTACGATTGTGAAAAATGGGATGATGCCTATTTTACAACCCACGAGTGACAAATGTCACCAGGGGACCATCATCGGGACTCCTCTCGGGCAATCCTCCCCTGGGCCATCCGGGCTCAAGGAGCCTTCCCCCTCCCCCTGGGCGGATCTATCCTGGAACCGACATGCTGACACCGCTTCCGATTCCTGCTGACCCTGATCCCTACCGCACGACGGCCAGTCGGTTGATCTACGACTCGCCATGGATCCGGGTGCGGGAGGACCATTTCAGGCACCGCAGTGGGGCTGAGGGCCGCTATGCCGTCTGCGGCTTCCGTCGCACCGCCTGCGGCGTCCTGGCCCTGGACGAGGCCGACCGGGTGGTCCTGGTGGGGCAGTGGCGCTACCCCTTGGAGGCCTATTCCTGGGAGCTGCCCGAGGGGGGGGGCGAGGAGGGGGAGAGCCCCTTCGAAGCCATCCGCCGCGAGCTCCGGGAGGAGGCGGGATTGGTGGCGGCGACCTGGGAACCCCTGGCCTTCTTCCACACCAGCAACTCCAGTACGGACGAGGAGGTCTTCCTCTTCCGGGCCACCGGCCTGACCCCCCATCTGGAGGGGCACGCTCCAGAGGATGACGAGGAGCTCCACCTTCACCACGAGCCCTTTACGGACTGCCTTGAACGGGTGCTGGCAGGGGAGTTCACCGACAGCCTCACCGTCACCGCCCTCCTGACCGAGCAGGCGAGACGGAGCGGAGTCCGGGGGACCCTTCCTGAGGCTCTGGCCGAGCGCTTCTTCCAGCAACCCTCCCGCCACCCCAGTCCCGGGAGACGGCGCTGGATGGAGGTACTGGCATGATCCTCTCTGTTCACCCCGAAACCCCGCAGCAGCGCCACCTGGAACGGATCGCCGAAATCCTGCAGAGAGATGGGATCATCGCCTATCCGACAGACACCCTCTTCGGTCTGGGCTGCCTGATCTCCCGTAAGAAGGCCGTGGACCGGATCACCGCTCTCAAACACCGGGATCCGCGGAAACCCATGTCCATCCTGTGTGCAGACATGGAGATGCTCTGCCGGTACACCCGCCATCTCGAGACCAGGACCTTCCGCCTGCTGAAGCAGCTCCTCCCCGGCCCCTACACGGTTGTCCTGCCCGCCAGCCGGGAGGTCCCCAGGTATCTGCAGGCCAAGCAGACCGTGGGCCTGCGCATCCCGGACAACGCCTTCTGCAGGGAACTCACGCGCCTCACAGGGGAACCCATCCTCACCACCAGTGCCAACCTGGAGGGGCAGCCCCCCTTGCTGAGCGCCTGGGAGATCCAGGAGGAGCTGGGGCATGCCCTGGATCTGGTGGTGGACTGCGGTCTGCCCATCGGGGAACACAGCACCATCCTGGACCTCACCGGAGATGAGCCCCTTGTCCAGCGGGAGGGGTCGGGACCATGGCCCCTTTCCTGATCCCCCTCCTGCTGGCCTCGGCCCCGATGGGGGCAGGCCCGCTCCTCCCACCCTCGGAAACCGTCCCCGTCGATCCCTCCCTCCGGGATGTGATGGAACGGGAGCACCTGGAAGCCGCTCTCGACGAGAGCCTTCGCTATCTCGATGGCCCCAAGGGCGAACGGGACTACGCCCTGGCGAGCCCCCCCTTCACCCGGGAGCGGGTCCGGCGCAGCCTGATCCGCCTCAGGGACATCCTCCGGCGCAGCCAGGATCCGGGGACCGTGCAGCACCAGCTTGCTGCAGAGTTCCAGTGGTTTCCCCTGGCGGGGGGCGACGGCCAGGGCACCGTCACGGTCACGGGCTATTTCACGCCTGTCTACGAGGCCTCCCGTGAGCGGAAGGGAGACTGGGTCTGGCCCCTCTACCGCCGCCCCTCCGATCTGGAGCGCTGGCCCCTGCCCCAGCCCACCCGCGCCCAGCTGGAGGGCAAGGATGGCCGCCAGGGGCCCAGGGGGAAGCTCAAAGGGCTGGAGCTCTTTTGGCTCCGGAATCGTTGGGATGCCTACATGATCCAGGTGCAGGGATCGGCCAACCTGAAGCTGCCGGATGGCCGTCTCGCCGCTGTGGGCTACCACGGGGCCACCAGCTATCCCTATACCCCGGTGACCCTGGAGCTGAGCCGGGACCACCGCATCCAGGAGTCCTGTCGTCGGGAGGGCAAGGTGAGCCTGAGAGAGCACTTCGCCGCACACCCCGAGGACATGGACACCTACCTTCAGCGCAACAACCGCTTCGTCTTCTTCCAAGAGCTCCCTGGCCCCCCCCGAGGCAGTCTGGGCGTACCAGTGACCCCCATGCGGACCGTGGCCCTGGACAGCCGCCTCTTCCCGCCGGGGATCCCCCTGCTCATCGCCGGGGCGCCCTCACTCGGTGAAGCCCGCCTCCTGGTCGCCCAGGACACCGGCGTGGCCATCCAGGGACCGGGACGCCTGGATGTCTACTGCGGCATCGGCCCAGAGGCCGGGGCGGAGGCGGGGAAACTGACCCATCTTCCTGTGAGGGCCTACGTGATGCTCCTGAAGGATTCGGGCGGGCAATAGAATCTTCTGCCCCGGGCTAAACATCCCGGACCCCCGCCCCCTCTATTCGGGTTGCAAGGGCATTGAAGCCCAGGAGGCAACCATGAAGATCCACACCGCTCTTCTTTCGATCGCCGGGGTCGGCCTGTTGGCCGCCGTCCCCCTCCTCGCCCAGGCGGGTCCAGGCACTGGTGGCGGTGTCGGCAGGGGGGCCGGTTGTCCCGCCCTGGGAATGGACTATCCCGGCATGATGGGAGGCAACCGCATGGCGACCGCCCTGAAGCTCACCCCCGAGCAGCGGAAGCAGATGGAGACCATCCGCGCCAAGCATGCGGTCGAGCTGACCGCCAAGCGCCAGGCTCTGCGCGACGCCTCCACCGCCTACCATCAGGCCTGCCTGAACCCCGAGGCCACCCCCGAGCAGCTCCGCAAGCTGCACCAGCCCGTGGCCGACCGCCAGTTCGATCTGATGCTGGCCCAGCGCAGCGTGCGCCTGGAGGAGCGGGCAGTCCTGACCCCTGAGCAGCAGGCCCAGGCCGACAAGTTCTGCCAGGACATGGGACCCGGACGCGGAGGAGCCCGGGGCAAGGGCCGCGGGATGGGAGCCGGCCGCTGGTAGAGTTGAGGGGCGGAGTGATACATGCCCCCTTTGCGTCGCCTCCTGTTGTGGATCTGTCTCCTGCTCCCGGCCCTGGTCCGGGCGCAGGAGACCGTCCGCTTCCGCCAGTGGGTCGGAGGCGAGGAGATCGGGGGGGTGGAGATCATCCGTGAGAGCACCCCGGAGGGGGATCGCATCTCCCAGCGGGAGTGGATGTCCCTGCAGCGCCTGGGCCTGACCGTGGGACAGGAGGTCCGTCAGACCCTCATCCGTTCGAAGGATGGCACCATCCATGCGTCCTGGACAGTCAAGCTGGCCCAGGAGCCCATGGAGGGGGAGGCTGTCTGGTCCCCGGCGTCACCCGGCTCCCTTGCCGTCAGCCCCAAGGGGATGGCCATGCGGCAGGTCCAGCTCCCCAAGGGGGTGCTGGTGTGGCCCGGGGACGCAGACACGCGCCTGATGGCGGCGGCGACCGCCCGGAGATCGGTGCAGATCCAGGCCTACAGCATCCCCCTCCAGCAGGCCACCGCCATGGATCTGGAGTGCCTTGGCCCATCCCCCCTGCCCGGCTTCCCTGGCGCAGTGAAGTTCAGGGGACACATGCACGAGGGGCCGGTCCAGGGTGATGTGGAGACCTGGGTCTCCCCCACCCAGGGTGAGCTCAAGACCCTGACCACCCTCATGGGCATGGCGTTCCAGCTGCAGCGGTCCGAGCTTCCCCCGCCTGAGAAGGCCAGCGGACTGACGAGGGGCTTTTTTGAGAGCACCCTCGCAACCCTGCCTCCATGCCCTTTCGCGCTCTGGCTGCCTGAGTTGCGGGTCACCTGGTCAGGACCCCAGGCACCGGTCCTTCTGGAGGATTCCCAGCAGGGGAATCTCGGAGGCGGTCGCTATCTCCTCCGCCAGGCCCATCCTCCCGAAGGCGACGCACTGACCCAGCCCCCGGTTTCGGGAGCCCCTTCCCCAGAGGAGACCCCCTTTCTGGCCTCCACTCCCTGGGTGCGGCTCGAGGATCCGGTGTTCGACGGGCTCCTCCGCCGCCTGAACGCCCCCCTCGGAGCCAGCCGGTGGGAGCTGGCCGGTCGCGTGGTGGACTTCGTCTACACCTGGATCACGGAAAAGGACTACAGCGTGGGCTTCGCCACAGCCCAGGAGGTCGCCCGCAACGCCCGGGGGGACTGTACGGAGCATGGGGTCCTCGCCATGGCTCTCCTGCGCCGACTCGGCGTGCCCTGCCGAGCGGTTTCAGGCTGGGTTGTGCTGGAGCGGACCCTCGGGCCGCACTTCTGGGTGGAGGTGCACATCGGGGACCGCTGGATCCCCATCGACCCGACCTTCGACCAGGCGCCCGCCAGCGCCCTCCGGATGAAACTCGCCACCTCGGATCTGTCAGATCTGGCCAGCCTGGGCTGGGAGCAGGCCAGCGCCGACCTCAGGGGGGCGACCTGGGTCCTGCAGCCAGCCTGGCCCGCCGATTTCCCGATCCAGGGAGAAACCCTCAGCATCCCCCAGGTGGGCGTGCTCCTGGCCAGGGGACATCACTGGCTCTCCTCTCCCCAAGGCCTCCAGCTCTCGGGGGACCCTGCCCTTCAGGTCGAAGCCGTGATCCGTCCCTCCGGCAGCCAGACCCAGGGCGCCCGCCACCTCATGGGCAGTGCGGGAAGGCAGGGCTGGTGGCAGCCCGCAGACGGCGCACTCTGGATGGAGGTCCGAACCGGCGCCTGGATCCGGATCAGCCCAGTGGGTGAGGCGGGGGCCCTTGGCCTCCTGGATGCCCTGAGCTTTGAAAAAGCACGTGACTGAGCGCCTTGCCCCCGGGCATGGAAGGTTTACATTCAATTCCGAATCCGCCTACCGGCATCACCAGGACAGCGGAGGGAGGACCCATGACAGCCTTCCACGCCAAGCTCCGCATTAGAAGCAAGTTCTACTTCATCCTGACCACCCAGGTGGTCCTCCTCCTCCTTGTGGCCCTCATCGGCCTGGGGAGCCTGCGCCGACTCCAGCAGGACCAGGCCACCGTCACCGGCATTTTCGACAAGCTCACCGCCACCACCGATGTCATCGCCAATGCCAACCGGCTCCGCATCGTGCACGTCTCCCTCCTGGGCACCCATGCCTATCCGGTCTATCTCGCCAAGCGGGTGAAGCGCCTGGCCGAAGTGGAGGACACCCTCCAGGCCAACCTCACTCGCCTGGAGGGACTGGACTGGGGGAGCGACAAGGCCCAGGTCCAGGAGATCAGCGGCATCATCCGGCACTACGCATCCGCCTTCCCCCCCCTGCTCAAGGAGGCCACCTCCCGACCGGACCCGGACCTCCCGGCCATGATGGATGCCAACCTCAAGGAGATGAACAAGGCCAGGGATGACCTGGACAAGCTCCTGGCGCTGTACCAGCAGCGGGCAGAGCAGCTGAGCCAACAGGATGGGATCTTCGCCCGAAGGCAGCAGCTCCAGATCATCCTGGGCGTTGTGGTCGCACTCGTCCTGGGCGTCCTCTTCACTCTGCTGGTGGGACGCCGGGTCGAACAGGATGCCCGGATGATCGAAGACGCCATGGCGGCCCTGGAGTCGGGTGATCTCACCCACCGGTGTCAGGTGGACAGCCGGGACGAATTCGGCAACATCGCCCGGAAGCTGGACCGGGCCACAGCCCGGCTGCGGGATGACTTCGGCCATATCGCGGCCATCACCGAGCGCACGGCCAGCGGGGCCACGGAGCTCTCGGCCACCACCCAGGAACTGGAAGCCGCCACGGCTGAGATCAGTCGCTCGGCCGATGCCCAGAGGGTCGAGGTCGCCACCTCCTCCCAGGCCCTTGATGAGGTGGCCCGCTCGGTCGAAGAGGTCCGCAGCCGCACGGCCCAGGCGGAGAGACTCTCCAGCACCTCGCTTACGGCAAGTGCCGAGGGCATGGAGAGCGTCAAGGCCTCCGACGACGCCATGAGGGCGATCCAGGAGAGCTCGGGCAAGGTGGGCCGGATCACCACAGTGATCGCCGACATCGCCCGCCAGACCAACCTCCTGTCGCTCAACGCGGCCATCGAGGCGGCCAAGGCAGGGGTCCACGGACGGGGTTTCGCGGTGGTTGCCGATGAGATCCGCAAGCTGGCGGAGCGAAGCGCTTCGGCCGCCAAGGAGATCACCGCCCTCATCGAGGAGAGCGGCAACCGGGTGGGTGTGGGCTCCGGAGCCGTGGAGAACGTCAGTCGCACTCTGGGGGTCATCCAGCATAACATCCGGGACTATGCCGATCAGATCCAGGAGATCGCCACCGCCACCGGGGCCCAGGCCCAGGCCAGCGGGCAGGTGGTGGAGGGCATCCGGCGGACCCTCGACCTGACCGAGCGCAACGCCTCCGCCACAGTGGAGCTGACCGCCACCATCACCGAGACGGCCCGCACCGTCGACGACCTCGCCAGGCTGGCCGCCGAACTGCGGGACCTGGCCTCCCGCTTCAAGCTCAGCTGAGGGATCAGGCCCTGGGACGCCCGCCCATCTCCCAGGCGAGGACGATGAGATCGCCCGTCCGCTGCCCGGCCCGCTCCAGTTGCCCCTTCACCACATTCCCCTCCGCAGCCCAGAACAGGGGCCAGTAGGCACCCTGCTGGCGCCGCCCCCGGTGCCGCTTCACCCCTCCAGCCAGACGATCATCCTGGAGAACCAGTCCGACCAGCGAATGGGTCTCCTGGAGCCAGCGCCAGGGCGACTGGAGGGTTGCGCGCCCTGGGGCGCTGGGCAGAACCCGCAGGGAACCGGGTGCCACATAGCGCTCCACCAAGCCGGTCTCCCAGCGGCTGTGGACCCCCCGCTGATCGGTCTCCCGGCCATCGTAGTTGACCGTGGTATGGAGTGGGACATGGAGGTCACCCACATAGTGGCTCAGGTACGAGGACTCGAGAAGAACCCTGCCGCGGTCCCTGGATCGGAAGGCCGTGGCCAGGACCCTGACCTGGTCCTGGATGGCCCAGGGCAGCTGGCCGCTCTTCTGGAAGCGCCTGACACCGACGCGCCCGATGGCCTCCTGGGCACTGCGGGGCACCGAAGCAGCCCCCCCATACACCTCGCAGTTGAGGAAGTGGCGAGGGGCCTCCTTCCGGTCCTTCTTCCAGTGGTCCGGATCGCTGGCATGCCCCACCACCAGGCCCTCCTGACCGGAAAACCAGGCTCCCACGACCGGGGGAAGCCCCCTGACCGCACAGCTGGCGATGATCCGATGCCCCTTGTCACCCCAGGCGGCGGCGGGAATGGCCCAGGCGATCAGACATCCCAGGGCCAGACTGCGGAACTTCATTTCGGTACGGTCCCTGTGCGCTCCCAGCGGGTCCAGGAGAAGAAGTGGCGGGCCCCGTCCACGATATTGGAGACCACATCGGCCGGGCCGTTGGGGATGCGGGCATTCTGGTCGTCACGTCCGCCCTCGCGGTAGCTCCACCAGATGAAGAAGGGACGGCCCCGGAGGTGATCCACGGGCAGGAAGCCCCAGTACCGGCCATCAAGACTGTTCTCGCGATTGTCGCCCATGGCGAAGATATGCCCCTCTGGGACCTTGATGGGGCCGAGGCGGTCCCGGTAGCCATAACCCAGGGGCTCCCGCCCCTGCTGATCCATGGCCTGGATCTCGGGGTCGAGGTAGGGCCACACAGCGGAGACGGGGAGGCCCTGAACCTCGTCGGGATTGGAGCCGGTACCCCGGGTCGGGGGCCAGGGACCGGCCACGGGACCGTCTTCGGCGTGGAGCGTGTGATGCTCCCAGGGGCCCGTCGCCTGCCTGCCGTTGATGTAGAGGCGCTTGTCCCGGATTTCCACGGTGTCACCCGCCAGGGCGACACAACGCTTCACATAGTCCTGCTCGCGATCCAGGGGATAGCGGAAGACGATGATGTCCCCGCGCTGGACACTGCGCATCGGGAAGAGCTTCTCCTCCCAGCTCCACTGGGGACGGGCGAAGATGAACTTGTTGATGAGCAGGTGGTCCCCGATCATGAGGGTGTTCCTCATGGACCCGCTGGGGATGGTGAACTGCTGGCCGACGAAGGTCTTGAAGAACATGATCAGAAGAATGCCGAAGCAGAGCAGCTCGGCGTTGTCCCGCAGGGAGCCCTTGGCAACCTCCTTGGGCAGGGCCTCTGCGGTTTTGTCCTTCGCCATGGATACTCCTGAAAGAGCCAGTCTAGCGCGGGGTCGGGACCTCGGTGAACATCCGCGAGCAGAGCTGTTGGACAGTCACCCATCTCCCCTCCCTCAGGATGCAGGTCTCCACCAGTCCCACGCCCGGCACGAAGAGGGAGCGGCTCCGGCTCCCGGGGCGCCCGGGATCACTGATCTCCACCCAGGTCCCGATGCGGTTGGAGTCGGGGGGAAGGGGGATGCCCTTGGGCACGATGGCGCGCCCGATGACGCGGCACTCGGCCCCCCCAGCGGTCCAGGACCTCACCGCCGGAAAGCCCTCTGGCAGGAGGACCCGCTGGATGCTCTTGCCATCCCATACCGCCAGCCCACCCTTTCGGAGAAAGAAGCGCTGGGGAGCCTGCCCCCGCAGGGAAGAGAGGCTCGCCTGGACATCCAGTCCCCCCTCGACGACCTGGGTGGCGTCGACCCGGACCTGGAGACGGTCCTGGGCGCGCTGGGCTTCGGGCAGACTGGGATTCTCGTAACCCAGCACGAGGCCGGCCTCTGCCGGTCCGTTGCAGACCCCACGGGGCTGGGGCTCACACCCCAGCAGCCCTGCGAGGAACAGACCGGACAGAAGCCAGTATCTCACCGGAGCCCCTTGTTGAACTTGGCCAGAAGGTCATCCAGACTGGCCCCCTTGGAGTCGCTCTGCCTGGCGTCCGGCCGCTTGGTATCCGGGCGCCGGGCATCCGGGCGCCGGGCTTCCGGGCGCTTGGCATCAGGACGCCTGGCCTCCCGCTGCCCCTCTCTCTTGGGACCCCGCTCCGGCCTGCCCTCCTGCCCCTCGGGACGCCTGGGGCGCCCCCCCTGGGGCCGGGCATGCTCGCTGCGTGCCTGACCCGCCGGCACGGGGAGCAGGGCCTTGATGGAAAGCGAGATACGCTTGGCCTGCAGATCCACGTTCAGCACCTTCACCTTGACGGACTGCCCCACCGTGAGGGAATCAGCCGGGGTCTTGATGTAGCTGTGGCTGATCTCGGAGAGGTGGACCAGGCCGTCCTGGTGGACACCGACATCCACGAAGGCGCCGAAGTCCGTCACATTGGTCACGATTCCCGGGAGCTCCATGCCGGGCTCCAGGTCAGAGGGCTTGTTCACGCCCTCCAGGAACTGGACGGCCTCGAAACGCTGACGGGGATCCCGCCCTGGCTTGCGCAGCTCGGCGATGATGTCGGTGACCGTTTCCAGACCGAAGCGCTCATCCACGAAGAGCTTGGGGTCCAGCCCGGCGAGGACGGCCTCGTTGCCCACCAGCTCAGGAATGGTCTTCCCGGTGAGCTGGCAGATGCGCTGGACCACGGGGTAGGCCTCGGGGTGCACGGCGCTGGCGTCCAGGGGGTTCTCCCCGTCCCGGATCCGCAGGAAGCCCGCGGACTGCAGGAAGGCCTTCTCGCCGAAGCGGGGCACCGCCATGAGCTGCTCCCGATGCAGGAAGGCCCCATGCTCGAATCGGTAGTTGATGATGTTCTTGGCCAGGGTCTCGCCGATGCCGGCCACATAGGCCAGGAGCTTGTAGCTGGCCGAGTTGAGATCGACCCCCACGCGGTTCACGCAGGACTCCACCACTTCGTCCAGGCTCTTCTTGAGGGCCGTCTGGTTCACATCGTGCTGGTACTGGCCCACGCCGATGGACTTGGGCTCCACCTTCACCAGCTCGGCCAGGGGGTCCTGGAAGCGCCGGGCGATGGAGATGGCCCCGCGCACGGTGACATCCTGCTCCGGGAACTCTTCGCGGGCCACCTCACTGGCACTGTAGACCGAGGCTCCGGCCTCGCTCACGGAGACGCAGATGACCCCCTCGCGCCCGCTGTCCCGCAGCCACTGGCGCACGAAGCTCTCAGCCTCCCGCCCGCCGGTACCATTGCCCACGGCGATGGCCTCCAGGGGGTATTTGGTGGCGATGGCCTCGAGGACCGCCCGGCTGCCCTCGAAGTCCCGCTTGGGCTCCAGGGGGTAGATGGTGGCGGTCTCCATGAACTGGCCCAGGCGGTTGATCACCGCCAGCTTGCAGCCGGTGCGGATCCCGGGGTCCACCCCCAGGGTGCACATCTGGCCCGCAGGAGGGGCCAGCAGGAGGTGGTCCAGGTTGGTCTGGAACACCTTGATGGCCTCGGCATCGGCCTTCTTCTTGGCCTCGACCCGCACATCGGTCTCAAGGGTGGGGGCTAGGAGGCGGTCGAAAGCGTCCCCGCAGACATCATGAAGGCTCCGCCGGAAGCCGGAGGCGCTTTCCACCTTGACCCGGGACACCAACTGGGTCACCAGGCTCTCTCGCTCCACGAGGAGCTTGACCGAGAGGATCTCCTCCTTCTCGCCCCGGCGCACGGCCAGGATGCGGTGAGCGGGCATCTTCTTGATGGCCTCCTTGTAGTCCCAGTAGGACTTGAAGCGCAGGGCCTCCTGGCCGTCCTTGCGCTCCTCCCGCAGGGTGGAGACCAGGGTGCCGTGCTCGAAGAAGGCCTCGCGCAGCCAAGCCCGGACATCGGCATCTTCCGCCAGACGCTCGGCCAGGATGTGGCCCGCCCCCTCCACGCACTGGGAGGGGGTCTGGGTACCCTCCTGGTCCTCCTTGACGTAGGAGGCCGCCAGCATCAGGGGATCGGCGCCGGTGGTGTCGGCAAGGAGGGCATCCAGCAGGGGCTCCAGACCCCGTTCCCGGGCGTCTGTGGCCTTCGTGCGCTTCTTGGGCTTGTAGGGGAGGTAGAGATCCTCAAGCTCAGTCTTGGACCAAGTGGACTCGATGCGGTCCTTCAGCTCGGAGGTGAGCTTCCCCTGCTTGTCGATGGTCTTGAGGACGGTCTCCCGTCGCTCCAACAGTTCCTTGAAGTAGGCAACCCGGTCCTCGACGGCCCGGATGGCCACCTCATCGAGACTACCGGTGGCTTCCTTGCGGTACCGGGCAATGAAGGGCACCGTGTTGCCTTCGTTCAAGAGCCCGACCACCGCGGCCACCCCCGCACGAGGCAGAGAGAGCTCCTGGCAGATGCGATCGACAACCAACTCCACAGCACTTTCCTTTCGAACTCACCCAGGGTGAAGGGCCATCTTACCTCAAGGCCGATTTGCAGGAGACTCTCGCAGAGAGCCGGAAAGGGGATTAGAATGCCCCAGCAACCCAGGACTCCCCATGACCAGAGCGGACAGCACAACCAGGACCCAGCGTGTGGGCATCGTCGGCGGCGGCCGTGCGGGCCTGAGGTTCTTCAACCTCCTGAGCCAGAGCAGCAGTGCGGACATCAGCTTCGTCGTCGACCGGCACGCCGAGGCCCCGGCCGCAGCGGCCGCCAAGCAGGCCAGGATCCCCGTCTACAGCGAGATCGAGACTGCGATCAAGAGCCACCCGGTGGACCTGGTCTTCGAGGTGACGGGGCGCCCCGAGACCACAGAGCAGCTCACCGCCCTTCTGTCCGGAACCCAGACCCGGGTCCTGGCCAGCGATCTGGCCCAGCTCCTGGTCGATATCCTCGAGGAGGACCGCCACCGCATCGAGAGCGAGGTGGTGGGGGGCATCGGGGAGATGAAGACCGAGATCACCGAGAGCCTCAAGGGCAGCGCGGGCTTGGTGGGACGCATCAACTCCGTCATGAGCAGCATGCAGATGCTGGCCCTCAACGCCAGCATCGAGGCCGCCAAGGCCGGGGTCCATGGGCTCGGATTCGCCGTGGTGGCGGAGAACATGGGCAAGTCGGTGGAGACGGTGCGCAAGCTCACCCTCGAGATCGAGGGCATGAACGGCAAGATCCGGCAGGTTGCCGTCAACATCGACAAGGTGCTGGACCGGCTGAAATAGGCCTGGATCAGGAAGGGGGCGCCGCACCCACCCTGCGCAGAAGCTGCAGTGGGGACGGCGCCGCACTGTCGATGGTATAGACGAAACTCCTGAGGAAGCTCTGCCCCAGGAGCCCATCGACCCCCACCTCGGAGGCAGGAACGGCCGAGCCTGCGACAGCGCTCACCCGCTGCCCACAAAGACTCACCTCGGGCAGTTCGATCTCCCGCCCGCGGATCTTCACCCCACCAGCCAGCACCAGGGTGGACTCTTTTCCCAGAAACGCTCCGAAGCCGGCAGCGAGGATGAGCTCCGGACTGACACAGACCCTCTGGGCTCCGGTGTCGAGGATGAACCAGCAGGGCTCGTCCCCCACCCTGCCCTCCACGAGGATCAGGCCGTTGCCCTGCTCGGCCTCCTCAGCCGCCGCCCAGCTGGCCAGCTCCCTGCGGAGCGCCCGGACCCTGGCAAGATCCCCTGCCAGACCTGCCGCTTCCCCCCGATTGCGGATCCGCTCCCTGATCTCCGCCAGCAGGGCATTGAGCTGCCGAAAGAAGAGCAGATCCCCGCCATCCCTCCGGAAGGACTCAAAGGCCGCCACCCG